>JBKDHV010000107.1:0-52132 GCA_046336915.1 Bdellovibrionales bacterium
GACACGGGGCGCTCTTTTGACACAGCGACTTCGCCAGGCTTTGCCGACGATAAGCTGAAAAAAGGGGTTCAAAAACTTCAGCCTCAGCACATTCAAGTGAGACTCGATTGGCGGACTGGATTCGATCCGATAGCCCACGGAGCACATTCAACTGAGAAGATTGGACCTCGCACTTATGGCTAGACGAAAAGCCAAACGCAAAAGAAGAGGCGAAGACGAACAGGACGGCGGTTGCGGACATACCCTTTATATCGGCTAGAACAGAAACCTCTAGAGTCTTGAGTCAACCGCTCCACCCCCTAGCAAATTTTGTCCTATTTTGAGAGAATTGACGCTGAAGTGCGGCTTATTGCGTTCTAAGGGCCAAATTTCTAGGCCTCCTTCCTGCATCAGCCTGGCTCGACATCTTAATTTTTGGAGAGCGTTGCGGAGAAGTTATGAATTCAAGAGTCGTCTTGGCGAAAGCCTTTGCTCTGTCATCTTTACTGATCATGACCCCTTCGGCCTTTGCCGCCCCGATCAGTTGTAAAGCGGTTCTGGTGGATCGTAAGCAGGTCGAATCGGATGTCCAATGGAAGAATGATCGCTCCTACCTTCAAGCGCTCCAGCGGAAAGAAACCTTAGGAAGCGTGAAGAGCTTTTATCATGAAACTCTTCAGACTCAGTTTTACTTCACCGCCACCGGTCATCCCAATGCCAAGGGCCAAATTCCTTTGGTCGACGAAAAGGCGAAGAAGGTCTTTCTCTTTATCCATGGCTCGGGAACGATGAAGTCCAGCGGACGAAACTATCTTGTTAACATGAACGTCCTTGCGAACATCGGATTAAGCGGAGTGGCCGTGGATCTCCCCTTCCACGCGAACGGTCCCAAAGGTGAAGAGTTTCAAAAATCACCGCACTTCATGAATTGGCTTCGCTCGATTGTTCTGGAACTGAAGAAGTACGGGAAGCCTGTTGTTCTTGCGGGACATTCTTTTGGTCCAGACGTCATTTTGGAATATGTGACTCGCTTTCCTCGAGACGTCAACGAAGTCGGCGCTTGGAATCCGGCCGGCTTCACTAAAGAGCTTGATCATTGGTATGAGAACTACACAGAGAACATGAAATTTGGCGGCGACGTTGCAGAAAATGTGGCCGGTGGTGAGTGGGCTGGCAATATGAGCCACCAGTTCGCTTGGAATAAGGGACAACTTCCCGATCCAACGAAAGTGAATCCAAATCTTCGCATTCGCATCTTGAGCGGAAATCGGGAAGAGTATGTCCCGGCCCCCGTTGACCCCGTGACTTTCCTACCCGTTGGGGACAACACTTACGATATCTCGGTCCCTCTCAAGAAAATTTTCTTTCGAGCCGAAGTTGTGATCGAACCTGGCGTGGGTCATTACATTTTTGACCATGTCGATAAAGAGGGTCTTCATGTGATCACTCGCGAAATGATGGTTTTGGCGGGCTTGGATCCGAAGAAACAAAGAGAGTATCAAGAAGAAGTCCGACGCCAATTTGATATCTTGATGCCCTCTGAAAAAGTAGCTCTGAAGTACGCGCAGGATCCTCTCTTCCAGGCTTGGGCCGATCTGAACTACGGAAAGGGAACGATTGTTCGCCTGACCGCTCAACAGAAGGACACCTTGGCGAAAAGGATTTATGATCAGTTCTTCTTTGACCAGAAAAGACGGGATGAAGAGATTTTCCAGAAGATCTTGAATTCCAAAAATACAGACCCGGAATTCTACGCCGCTTACCAGAAGCAGATTGACGCTCTTAATCCTAAGCGTGTCGACAACGGGCTATTTCCGCACTATTTAAATTACTTGAATAAAAAGGCTGAAGAGGCTGCGACTGTTGAAGCAGCCCCTGCGGTCACCACCGCTGCGCCCGCTGCGGTGGTACGATAGAAATCTCTATTCTTCTGTTGTTTCCGTCTCTTTTTCGGGCTTGAGCTCGCCAGGTGCGGCGGCTTGAGCCTTTTTCACAGCGTCAGGATGGGCCTTCAAGTAATCTTTGATCTTTGTCGGATCGGGAGCGAGCAGCGTGAACATCTGCTTCCCTTCCATCTTAGGCTGAGTTTCGACAACGGCGAGATCCATGATCGACTCAATCGCTTTTTTCATGAGCTGCTGACCGAATTCTTGGTGAGCCATTTCACGGCCTAAGAAACGCATATTGATTTTCACTTTGTCGCCTTCCAGAAGGAAGCGTCGTGCGTGGCGCATCTTGGTCTCGAAATCATGTTGGTCCGTTCGCGGTCGCATCTGGATTTCTTTGATCACAACGATCACTTGCTTCTTGCGAGCCGCTGCTTCTTGCTTCTTCTTCTCATACTTGTACTTGCCGTAATCCATGATTTTACAAGTGGGAGGGTTGGCATTCGGCACGATTTCAATCAGATCCAAGCCTTTGTCTTCGGCAATTCTCAGGGCTTCAGGAACTGACATGACTCCGACCATTTGGCCTGAATCATCGATCAAGCGGACCTGAGGGGCTCGAATGTCGCGATTGACGCGAAGTCCGTCTTGATTTCGTTTCTTATCGCGGAAATTTCCGCCTCCGCCCTTAAAATCTTTACGCTCAAAGTTAGCGATGGGATACCTCCTTAGGTCGCATCCGTAAAAGTTGATGAGTGTGTCCTTGTGCGAATTTCTTGCACAAGTTGATGAATAAAAGAATCAGATTCTAAGCCATTCAAAGTTTTCCCCGAGCTTAAACGCACAGAGATCTTCCGATTTTGCGCTTCTTGATCTCCGACAATGATCATGTAGGGGATTTTTTGAAGCTGGGCTTCGCGAATCTTATAATTGAGCTTTTCGTTCTTGCGATCGAACTCGACACGCACGCCCTGCTCGAAGAGCCTTTTCTGAATGGATTCACAGTACTCGTTTACGCGATCGGTGACGTTCAGGATCACGACCTGAGTCGGCGCAAGCCATGTGGGCAGATGTCCACCCGTGTGCTCCAGGTAGACACCGATGAAGCGCTCAAGCGATCCTAAGATGGCCCGGTGAAGAATCACAGGCGTGTGTTCACTGTTGTCCTCGCCGACATATTTCAGTGAAAACGCTTCAGGAAGACTGAAGTCACATTGAAGAGTTCCCAGCTGCCAAGGCCGATTCAAAGCATCGACGAATTGGATGTCCAGTTTCGGACCGTAAAAGGCCCCATCCCCAGGATTGATGTGATAGGGAATGCCTAACTTCTTCATCGCGTTCTCAAGAGCGGCTTCGGCCTTGTCCCAGTTTTCTTCGCGCCCCATGCGCTGCTCGGGACGAGTCGAAAGACCGATCTTGTAATTAGTCATTCCCAAAGTCGCGTACACTTCGTTCAAGAGAGTCATGAATTTGACCATCTCGTCAGCCAGCTGATCAGGAGTACAAAAGATGTGGGCATCGTCCTGGCAAAAAGTTCGCACGCGAGTCAGGCCATGCATGGTGCCCGACTTTTCATAACGATGAAGACGACCGAAGTCCGCCATTCGCAAAGGAAGATCCTTGTAAGAATGATGGCTACTTCCAAAAATTAAACAGTGAGAAGGGCAGTTCATGGGCTTCACACCGAAGTCTCGCTCTTCGGTGTTCATGAAGTACATATTGTCTTTATAGTTCTGGTAGTGGCCCGAAGTTTTAAAAAGAGTGACGTCAAAAATTTGAGGCGTGATCACCTCTTGGTAACCGTACTCACGGTACTTGTCACGCATCAGACGCTGAAGCTCGTTGTAGACGATACTTCCCTTGCCCGTAAAGAACGGGGATCCCGGTGCCCACTCATGAAACACAAAAAGGCCGAGCTCTTTTCCGAGCTTACGATGGTCGCGCTTTTTCGCCTCTTCAAGATTTTTGAGATAGAGTTCCATCTCTTTTTTATCGATGAAGGCGGTCGCGTAGACTCGCTGGAGCATGGGGTTCTTGTCATCCCCACGCCAGTAGGCTCCGGCAACGGACAGAAGTTTGAAGGCCTTAATTTGACCCGTGCTTTGGACGTGAGGGCCGCGGCATAGATCAAACCAGTCCCCTTGATCGTAAAGACCGACGGTCTTCTCACCCTTGCTCTTCAAATCTTGGATGATTTCGGCCTTGAAGCGTTCGTTCATCTTTTGAAAGATCGAAATCGCTTCGTTGATCTCCACATCCCGGCGAACAAGGGGGTAGTTGGCATCGACAATCTTTTGCATTTCCTTTTCAATTTTCTCGAAGTGCTCCTCGGTAAAATGAAAGGGCGAATCAAAATCATAGTAGAAGCCATTGTCGATCACAGGACCAATCGTCACTTTCACATCAGGCCAAATGCGCTGAACGGCCTGAGCCATGACGTGCGCAGCGGAGTGGCGAATGACTTCGTTGGCTTCCGGACTTTTTGTTGTGATGAGTTCAATCTTCGAGCCATCTTTCAAAGGAAGACGGAAATCCTGAATCTCGGGCGAGCCGTTGACTCGCACACCGAGAGTCTCTTTGGCCAAACGAGGACCAATGGAGTTCGCGACTTCAAGGGCTGAAGGTTCATGATCAAAAGTTTTGACGGACTGATCCGGCAGAAAAATCGAAATGTTCGCCATAGGATTAAAATGTGGTTTCAGACATTGCGGCTGAAAAAGAGGTTCGAAGACTGAGAAGACTGAACTGAGAGAGAGACTGACTCATTCTCTTCAAACTAATGCAAAGTGGCATCCGGAGCAATGAAAAAAGGTTTATCGCAGGGAAAACAAGGGCTGTTAAGGATCCCCAGATCGAAACCAATTGCATTTAAAGAGCAAAGATCAACTTTGGAAGCGTAAAATGATCAATCCGGCCATCGTAGGATGGCTCGGGGGTCCGGAATTGTGTTAAGGATCAAACCCAGCTGTGGGAGGTTTTATGACAAAAGGGATTGTTTTGGCACTCGGCTTGGGACTTGTTGCGAATTTGGCATCCGCGTCTTGCCTGCAAAGTGTTCAGCAATTTTTGGGCGTTCGCGACGGCGAAAAGATTGAGTTCACCGGAAGTGTTTTGGGCTCGCCCCAAAAGTCTTGCTCGACCGATTTGACGATTCGTCGAGAAGATCAGAGCCAGCAACCTCGACTTCGCCCTCGTTTCAACAGCTCCAAGCAGGAGGGCTTGAAACCTGAAGCCGGTGGAGCTTTTTGGCCATTTGCCTCGTTTGCTCTCTACCCGTCTCAACTGCAGTCGGGCGAAATCTGGGAGTGTGTAACGTCGACGACAAGTTTGCGATTAAGAGATCGATCCCGACAAAATTCGGGTCGTTTTTTGGATATTGAACTTCAGCTTCAAAAAGGACCCCGACCCGGCGAGTTTTTTCTGTCGTACGGCGAAGGGGGGATGAATTCCCTTGTGGGATCCTTCTCGACTCATTGCCAGGTTCGGGGCCAAATTCGGGAGCTCTGAGCGCCATTGTGGTATGAGAGAAGTTCTCATGAGGTGATTTTTTTGTCACCTTTCAGTCTCAAAGCCTTATCGGGGGCGAATTATCAATCCTGACGGTGTCACACCTATTTGTGGATAAGCAATTTGAACGCTGAATACGCCCTCGAATGAAATCGAATGGGGGCAAAGCCCCCATCTACGGCGCAGACCTAGTAAGTCACATGGTGGCTAATCGCCTCATGTAACCGAGGGTCCTTGATCGCCACGATGTTATGCTGCTGGAAGAATTTTGTGAGCCCATACAGGAACAGTCCTGCGAAGCCTGCAAAAATTCCGATCTCCATGAATCCAAAAGTCACATGACCGTGGAAGAAGTTCGGATACACCATCCAGTAGATGTCCACGTACTGCATGATCAAAATCACAATCGCGATCAAAATGACGTGGTTATCATTTCGCTTCAAGTTCCGTGGCAACAGAGCCAAGAACGGAATGATGAATCGGAAGACCAACAGAGCCATCGAGATCCCCATCCATCCGCCGTTCTGAGAGCGCATCAGATAATACTCGGTTTCTTCAGGGATATTCGCGTACCAGATCAGCATGAACTGTGAAAAGGCAATATACGCCCAAAAAACGGTAAAGCCTTTCATGAACTTCACGACATCGTGCTGATGCTCGACCGTCACATACCCTTTTACGAAGCCCGCGCGACGCATGAAAATGATAATCAAGGCCAAAACTGCAAGCGAAGATTGGAAAAGACCTGAGAAGGTGTAAACGCCAAAGATGGTTGAATACCATGTTGGCAAAAGACTCATCATCAAGTCCATGCTGAAAAGCGTGAACGAGATGGCAAAGAACAAAATGAAACCGATCGAAAGTCCTACGTTTTTATGGGTGAGCGACTCGTCCCCGTTTTGATCTTGCTTCAAAGAATTCCCAACAATGACCCATTTGAAAGCAAACCACCCCGCACAGAAAAGAATCAATCGCGCGACAAAAAAACCGATGTTCAAATACCCGGTTTTCGCTGCGACAATCGGGTTACTTTCCAAAACCTCGGGGTTTGCCCAGGGGAAAAGAATCTTCATTCCAAACAGCATCACCAAACCGCCCACCAAAATGAATGGAATAAAAGAGGTCATCGCTTCCGAGTAGCGGCGAATGCTTGTCGACCAGCCGGCTTTTGAAATGTGCTGGATCGAGACGAAGAAGAGTCCGCCAAGGCCCAAGCAAGAGAAGTAGAAAAACGCCGTCAAGTACGCAGGCCACAGACGCTCCGGCGCGCGCAGGATGCCGATAATAAACGTGATCAAGCCGATTCCCATCAGGGCCCATGTGGCCGTCTTCAGGTTCACGGGCGTGACAAACTTTTCAACTTTTAATTCGGGTGCGTGATTGGATGCTGCCATATCAATTTATCCTATTTCTTCGCTTTATTTTGGAGGTAGCGAACGTAATTCACCACTTGCCATCGGTACGCCTGCGGGATCTGAGCCGCATAAGGACCCATCACACCCTGCCCCATCGTGATCACATGATAGAGCTGGCCATCGGACCAATTTCGAACCTTATCCGACAACAGCGTCGGGGGCTTCAACGCCATGAACTGCGACACAGAAGACTTTTCAGCCCCCTCGCCGTCCACACCGTGGCACACCAGACAGTTCGTATTGTAGTACTTCTGTCCCGCGATCAAGATCTCTGATTCCATTTGGCCTGCCATCGGATTTCGATTGGCTTTTGCGCCCTCAAAATCCTGACCATAAGGATAAGGCTGGAATCCGCGTGGAACCGTGTTCTCAGGCGGAACGCGAGAGCCCGAATTGTTCGGCGAGCTCGGATCATACTCCTGGGACTTCACCGAGGGCATCTCCATCATATCTTGAATCAATTCGATGTTGGGCTTTCGTTTATCGGAACAGCCCACCACCAGAAGAGTTGCAATCGAGAGTGTTAATAATTGGAAGGATTTCATCTTAGTACTCCGCCACTTTCTTCGTCTCGATTGCGCCCAGTTCTTTGAAAACTTGCGCAAGCTTCGCTTCGTCGTAGCCCGTGTCGTTTTCAGGAACGAAGATCGCAAACTTGTGAGACGAAAGATCCGGATCGATCACCGGAGGATCCACTTGAGGCAATTTGCAGTAGTAAAACAAAGCGCCCACTGAGCACAAAGCCGCAAAAAGAACTGTCAGCTCAAACATGATCGGAATGAAAGCGGGAAGACTCCAGAAAGGCTTTCCCCCCACGTTGATCGGCCAATTCACAGCGGACGTCCACCATGTCAACCAAAGTCCAAACACGAAGCCCGCCATGCCAGCCCCAAAGGTGATGTAAGGAATCGGAGAGCGCTCGATTCCACAAGCGTCTTCCATTCCGTGCACAGGATAGGGCGAGATGGCTTCAAATTTCGAATAACCCATCGAGCGAACTTTTCGAGCGGCCTCGACCACCTTATGTTCGTCCGTCCAAATTCCAGCGTAACCGCCAAGTCTTTTACGAGCCATTAGTGATGCCCTCCTTCACGACCTACCGGCAAAACAGGTTTCACTTCCGCAATCGAAACGGCAGGGAAAAGTCGTAGGTACAACAAGAACAGAGTTAAGAACATTCCGAAGCTTCCGAACAGAACGGCGCTATCGTAGAAAGACCAAGCGTACTGTCCCCACACCGCAGGCAAGAAATCCCGGTGAAGTGACGTGATCGTGATCACGTAACGCTCGAACCACATCCCGATGTTCACGAAGATCGAGACCACAAACATGATCGGAATGCTTCGTCGCGCAGCCTTCCACCAGAAAACCTGAGGGATCAAAACGTTACAGGTGACCATCACCCAGTAGGACCAACCATAAGGTCCAAAAGCTCGGTTAATAAAGACAAAGCGCTCGTACATATTGCCTGAGTACCAAGCAATGAAAAACTCCGAAGCGTAAGCGTAACCAACCATTAAACCTGTGGCCATGATGATCTTATTCATCACTTCCATATGATCGATCGTGATGTAGTCCTTAAACTGCGGAATTCCGATTCGCACGAGAGTCATCAACGTCACAACCATCGCGAACCCTGAAAAGATCGCGCCCGCAACGAAGTACGGCGGGAAAATCGTCGTGTGCCATCCGGGCAACGTCGCGACAGCGAAGTCAAAGGATACGATCGTGTGAACCGAAAGAACCAGCGGAGTCGAAAGACCCGCAAGGATCAGATACAACATCTCGTAGTGGCTCCAGTTCCGAGCCGTTCCTCGCCATCCCAAAGACAACGCCCCATAAACCACGCGACGAATTTTATTCTTCGCGCGATCCTTAATGGTCGCAAAATCAGGAACCAGTCCGATGTACCAGAAGACCATCGAAACCGTCGCGTAGGTCGAAACCGCAAAAACGTCCCAAAGAAGAGGCGAGCGGAAGTTCACCCACAGCGGGCCCCGTTGGTTCGGGTAAGGAAAAAGCCAGAAGTCCAACCAAGGACGACCGGTGTGAAGCAGCGGGAAAAGGCCCGCGGTCATAACCGCAAAAACCGTCATCGCTTCCGCTGTACGCGCCACCGAGGTTCGCCACTTTTGACGGAACAGGAATAGGATCGCCGAAATCAGAGTTCCTGCGTGCCCGATCCCGATCCAGAAAACGAACGTGATAATCATCGTTCCCCATCCATTCGGATGGTTCACGCCTAAGAGTCCCATTCCTGTCGCAATGATGATTCCCAAGATGATCACGTAGAAGATCAAAAGAGTCTTTGCGCTTAAGAACAGAGCGACCCAGCCCTTCGAGGGCAGCGTCTCGACCGGAAGACAGATGTCATCGGTGATGTCCTTCAGAGTTTTATTTCCAAGAACCAGTTGGTTACGCTTCATCATACGCGACCTCCTTCTTGGGTCGTCTGGGCCTCTTTTTTGGACTCATGTGAGTCCGACTTGTGATCACTTGCGTGGCCCGCGTCCGCTGGTGTTTCGCGGTTTACATTTCGAATCTTCGTCATGTAACGAACCGCAGGCTTCGTGCCCCACTCTTCCAGAAGACCGTACTGACGCTCTTCACGGAAAGCTTGAGAAACACGCGAGTTCGGATCGTTCATATCACCGAACACGATCACATCCGACGGACACGCTTGCTGACACGCGGTCTTGATGTCGCCATCTTTGTACGCGCGATTTTCAACCTTCAATTTCTGACGAGTCTCACGAATTCTTTGGATACAGAATGTACACTTCTCCATGACCCCGCGCTGACGAACTGTCACATCTGGGTTCAAAGACAGGTGCATAGGCTCTGGAATGTTCTTACGGAAGTTGAACCAGTTGAAGCGGCGAACTTTGTAAGGACAGTTGTTCGAGCAGTATCGAGTTCCAACGCAACGGTTGTAGGCCATGTCGTTTGTGCCTTCGTCGCTGTGAACAGTCGCCAGAACCGGGCAAACCGTTTCACAAGGCGCATTGTCACAGTGTTGACACATCAAAGGCTGGAAAACCGTTTCAGGATTTTGGATATCTCCCTTGTAGTAGCGATCGATTCGCAGCCAGTGCATTTCACGACTTTGAAGAACGTATTTACGACCGACAACCGGGATATTATTTTCCGAGTTACACGCAACCACGCAGGCCGAGCAGCCCGTGCAGGTGTTCAAGTCGATCGCCATTCCCCACTTTTGACCGTTGTACTGGTGACCGCTCCAGATCGACCAAAGATGATGGCGATGGATGTTCGCGGCCTTATTCTTTTCATAATCCTTAATGGTCGCTTCAACGACGATCTGACGGCCTTCCATCGAGTGGTGACCCGCCGTTGTCGCCAGCTGCACATGCTCACCCAACTTCTTCAAGTTTACAGTCAGGCCGGAGAAAACAGGACCGGCTTTTTGAATCTGCGCAAAACGGTAAGCGTTTTGTCCGACACCATTTGCAATCGATCCCGCCTTGGTGCGGCCGTAACCGACAGCCACCGCCACGACGTCATCGTGAAGACCGGGTTGAATGTGAACCGGCAAGGCCATTTCGACGCTGCCAACAGAAACGTTCACGACATCGCCCTCTTTGCACTTCAACTTTTCAGCTGTGTTGAAGGAAAGACTTGCGTAGTTGTCCCAGGTGATTTTGGTCACAGGATCTGGAAGTTCATGTAGCCACGCGATGTTGCTGTGAAGTCCATCCGCCAATTGCACTGTTGGATAGAGAACGAGCTCAAGACCCGTCTTCGCAGCCGGCGCCGTCAACCGGGCCAAAGCTTCCGCTCGGAAAGATCGTGAAGAGCCGCCCTCAGGAGACGCCCCGATCACACCCTGATTGAGAACCTGCTGCCAGAACGCTTCAAAACCTTGGCCTTTGCCAAGCTTCGGATAAAGTTCTTCGCGCCAGTAGGCTTGCAAATAATCGTAGTAAGTTTCATACGCCAAAAGACGCTTCGGTCCTTGGTTCGCAAGGTACGCCCACGTCATCAAGCTCAACTGGAACGAACGCGTGTCCCAGAGCGCGCGAATCGTAGGTTGATGGATCGAGTAAAGACCTGAAGTGAACTCGGCATCGCCCCAGCTTTCCATCGCGTGATTATCGGGGGCCACAAAGTGAGCTTGATCCCCAACCTCGTCGATGCGATCGCCTGTCGAGATCACCATGTCGACTTTTTTCAAAGCGTCGCTGAAACCGAAACCTTCAGGAAGAGCGTAGAACGGATTTGTGCGGTGGATGATCAAAGTCTTGATCTGACCCGCCTTCATCGCGTCGACAAGTTCAAAAAGATCCGACCAAGAACCTTGAGCCGAAGTCCAACCCCGTTGAGTTTCAACGGTCTTGCCATCGTTTCCAAGAAGACTGTTCAAAAGGTTCACAGCAACCTGAAGACCGACCTGGTCCCCTGTCATGGTCGGAAGTCCGCCGGCCACCACTAAGCTTTGACCGCGGTTCGCCCAAAGATCCTTCGCGACTTCCGTGAAGACCGCAGGGTCGATCCCAAGTTCCGCAGCGACATTCGTGTGTTGATCGAGAAGAGCTTTCGCTGAGGCACCGCCCGGAATTGAAGCACCGAGCTTAGAAAGCTCGTGGGCCAGTCCCAATGCCACTTTCAGCTGTTGGCTGGGCTTAATCTTGAAGCGAATATCGGCATTCGCTCCGGTCAAAGAGTAGTTCGAATCGAACATCACCAGACGCGCCATTTTTTCGATGTTCTTGCGGGCCTTTGAGAAATTTCGGTTGTTGGTGACGGGCATATGCCAAGCGCCCAAGAAGTCCGCATCAATCGAAACCATCATTTTCGCTTGATCAAAATGGTAGTGAGGAACCGTCGCCTGTCCATAGGACAAACGCTGGCCTTCCGCCACGTCAGAAAGATTCAAAGGCTCCCAAACGTAGTGACGGCCACCGAAGGCCTGATTGAATTCATTGATAATCGAACGAGTCGACGGACTTGCAATTGAACCCGTCAAAACTGCCACGCGGCCCTTTTTCAACTGAGCACTGACCTGATCATCCAGATCTTCCCACTTAATATGGACGGTGTCTTTGTTCGATCGTTTTTCGTTGAAGATATTTTTGCGAGGACCCTTCAAGCGCTCAGGATCATAAAGACCCATCATCGCGGCCTGTGATCTTGCCGATGTTCCCCCGAGTGTCAAAGGAGAGTCCGGATTTCCTTCGAGCTTAATGGGACGGCCTTCACGGCTTTCAATGAGAACAGCCAAAGGCTCCAAACCATCGTGGTAAACACCCGTGTAGTAATTGGATACGGCAAAAGTGACTTCTTCGGGTTGCTTATTATAAGGAACGATTTTTTGAACAGGTCGGCGCAAACAGCCCGCCGAGGCCATGGCGACGGAGGCGCCCATCAGTTTCAAGAATTCACGACGCGCCCAACCCTCTTCTTGCTCTTCACGTAAAGGCGAAGATTGGAATTCCGCTTCGGCCTTTTTCCAGAACTCGGGATCGTTGTTGTAATGTTCAAGATTCACCCAATATTCATTTTGTCGACCGACTTGGGGACGAGCCGCTTTTTTCGCCGCGAGCTCTGCCTCACTGTGTTCATGATCGTGGTCATGTCCATGATGATTGTGATCGTGGTGGTTCTGTTGATCCATTCGTCTTTCCCGCCTTAATTAATAATGACAAGTTGAACAGTTGATGGGGGCTTTGTTCTGTTGTTCCCGGTGACAGTTCACACACCAGCCCATGGAAAGATCCGAGTGCTGATACACGACCTGCATCTTTTCAATTTCACCGTGACAGGTTTGGCAGTTCACGCCCTTCGCGATGTGCGACGAGTGATTGAAACGCACATGATCGGGAAGCATATGAACCTTCACCCACTCGATGGACTTGCCAGCGTCGTAGGCTTCGCGAAGTTTCTGAATGTGAGGGCTGTCCGTCTTCACCTGAAGATGACAGTTCATGCAGGTCTGCAGACTGGGAATGTTCGAGTGCTTCGAACGCTCAACCTGACTGTGGCAGTACTGACATTGAATGTTGTGCTTGCCCACGTGAACTGAGTGATCAAAGGGAATCGGCTGCTCGGGCTGATAGCCGTCGTTATAACCAATTTTTGGTTGAAATTTACAGCCCACAAAGATCGTTGCCGACACGAGGGCCATGACGATGAAACCCATGAGTTTTCGCATAGCTGTCACACCTTATTTTGGTTTTTGATTGCGTGGACATTTAATGATGTTTCCCAGGGTCCGGCAAGCGGTTTTTGCAAACCAGATGAGAAAATCGTAGTCGTTCAGAAGACTTAACTTTGCCCGTCTTTTGCGCATTTTCGACGAGTTTCGAAACTCGAGGACGATGCGAAATAATAAAGTGCGACTTTTTTCCAACACCCAGGGTTTGAACTCCAATGCGGTTGCGCGAAGCGAAATCATCGATGGGGACCCGGGGTTCAGGTTAAGCGACCGTTCAGAATTGCGGAGTCCGCGGGCCTCAGCAAGCTTGAAAGCTCTTGAAGTCCGTTTTGTAAAGTCAGGAATATTCTAACAATTTGCAATCTCAATAGGGCCTCTCGAGCGCACGAAGCGAGGTGCCACTTGGCCCGCCCGTGGTAAAGCCACAAAAACTTTTGACCTTGCATCTCGAACAACGAAGGGCTCGGCCGTACTTACCAGAGCTACCGAACAACATCCCCCTCCCAGAGTTGCTTGAGAAACTCGTGGCAACCCATGACCTCAATCCCCTCGACCTTCCGATACGCAGAGTCTCTCGAAACCAGGATATGCCTCTTGATCTTTCCTTCCCTCTTAAGCTCTTTTAGGCCGTTCAAACTTTTTTCGTTAAAACGATCGAAGCCCTTGATTTCGATCGCAACCTGCTGACCGATAATCAGATCCACTTCGAACTGTCCTCCCACCGTGCGCCAGTACATCATCGGCTCATCCATGTTGTTGTAACCTATGTAGGCCCGTACTTCTTGAATCAAAAAATGCTCAAAAGCTTTCCCAAAGGTTTCGGATTTAAAAAGAATTTCTTTTCGGGCCGCCAAGTAGTTGGCAACTCCCACATCAAATAGATAGATCTTGCTTTTCGAAGTGGCTTTCCGTTTTTTAGTTTGTTTGTACGGCTCGAGCTCGAAGGCCAGCAGAGTATCCTTGAGAACTTCGACAAAGTTGGCCACTGTACGGACGGGCACGCCTGAGTCACTTGCGACTTGCTGATAATTGAGCTCTTCCCCAGAGACTTGCCCGATCACATCGAGAAAACGGGCAAAATGATCGACGCGCCTGACGACAGCCTCGGCCGTGATTTCCTCTTTTAAGTACAGGTGAACATAGTCTTTGAGGTCGAGCCAAGGGTCATCCGATTGATAAATCAACGGCAGTCCCCCATATCGGCAGTAGCGAAGAAGATCAAAATCCGTAAGCTCAGAGCTGACAAGTGGAAAAAGGCTTAAACTTCGAGCCCGGCCCGCAAGAAGATTGGCGCCCCCATGTTTCAGCTTTCGGGCACTGCTCCCTGTGAGTAAAAACCGTGTGCCACGTTCTTCGATGAGCCTATGAACCTCATCGAGCAGTCGAGGGTTTTTTTGAATCTCATCAAGCACAACCAGATCTGAGGAAATTTCTTCAGCAAGAGCCCCTGGACGCTTCAAAAAACGATCATGAGTATCAGTATTTAGAAGATCAAAAACCTGCGCCCCCTTCAGGTTATGCTTAATCAACCAGGATTTTCCTGTGGCCCGAGGGCCAAAAAGAAAACAACTCCTTTTACGAAGAAACGCATTGAGATCGAGATATCGCTTATACATCAAATGTATAATCGGCAATATGTTGCCGAAATTCAACAGTAATCGGCAATATGTTGCCGATTATAATAAGTCTATGAAACCACTGTGCTTTATATGTTTTCTGGCCAAAGCAAGCTCTCCAGTGGCCCAAGGAGGATGGCCAGGCCTTCAATCCTCGAAATCTACCGGAACCATTGAAACTAGCATCTTTATCCGGCTTTCTGGCTTCAAGCTACGACTGAAGTCTCAAGTTGGCTGAACCCGCCGGGCAAAACCAAACGGCACGAAACGCTTTCTAATATTTCGGTCCGGTATCTATTGCTCCAGCTTCGATCATTTCTTTGATCAATTGCTTGATTTCATTGGCGAAGCTGCCCGTATGGTAGGCAAGGTGAACTCTCGCTCTATCGATGAGGTTATAACCAAACGAATCGCGGTAATTGAGCTCTCTAAGATTTCCTTTCACATACTGAAGAATGAAACGGGCCATATCGAAGTTCTTGTCCAAAATTGCGTCGCTCAACGAAGCTCCTGGCACGACGTATCCAAGGCTTGCCAAGTAGTAGATCGCACCTTTATTCCCAGCTTCTGCTGCTCTGGAGAAAGAAACCTTGACCCAACGGTCTCGGTAATTGGCAGGAAGATCCTTCAGCGATTTGCGAATTTCTTCTGGACTTTCCAAGCTTCCAACGTGTCGCATCGCTGACTCCAAATACTCTGGGGAGATACTTCCTAGGCGCGAAAGAAAAATTTTTGATATTTCTTGTTCTCTTTCTTTAGAAGTAGGTTGAACTTTCAAAATCCACCAATCGCTCGCCGGCAAAATATTCCGTTTCAACAATTCGTATCCAACCTCAGAAATAAATTTGCTGTCGCGATGATGAACAAAATGTATCCCGCGCAAGTGTGACTCGCCGATATTTGCCATAATGGCTTCAACGTCGCCTATTACTAAGTCCGATCTGCCCGTAATAAGGTCACGGAAGTATCGCTCAGCATCTTGCGATAACCTTTGCTTTCTATCATCAATAAAGTTTTGTTTCACTTTAGCCAGAGACGCAGGTTTTGCTGGTGTAGAGAATTGATCCAACCAATCGGGTCTGCTACGGTTTGGAATTGGGAAATTAAAAACACGCCACATTGGCAGGTAATATTCACTTCCCGTGGATTTTGCCGCTAAAACTACATTTTCATTCTGGTCCAAATAGAAATCCAAATGGGACAGCCTCATAAACGAATGCAAACTACTGCTTTCGAAAACTCTCTTCACATTGGGCGCGTTTTTAGAATCTTGGACTAGATTCGAGAAAAACTGAATGGACCACGGACTGGCGAGATCTTCTTTTTGCTTCGTCCACACAAAGATTTCATTGGACCCCGTTAGAATAAAAAGAACGTACCGATTAGATGTTTGACTAAGATGAACTTTCGACAATCGACCTTGCGCAAGGCGCAAATCGAGCCATTGAGCATTTTCCTTCTCTGAGTCGTGTTTTTGAACGACTAGGAGTTTCTGTGATTTCTTCGTAACATGGACGAAGTCCTTTTCTGCGATAGCATGGTCGTTACCAAAATCACCACGATATTCTGGCACTAAAGTGTTATCAGATTTTAGAAAAATGGTGAATGCCCCGAATGATTCAATTTGTCCATCCCAAAAGTAGTCGCGATCCATTTGGTGGGACCAAATTTGAAAATGTTTGTCTCGACCCCACTTTGGATCCCATTCCATACCATATCGCATTTGGTCGGTTTCAAGCACGAATTCTGGCTCTAAAGTTTTCGATGCATTCCATTTTAAAGCCCATCTATCCAATAAGTTTTGTACTTTTTCTAGTCGATCATTTGCGCTTAGCTCGCTTGCTCGCAATAGTGACACTCCCAAAGAATTTGCATCAGTATTGCCGAGAAATGGGGGAAGGTTGCTTAATAGCGTCAGTGTTTGGTCTATTTTGCCTTCAGACAATAAATATGGATTTAAGAGGAAAACCTCAAGAATCACCTGCTTTAAAAAACGAACATTACTTAAGAAGAGGGGATTTAGTTTTCTCTCGGTAAGGTCCTCAAAGATTCTTAAATGGAATCTGGTAACATTGGTTCTATTTAATCCAGTAAGGTTCTGCTTAATTCTGTCTAGTTCCCAAAAGGATTTTGTAACTGAGGCAGGGTCAAGCAAATCTGAACATCGATTAGCGGCGACTGCCACCGAGGCCACTGATACAGCTAACGCCGCGAAAAATGCTACGCAAACCTTCATCGGTCTTGTCCTTTCTTTTGTAAACGATTTGGCCAGTGTGACCTTTTCTGGGGCCAATAAGGGCTCATCGGGCCCTTTCTTTGTCCTAAAACGTTCTGTTACTTGGTATACAAGAATTGATCCATTACGCGCTACTTTGCAGATGTAGGGTGCACCACCTTCAAAGGGGTGTTAGAAAAAAGAACATGATGGTTCGGCCATCGGTCGAATAGACTGAGGATCCCTCAGTTAGTCTCGGAGGTCTTCTCGCGGCGAACAAGCGCTGTGTAGGCGATCAGTAGCAGGTGCAGGATCACGAAGCCTGCGACGTACTCCACGCCGCCCGCGCCGAAGCCGTAGGAGTGGAGGCCTGCGCCCAGAACAAAGTTCACTCCGTACCAGGCCATGATGACGAGCGCGAAGGTTCCCACTCCGCAGGCGATCATGCCGAAATCTTTCACCCAGCCGACCAAACGACCGTGAAGGACCGCGATGTACCCCAGAAGGGCGATGAGCGCCCACGTCTCTTTTGGGTCCCATCCCCAGAAGCGGCCCCAGGAGTAATCAGCCCAGATTCCGCCGAGAATAATTCCGGGAGCCAGAAAGGCGACACCAATTTGCATCGCGCGGTAGATGGCTTGGGCCACCATTTTGATTTCGTTTTGGAATTTCTTTTCGTCGCGCAGGAAGTAAATCAAACCGATATCCCCGAGCGCCATCGCAAGGAAAAACGCCGCGTAGCTGATCGTGATCGTGAGAACGTGAATCGTCAGCCAGTAGTTACTTCGAAGCACCGCCTCGAGGGGCTGAATGGAATCATCCAAAATCGCCGGGGCCGAGTCAGCGATGATCATACAGAGAGTCGCGACCATCGTTCCACCCAACAGAACGAAGGGGTTCTTCATAAAGAAGTGCAGTAGGCCCGCAAAGACCACGGCTCCAAAGGCGACCCACACCACGGTCTCGTACATATTTGTCACAGGGGGATGCCCCGTCAGATAGACTCGCAAAGAAAAACCATACAGATGCAACACCACGCCCAGAACCATGAACGCGACCGCGACAGGCTGAAGCTTCGCTTTCCCCATGATCCAAACTAAGAGGAAAAAAATCAGCGCTAAACCGTAAGCCACGGACGACCAGCGGAAGGGATGAAAGTGGCTGAAGTGGACTTCGATATTCAAGGCTGCTTCATCGGCGTAAGTCTTCGGGTGATCGGCGCGAACAGCGTCTTTGAATTTTAGGACAGCCTGATCGAGTTGTCCCCGAAGCTGCTCCCGCTCACTTTTTGAAACCTGTTGAACCTCGGCCCCAATGGTGGCGATAAAGGCTTTGGTGATCTCCGCAAAAAGCGGTTGGTACTTTTCAGGAAGATCCGCGACCGACGCCCACGCATCTCGGCCCTCGACAGGAACAATGTTCAGCGTTCGAGCCGCCGCAGTCTCTGTAAAGATATAGTACTGACTTTCCAGACGCTGAAGAGCTTGAAAATACGGCGTCAGCTTTTCTTTGGTTTCACGTTTGTCGCGAAGCTCGGCCATTAGATCCATGAAAACGGGTTTACTAAAAAGCTCCTGGCCGGAAAAACGAGGCTTCTGAGGATCCAGTCCCAAACGCTTTTTTACATCCAAGTTTTGCACTTGGAAAATTTCCTTTTCCGTCCAAGCTTCGGGAGTCAAAAGCCAGGTCATCACAACTTCGTAAGCGGGACGCCCCTCAAGCTTCTGTTTGCCGTACACAAGCTCCAAGTTTTCTCGAGCAAAGGTGTCGAAGGGTTTAATCCGACCGCCCTCTTGCACCGGCAAACGTTGCAGCTCAGACGAGGCCTGGGCCGCGAAAGAGATAAGTTGAAGAGCCAAGATAAGCTTTAAGGAGATTTTTTTAAAAACGACCATGACCACTTCTTTCTGAAATAAAAAAGGAGCAAGATTCCGATACTCATAATCAGAGAACCAAAATACTTCAGGAAACGTCCCGGATCATAATTCACGCTCAGAACCGAAGCCACGGCGCGACCGGTGTCGTCCTGCTGAAAGCTCGCCTGATAAAATGTGAGACCCTGATACTTCAAAGGCTCATTCATCGAGATCACATGATTCTCGACACCGGGAACCGTCACCACACTCTGGTAAGCCATGGCTTTCGCGATTCCCTGATAGTTTTGCTTCTCGAAATTGATCAACTTCACGGGAAAGTTCAGCTCGACCCGCTTTTTCCCGTAGGCCACGATGTAGACCGCGTACTCGGAGAAAATCTTCAGCGTGTCGTTTTCCAAAATCCAGTGCTCTTGATTTTTGTAGCGCACTTTCGTCGCCGCCACGGTTAGTTCTGTCGGCGGCCCTTCACGTTCGGAAAACTCCAAAGCCTCTCGGGCCTGAGGCAGAATTCGCAGGAACTTCAGCTCGAATCCCATCCAGTCCAAAGGAAGGCTTTGTCCCTCTTCAACAATCCATCGCTTGCTGGGTTCAAGACTTCCCTTCGCGTAGGTCGTGACCACTAGCTTCTCGCCTTGAAACTCCATGTGCAGTTGGGGTCCGGTGGTCCACTCGGTGCGCAAAGGACCCAAAGTCACCATCAAGGGGCCGAGAGGTTTTTGATCTCCGACCTGACTGGATCGTTGATACAGCCATTCGACGGCCTGGGTTTGAGCGTTCTTCAACTGAAATCGCACCGCGCGCCCCGCCCCCACTTGGTCCGTGGGAACGATGTCCCGCTTGGGAATGACGAAGGGCTTGTAGTCGACAAACTTCAGCTCCTCTTCGCCCAACTTAAAACTCACCGGATTTTCTTCGCTGGGCGGGTTCTTGATGAAGTCCACATCTTGACGATGGATGCGACTGTAGTTTTGAGCATCAAAAGAGCTGTAGATTTGAATCTCGGTATCGGCAATGACCACCGACTTGCTCTCGGAGCCAATTGGAATCGTCAGCATTCCATCAAGCCCGTAGGTGTTGCCCACCCACTGCCCAAGAATAATAAAAATGATTCCGACGTGAGCACAGATAAAAGAGGCGTGTTTTTTCTGCCAAGGCCAACGGTCCACGATGACAGCCGTCAAATTGGTCATGAAAAGAATCATCACGCTGATCATCCACCAGGATCGATAGACAAGCCGTTGAGCATGATCGAGCCCCAGTTTCGCTTCAACGAAGGTTCCGATGGCCGCAAGCACGGCGATCACGCACATGGTGATGACGGCCATACGAAGAGAAGATAGCTTACGGATGATCTTTTTGAAAAGACTTGGGCCCGAGGGACCTGATTTCGATTTTTCCGAGGACGTGCTTTGGCCACTCACAGTTCTTCAGACGTTAAAATATCCCCGCTCAATTGGAAAGACTTAAAATTGACGCTTGAACCCAAACCGGCAAGCACAAAACCCGGTGATCAAAGACCCGGCAGCTCTTGAAGAATGTAAGCGAGAGCTTTTTCAATTTTTTTCTGAGCTTCTTTGTGAGAGTCCTTTAGCTTCTTCGACTTTTCATCCATGTAGAGATCACGATTCAGCTCGACTTGAATTGTATGATGATTCTGGCCGGGACGCCCATACTGTTCCGTCAAGCGCCCGCCAAAATAGGGCCAGTTGTAACCCACTTTGAAACCGGCCGTGGCATAGGCGGCTATCACCAGATCTCGGTAGCCCCGCGAACAACTTTTCCCCATGGAATCGCTGACCACGACGTCCGCCCGACGCTCGCCGGGATCTCGGTGCTGAGAGGTCCCCACTGACGGCATGCTATGCGCATCCAAATGGTAGACGACGCCAGCTGCCGAGCGCAGTTTTTCAGCAAGTTCTCGCACGTCACGATGAAAGGGCTCATAAATTCGCTCGACCAGTTTTTGATGACTTTCAGGACTCATGGGCTCGGGCATCAGACGATTTTCATAAGTTGTGATGACCCAATGAAATCCTCGCAAATGGGGACCCGCTGGCGTGGGATGCCCCTTCACCGATCCCGCATCCACATCCCCGGGCAGCCGATTCAGATCGCCTGCGTAACGGTGCCATTCGGTCTTCAAAAAGGGAACGCCTAGAGTTCGCAAACTAGGTTCGTAAAGGCGGTCGACGTAACGATCGACATCGCACATCAAGATTTCTTCCGGCAGCCCCTGCAGCCAGGGCGTCTCGGGCGGAACCTTTTCTCCCGAGTGAGGAATGGTCACCATAAAATTCGGAGCTGCGTTTGTCATTGACACCTCAAAGAGGAGCTTGAATCATGAAAGCTGGATGAGTCAAATCCCAAAAGCCCCCATTTACACCAAAAAAGGTGATCAAGGCACGACCAGTCTTGTCGACGGAAACACCGTCCCCAAAGACCATCCTCGCGTTGAAGCCTACGGAGATGTGGATGAGCTCAATTCCCACTTGGGTCTGTTGATTGAAAATTTGAAATCTTCGCTACCCCAGGCCTCTTGTCAGCCCAGTGTTACCACTCTGTTGCGAATCCAGAACCATCTTTTTAATGTGGGATCCCTGCTTGCCTGCGAAGATGTGAGTTTGCTTGCACGACTTCCGCAACTTTCCGAGGATCATGTTCGCTGGCTCGAAGAGCAGATCGACGCGTTTTACTTTGAACTTCCGAAATTGAACGAGTTTATCCTTCCCGGGGGCCACCCCGCTTCAGCCCAAGCCCACATTGCGCGCACGGTTTGCCGACGGGCCGAGCGTCGGGTGTCACGCCTGCCGCTGTTTGCACCTGAATATGGTTCGTGTTTGATTTACCTGAACCGATTGAGCGATTTTTTGTTTACCTTGGCACGTTGGATTCATTTGAAAACTCAAACGCCCGAAGTGAAGTGGGATTCTAAAGCATGAATTTAGAAGTCGCCCGCCTGGAAGACAGTTACGACCTGATCCAGTTCTTCAAAGAGTTCACGGTGGGCGATTTGATCGAATTCAAAATCGACCGCCCCACTGATTTTTACCTGCCCTATGACATTCAGTCTGAACAGCATGTCACCTACTTGCTTCGAGAACCCATGGACAAATCCATCCAAGGGGTTGCGACTTTTGTAATTCAAAATGTCTGGCTTAGTGATCGACTGCAAACCATCGCCGTCGCGCGAGATCTGCGGATCACGCCAAATCGTCAAGCCATCATGTCGTGGGGACAGTACTTCCAACCCGTTCTGGACGAAATTCAACGAGCCTACGGCGTGGATCATTTTTTCTCGGTCCTGAATATGAGCGAGGCCAAGGTTTTAAACACCTTTATCCGTCCCCGTCAGCACAAGCGGTCGTGGCCCCGTTATCATCTGTTTCGCCGCTTCAATCTGGTCAGCCTTCACGGAGCCTTGCCTTTTGCATCGAATCCGCTTCCGCATATGCGCATTCGAAAAGTGGATCCGTCCCTGCACGACAGTCTTATGTACTATGTCCTGCAAAAGCGTAAAGCGAAGGAGCTTTCTCAGGTTTACGATCGCGCCAGCTTTGAGCGCTATTTGAAGCGCTGGAAGAACCTGAAAGAGTCTGACTTTTACGTCGCCCTTGATGCTCAAGATAATATCGTCGGCTGCGTGGCCCCTTGGTCGGCAAATCAAATCCAAGAGTACATTCCCTACAAGTACAACAACGAAGCCCACAACTTCCGGCAATTTTTAAAATTTGGGAAGTGGCTGGGCTGGACGCGCACGCTGACCAAACCGGTTCCCCGACTGAAGCGCGAAGCTCCTTTGAATTTTCGCTACTTGAGCTGCTTTCTGGCAGATAACGAAGACATTTTCGAGGCGCTCCTGTGGCGAGTCTTCCACGAGATTCATCCGCATGAATTTCTGGTCTACTTGCAGATGCGAATGGACTTGCACATGAGACCGCCGCGCGGCTGGATCTCAGCCCGACTGCCTTATGGGCTGTACTGCCTTGTCCCTCACGAAAAAGAACTTCCGGACTTTTTGCATCCTTCCCATGATCGACCCTGCGATTGGGAACCTTTCTATGTCTGAGACTTTAAAGAAAGAGGACCTCTTCTCTTGGAAGGGCGTGCTTGCGCTGCTCGCGTGGGTCTACGTGGCGACGATTTGGCTGAACCCAGGCTTTATGGGAACGGACGAGTACTGGACGGGCATCACCCGCTACGTTCCGGCGCAGACGCAAGACTATCAGAATATGCTCCGCGAGGATGACGTGAAGTCGCCGACTCAACTGATTCCCTTTGTGTGGCTTGCCGATCGTGCGCTCGAGCTTGGCCTGAAGGCCCCTTACGATCAGTACCGTTTCGTGCAAATTTTCTTTGGACTGTTAAGTCTGACAGTTCTGTTGTTCGCGCTGATTCGCTACTCCGATCCTGACAGCCGAGCGTTTCGCGCCCTGACGTTTACTTTCTACGCGGCCGCGCCTTTCGCGCTCACGCGTCCAATGTATGAAAGTGTCAGCGCCGCGTTTGTCCTTTTAAGTGCGCTCGCTCTTCAAGACTTTCTGCAAAACCCAGAACGTCGCTCTCAGGTGTGGGTGTCGACTCTGGCGATCTCCTGCGCTTTTGCATTTCGACCCCAGGCGGGAATCGCCGCCCTGGCTTTGCCGTTTTTTCTTTTGCAACGTCGTCATTTCAAATCCATCGTCGACTGCTTGGGCCTTGGCCTCCTGGCCTTCATCATTCTGGGTTTGCCCGATCTGATTCTGCGAGGCTCTTGGCATCACTCTCTGAAGGCCATTCTTTTTTATAATGTGAAGCACGGGGCCTCTTACGGCGAGCAACCTTGGTACTACTATCTGGTCCTGACCCTAGCTTTACTTTGGGCGCCGTTTTGGATCTCGCGAGCCTTTCCCTCGATTCAGAGACGAATGTGGCCTCAGCATCAGGTTTTTTGGACGATGATTTTGGCTGTCGTGTTTTTACACTCGCTATTTCCGCAGAAGTGGGAGCGCTTTTTAATTCCCGTTCTTCCCCTGCTTCTTTGGATCTTGGCCGATGGAATGCAAGAGTTTTGGCGACGGGGACATCGGACTCGCGTGATCAGTCTGGCGCTTTTGAACTTCGCCCTGTGGATTCCCGCAAGCTTCTTCCCGGCTCAGCAAAATATCCTGCAGGTGTCCTTATATCTTGAGACTCACCCAAATGTTCGTGTGCTTCAGCGATTGAATCGAAATCCTGAGTGGATCACAGAGGCCTTTGTGCAACGGGCGGATTGGCAGTGGCATGATATCACCCAGGTGCCCTCTACGGCCCTGCCCTGCGAGACGCGACTGATTATGAATCAACGAGACTTCGAGTCGCTTTCAGACTTGGGCCCGCTTGAGGTTGAAAAAGTTTTTGAAACAAATTTTTTAGAAAAAGTCGCCTACCGCTTGAACCCGACGAAGAACGTTCGAAGAACGCCCCTCTATCTGCTTCGCAGTCGCACCTGTTCCCAGGCCCAGATTTCGTCATCGTAGAAACCGGGTGAGGACTCAAAGCCAGAACCCGAAGGCGTTCCTGTGGGCTCGCAGGTCAGCGTCGTGATGGACCATTGGACTCGGCCCGCTTCAATTTTTCGCAGTAAAAAAACTCCGCACAAGTAAGGAACTGTGTCTTGTCGAAATGGAGCTTGAGCCATCACATCAGCCCGCACGACGTGCTCTTCGCCGGAAAGACGTGAAACACTTCCCACTTCAATCGTTTCAACTTTTCGATTGGAGGATTCGAAGTACTCAAAAATGGCGCGGGTCACCTGCTGACGCAGCTGCCGCTGGGCCCAGCTCATTTCGGCCCAGAAACTCATGAAGAGAATAATGGTGATAGAAAATCGACCCGACTGACTCACAAGCCCCCCCGAGCATGAAAATCGCTCAGAACCTAAACGGTCTTCCAACGGAAGGCGAATGAAATTTAGGGGTTCGCTTTGAATTTTGAGTGAAAACTCGATCTAGTGAAGCGCCGCAGCAACGTCCTCAGGGGGAAGCTGGGGGGCCTCTTGCCCTCGAAGCTCAGACCAGAACCAGCGAAGCTTGCGATCTCGCGCAATGACTTCGGAAAATGTCACTTCACAGTTCAAACGATGTTCATTCAGCAAACGGCGAATGTGCAGATGGAGATCATCGAAGCTCGGTCCGACAACATAGATCTCAATTTCGCGCTTGGAGTGAAGAATGGGCACAAGGGCCGCGTCCAGCTCTGAAACTCCGGCAAAACGCTTTCTTTTGATCAAACCGGAGTATTTGAATCCCTTATTCTTCAAGCGCAGAAAAAGTCCGCGCTGAACCACATCCACCCAAGCCTGAACACCACCCTCAAGATAGAGAAAGCTCATCACCGGATCCGCGCAAGACGACTTCACCTTGCGAATCTCCGAAAGCACTTCCGGAATGCGCAGCACCTGCTCTCGCACTTGGCGATCCTGCAAAGACTCTCCTTGGGTGAAGTAAACAAGTTTCATACTCTTAGTGTAGCCCACAATGGCCCCTGGCTGAGCTCCCCGTCCCCCTCGAAACCGGACCAAAGTTGGGTCGGGTTTTTCGTGCCTGGGCCCCGACTTTTTGGTAAGTTAGTCTCACGAGGATTCATGGACGAGCTCGTTTTTTAAGAAGGCAAAGGATTTGTGAATAAGACTTTCGGGCGCGTGGGAAAACTTAAGTCAGACTTCGGCCAAAAGTATGGGCCGTATCTTATCGCCATACTGCTGGGTCTTTTCACGGCTGATCTGATTGTCCTGGCCACACGTGAACGCTTTCTTCCAAGCCAAGTTCCCCCGGCCCGCCCTTCAAAACCTTTTCTCGATTCCACTCCAGGACCCGGGGCGTACTCGTCAATAATCTCACGCAACATCTTCAGTGGTGACAACATCATTCCCGATCCGCTCCAGTCGAAGGATGGTCCTCGTCAGGAGAACGCCGTTCCGGTTCCTTCCAGCCTGAACTTAGCCCTGGTCGGAACTCTGGTGCATTCGAATCCTGAAAAGTCCATTGCGTCGATCGAACTCAAAGGAAAGCAGCAGGTGCTTTCCTACTCCGTCGGGCAAGACATCGACAATATGGCCGTCATTGAACGAATTGAGCGCGGAAGAGTGATCTTTCGAAACTCGAATAATGGGCTTTTGGAGTACATCGAATTGCCCCAGCAGGCGAAGCTTGCCTTCGAGTCAGCGAAAACTTCGCCCTCGGGAACTTTCAAACACTAGGCAGAGGGTCAGTTCGAGCTCAAGAAAGCAGATTTGGACCGACATCTGAGCGATCTGCCGAATTTGCTGATGCAAGCCCGGGCAGTTCCGGCTCGACGCCCCGGAACGGGTGAGCCTTACGGTTTTCGTGTTCTCGAAGTTCAACCCGGAAGCGTGTTTGCCGAAATCGTTCGCCCCATGGATGTGATCACGGGCGTGAATGGCTCGCCCGTGACATCCGTCCAGCAGGCGATGGAACTCTACAATTCGATGCGGAACTCAAATCGAGTCTGCGTCACTCTCGAGCGCGACGGACGCAACGTCGAGAACTGCTACACAATTCGATAAGGATTTAAAAAATGACTGAGGAGGAAATACCATGACGACGAGAAGCTTAAGACGACCTCTGATCCCAATTTTGGTCGCCCTCCT
The DNA here is from genome assembly GCA_046336915.1 of Bdellovibrionales bacterium. Lineage (GTDB taxonomy): Bacteria > Bdellovibrionota > Bdellovibrionia > Bdellovibrionales > Bdellovibrionaceae. The sequence goes on from JBKDHV010000107.1 coordinate 26,298, forward strand.
TGGCAGCCCCTCGGGTCACGCCCAGTTTCCAGGTGGCGGACTCAAATCTCCTAATCCGGGCACCATGTCCAAGCCCCAGCAGCAGAAGTTTTCGCGCGCTGGAACCGAGGACATCACGAACGAAAATTTCCCTGAAACGATTGAGTCCTTTGACTTTCCGAACGCTGATATTGCGGATATCGTGAAGGCCATTTCGGAGCTCACGGGTCGTAACTTCATGCTAGATCCTGGAGTGCGCGGAAAAGTCACGATCATCGCACCATCGAAAATCACGGTGGCTGAAGCCTACAAAATGTTTCTCTCGGCTTTGGCTATTCACGGTTACGCGATCGTTCCAAGTGATGGCTACTACAAGATTCGACCCTCGCGAGCCGCCCAGCGGGACAGCATTGAAACCTACTCGGGAACCTACTATCCGAACACGGATCAAATGATCACAAAGATCTCGCATCTGAAGTACATCTCGGCCGAAGAAGTCTTGAAACAATTCCGAAGCATGACGACTAAGGATGGAGACATCAGCGCCTACGCTCCGACGAACTCGCTGATTATCTCGGACTATGGAACCAACGTGGATCGGATCGTGAAGATCATCAATCAGCTGGATGTTCCCGGCTTCGAAGATCAAATCGAAGTCGTTCCCATTCGAAGCGCGAAAGCCAAAGACTTAGCCGAGCTGATTGAAAAGATCGTCAATAAAGGTCAAACACCCAACAATCGTTCAGGTGGCGGAATCTCAAGTGGATTCCAGGGGGCCGTTCCCCGCTTCACACGATCGGGAAACACGGGAGCCTCAAGCCAACAAGGGGGTGCCTACTTTATGGCCTTTCCCGATGAGCGTACAAACGCCTTGATCGTCGTCGGAAACAAGGCCGGTATTGCCCGCGTTCGCAAACTCGTTGCTCAGTTAGACATTCGCATGAATCCCGCCGATGCCGGCGGAGTCTACGTTTACTATGTTAAGTTCGGAGACGCCGAGAAAATCGCACAAGTCATCAATGGAGTGGCCAAAGACGCCGGAGGCGATCAAGGCTCACGGCGACAGTCCGGCGCCATGGGCCCCGGTGGTTTCCTGCCCCCCAGCTTTTTGAACACGGGCCCCGATGGACAACCCCAAACAGGTTCAGGTCAGATTTTTGGTGGCGACGTTAAAGTGACAGCGGACAAGACATCCAACTCGCTGGTGATTGTGGCCAGCAAGCAGGACTACGAAAAGGTCCTGAATCTTTTGAATCGGTTGGACATTGCACAGGACCAAGTTTTTGTCGAAGCGATCATCACCGAAATGTCGATGCAAGATGCCGACTCATGGAAAGTCGGATTCTATCAGTATGGCAAGTATGGAAAAGGTGGATTCAGCACTTTCAGCGCATCAGAGCTTGCCAATCTCACGTCAATCGGCGGTGGCCAAGGGGTGATCATTCCGTTTGCCGACGGGGAACAGCAGTTCAACCAAATCGCTCCAGGACAGAACGGAGCTGCCGTCCAGCAGCCCCCCATCACCGTGCCGAATATTTTGGGCTTTATCAACTTCTTGAAGCGAGAGGGAAAGGCCAACGTCCTTTCGACGCCCAGGATTCTTGCGCTGAACAATCAAGAGGCCCAGATCAAGGTTGTCGATCGAGTTCCCACGAGCTTAGCGACGGCTGCCAACGTCGGCGGACAGACCAGCAACATCACGTTCGAGGATGCGGGTATTGATTTAAAGATTAAACCCTTTATTTCTCCGGCCTCGGAAACAATCCGAATGGAAATCACCCAGTTGGTGTCCCAGCCAACGAATGCCACCAAAGTCCCCGCTAGCCTTCAGGAACAAGCAACTGTCATTACCAAGCGCGAAATCAAAACGAATATTGTGATTCGCAACGGCGACACGGCCGTCTTGGGGGGCTTGATCCGGGAACAAGAAACGGATGCTGTAAGTAAGGTCCCGCTTCTGGGAGATATTCCCGTTATTGGGTGGTTCTTCAAATCCAGCGTTCGCGAAAGAGACAAAATCAATCTGATGGTCTTCTTGACTCCCCGAGTGATTCGTAACTCCGCAGATCAAAAGTCTGTCTTGTCGAGAGCCCTGGGTGAGCGCCTGGATTTCATCAAAGATCAAGGCGGCCGCGATCCTTACGGTGCCAAAATGGATGAGCTTCGCCGCTACAAGGCCGATGCTCAAGGAAACGTTCGCCCCACAGATCCTGATCTGGCCCCTGCGCCTCAAGATCCGGGAGTGGTGGACCTTTCCGCGCCTGAACCAACACCGGCGGAACTTGAAGATTCCACAGTGGAGTAGAGCTTCCTTCGCGAACACTTTCCCGAGTGTTCGCGACGACTCTGACTCATCCCTAAAAGCAGCTTCTTAAGAGCTTTCAGCTTGTGCCAAGGGACCGCTTTGTGGTCAAATAGCCTCAGGAATGGATATCCAAAATGTTCTCGTGAAAGCGACGACCCTCACGGCAGAGCAGGTCGCCTCAATTCTCAAATCCAACTCGGCGCTTCGTCCCGAGACCATCGGCGACGCTTTGTCAAAACGCAACTTCACATCGGCCGAAGAGTTGGTATCGGAACTTTGCAAAGAATTGGGCCTGGATTTTATCAAAGATATTCCGGCAAACGATATCTTGTTGGATCTCGTGCGTGATATTTCGATCAACTACGCAAAACAGAATGCCGTCCTTCCGTTCCGTGATGAACAGGACTGTGTGACCGTCCTGACCAGCAATCCCGTGAACATGAAGGCTCTTGATGATCTTCGTGTGCTTTTCGGGAAAAAAGTGAAGCCGCTCGTGACCACTCACCTGAAACTTCAGGACGCGATCAACCGCGTGTTTGAGAAGGCGACCTCGAATCTACAGGGCCTGGACGATATCGAGGAAGATAATGTCGATCTTGAAGATAATATCATCGACCTTTTGGAAGCCGGCGATGACGACGCTCCTGTCATCAAGCTTGTGAATTCACTTCTGTTCCGCGCGGTGAAGGAAAAGGCCTCGGATATCCATCTCGAGCCCTACGAAAAAGACATGGTCGTCCGCTTTCGAATTGATGGTGTGCTGTTTGACATTTTCAAACCACCGAAGCGTTTGCAGAACTCGATCACCTCTCGTATCAAAGTTATGGCGAATCTGAACATCGCCGAAAAACGATTGCCTCAGGATGGTCGAATTCCTTTGAAGCTTGGGGGCAAAGATATCGATATCCGTCTTTCCACCGTTCCCACGTCTCACGGAGAACGACTGGTCATGCGTCTGCAAGACCGATCAAATGTGGTTTTGGAGCTTGAGCAACTGGGATTTTCTCAGCACAATCTGAACGTTCTCAGTGATCTTTTGAAACGCACAGATGGAATCTTTCTTGTCACCGGCCCCACAGGCTCGGGTAAATCAACGACTCTTTACGCCGGCCTTCAACGGCTGAACAAAATTGACGTCAACATTCTGACCATTGAAGATCCGGTGGAACAACGAATCCATGGGATCGGCCAGGTACAGGTGAACGCCAAGATCGGCCTGACGTTTGCCAGCGGTCTGCGCTCGTTCTTACGTCAAGACCCCGATATCATCATGGTGGGTGAGATTCGAGATCTCGAGACCTGTGAGCTTGCGATCAACGCCTCGCTGACCGGTCACTTGGTTCTTTCAACCCTGCACACGAACGACGCCGCTGGAGCTTTCCCGAGAATGCTCGATTTGGGGGCCGAACCCTTCCTGATCGCCACCTCCGTCATGGGTGTTGTGGCCCAGCGTCTGATTCGAGTTTTGTGCCCGCACTGCAAAGCCCCTCATGAACCCACGGATTTCGAACTCAGTCTTCTCAACCTTCCACGCGAGCGCGTGCGGGGCGCCCAAGTTTGCAAAGCGGTGGGCTGTGATAACTGCAACCAAAAGGGATTTGTCGGGCGAACGCAGATCCAAGAGATTCTCGTCGTCACCGAAGAGGTTCGTTCACTGATCATGCAGCGCCGAGATAGCGGAACGATCAAGAAGCAGGCCATGGTTCAAGGCATGATCCCCTTTCGTGATCATGGAATTCAAAAAGTTCTGAGTGGCTTGACCACAATTGAAGAGCTTTTGAGCAACACTCAGCTGGACATCTAATTTATGCCGATTTTTGAGTACCGCGGTTTGAACAAAAAGGGAACGACAGTTCGAGGAGTGGTAGACTCCGAGAACATCCGAACCGCTCGCGTGCGGCTGAAGAAAGACGGCATCTTCGTCACCGACATCAAAGACAAAAAGCGTGTCGCAGTCAAAAAATCTTCAGGCCCCTCGGCGCTCACGCGCAAAAGTGTGCCAGTGAAAGATCTCGCTTTGATGACACGACAATTGGCGACCCTGATCAAGGCCAGTATTCCCCTGGTCGACGCCCTGAACGCCGTCGCCGAGCAAACGGAAAATCCAGCTTTGTCAGAAGCCGTCGCCGATTGTAAGAACCAGGTGAACGAAGGAGCCCCCCTTCACAAATCACTTTCAAAGTATCCGCAAATTTTTTCGAAGATCTATATCTCAATGGCCGAAGCGGGCGAAGCCTCGGGCTCTCTGGAGACGATTCTCATGCGATTGGCCGAGTTCCTGGAGGCCGCTGCCGACTTACGAGCCCGACTGTCCTCGGCCCTGACCTACCCGATCATCATGTTGGTCGTGGTGCTGGGGGTGATGATTGGTTTGTTCACGTTCGTGATCCCCAAGATCGTGACCATTTTTTCGTCGTTTCCCGAGCTGACCTTGCCCTGGTACACCCAAGTGGTGATTTATATTTCGGATATCTTTGTGGGATACTGGTACTTGATCTTAGGCTTCATGTTCATCTCTTTTATTCTGTTTTCAACCTGGAAACGCACGCCTTCCGGAGCCGCCCAGTGGGATGCCATCAGCTTGAAGCTGCCCGTTTTTGGGCCCGTGATCAGAATGGTGGCCGTGGCCCGCTTTACGCGCACGCTGTCCACACTTTTGGTCGGCGGCGTTCCCATGCTTCAGGCCCTGGAGATCGTGAAAAATGTCGTGGACAATGATGTGATTGCCCGGGCCATTGAAAATGCGCGCTCCAACATTTCCGAGGGGGAATCCATTGCGGGCCCCCTGAAGAAAAGCGAACAGTTTCCCCCTTTGGTCATCCATATGGTCAATATTGGGGAAAAAACGGGCGAGCTCGAGAATATGCTGACACAAGTGTCAAACGCCTACGATTTCCAAGTTAAAACGAAGATTGAGGCTATGACATCCCTCATCAACCCTGCCATTACGATCATGATGGGTTTTATTATCTTCATCGTTGTCATCTCTGTGGTGATCCCGATGATGGATTTGACCCAAGGTGGATTTTAAAGGACATCAAAAAGGAACATCGAACTAGAAAGGCCTGTTTGTCATGAAAAAACGCAATGTTTTGAAGAATCAAAAAGGTTTCTCGCTTCTTGAAATCATGATCGTTCTCGGAATTATCGGAACGATCATCGCGATGATTGGTCAACGGGTCTTGGGGGCTCGCGACCGCGCCAAGGTGAAGGAAGCTCAAATGGCTCTTTCTCAATGGACCGAGGCGATTTCGATGTACTACAATGACTGTGGTAAAAATCCGGGCTCTCTTGAAAACATCATCAAACCTGATCCCGAGTGCAATAGCTGGGACCCCGGAACCTACGCACGCATGAAGACCAACGATCCCTGGGGCAACCCCATCGTGTACTCGCTCGAAGGGACTGACTACGTCTTGAGATCTCTTGGAAAAGACGGAAAAGAAGGCGGCTCAGGCTTTGATGCTGATATTGATGCCGGCTCGGCTCAAGAATAGACGAGCCTCTCGCTCCAAGGGCTTCAGTCTCTTGGAGATGATGTTGGTTCTTGCGATCATCGGTGGAATCATTGCCCTCGGATTGGGGCGCGTTCGAAAACGCGAGAATGACATTAAAAAAGTGGCCCGCGAGTTTTACGTTCTTGGAAAAGAACTTCGCAACCAAGCTCGTCTGAAGAGCTCAACCTACCGGCTTGTGATCCAATTGGACGAAGGCCAACAGAAATACTGGGTGGAATCAGCCCAAGGCTTTCAAGGTCGCATCGACGAGAAGGCTGAAGAAAACCTTCGAGAAGAAGAAAAATCTCCGGATGTTTTTCAGCAAGATACAGGTATCGTTCGTAAGGAAAAAACGCTTCCCTCGGGTCTTTTTTTTAAAGCTGTCGAGACCCTCGATCAAGCCCCGATGACGACCGGAACCGCTCGCATTTACTTTTTCTCTAGCGGCTTCGTCGAGACCGCAGCCCTGCAGATTACGGATCGTAAAAACGCCACGTGGACCTTGATTTATCACCCGCTGACGGGACAAGCTGATATTATCCCAGAGGAAAGAAGCTTAAGGGATGTTAAAAGGGACTAGGATTTTTAAAACTCGCACTTCGGGGTTCACTCTCCTTGAAGTGATCATCGCGGTCGTGATCATGGCCTCGGGCATCCTTTTGATCGCGATGAGCTGGAGCGGGGCCTTTCATCGACTTCGCAAGACCCAGACGAATACAGAAATCGTGGCTCTGCTCGAGCGCAAAATGGCCGAGCTGGATGCGAAATACAAGGGCCGCCCCCTGGAAGCGATCCAGGATTCTGAAGAGGACGACTTTGGCAGCGAATATCCCCAGTACAGCTGGAAAATGGAGTCCAGAAAATTCGAGATGCCCGATCTCACCGGGTACTTCACGGCCCGTGAGGGCGGCGCGGACCAAATGACTCTGCAGACGATGAAAATTTTCACCGAACACTTAAAACAAACGATTAAGGAAGTTCGCGTCACCGTCTTTTACAAACCGCCGAACAAGCCCGAGCAGTCGTACTCGATCACGACTTTCTACGTCGAGTACAATCGTCCTCTTCCCATCCCGAAGATGGGAGGAGCAGGCGGAGGCGGTGGTCAAGGCGGTGCGGTGGGACCTGGGGGTGGTGGTTGAGGAACACCCAGGCCGGCTTTACGCTTTTAGAATTAATCATCGCGATTGCGATCTTCGCGATCCTATCGGCCTTCACTGCGAATTCCATTCAGAACGGAGTGCGCGCCAAGCAGAAGATTCAAACTCAGATCGACGAAGTCTCCCGCATGCGCGATGCCTTGAAGCTTCTCGAGCGCGATCTGAACTTGGCCTACCACCATCTTGACTGGGAACGGGAAGTTCTTCAGTTGGTTCGTCAAAAGTCGATGCAGCCAGGCCAAGTTGCCCAACCCGAACTCCCTGCCGAAGCGCCACGCCTGGACCCCAGCACTCACTTTGTCGGCGACGACAAATCGATTCACTTTGTGACCATGAACAACGCCCGTTTTCAGACAGACAAAAAACTCGCCGACTTTGTCGAGGTCGGCTACAGCCTGAAGGCCTGTCGAAGTGCAGATGGAAAAACCAATTCACAGTGCTTGTGGCGACGCCAATCCGGCCCGGTTGATCTAGATGTCACACGCGGCGGTGACGAACTTGTTTTGCTTGAACATGTCACCGAACTTCGCTTTCGATACTTGGGCCAAGGTAAACAAGATTGGGTAACAGATTGGAATTCAACCGACCAGAGTAACGATGCCCTGGAACGGGCTCATTACCCCCTGGCTGTCGAAATTTCTTTAACCACTCAAAAGGGTGACAAGGGTAAAAAACACTCTATGCAGATTGTCGCGAACATCCATTTTCCGAATAACCCCGTTCCTCAACAACAGGGCGTGGGCCAGCAGGGCGCTCCGGGAATCACACCGGGCCTACCTGGAAGCGGAGGCTTTGGACCATGAAGCGTTTACGAAACAATCGCGGAATTGCCATCATCACTGCGATCCTGGCCCTGGCCTTTTTGACTTACTTAGCGACCGAAGTGACTTACGACGCCACGGTCGAATACGCTGTAAACTCGCAAGGTCTGAAACGCCTGAAAGCCTACTACGCGGCTCGAGCTGGCGTTGAGGTCAGCCTTCTTCGCATCAAGGCCTATCAGCAAGCGGCCCAGCAGTTGGGCGCCGAGGCCGCGGCTTCCCCCATGGTGAATTTGATTTGGCAGTTTCCTTTACAATGGCCCTTGATGCTACCGGACGCTAACTCGAAGATGAGCCTGTCCGATAAGGAGGCCTTGAACGAATCAAAAGAGGGAACTTTTTTTGATGCGACCTTCGACACCCAAATCAGCGACGAAGGCTCAAAGATTGATTTGAATGATTTGGTCTCGCCGTCTCGGATTCTGAAAGAAAATGCTCGGCGCCAACTGCTGAACGTCTTTCTTCAAGAAATCGAGTCCAACCGTCGCTTCGAAGCGAAGTATCGCAACACTCGCTTCGAAGAGCTGATCAATCAAATTGCCGATTTTATGTCGTCCCAGCGGATGAGTCTGAACGGTGGCGACAAGATGGCCGCCTACTCCAATACCGAATACCAGGGTTACCCGCCCAATCGGAACTTTCGAACTCTTTCTGAACTTCGGGTTCTTCCCCTGATGCAAGAGGACTTTTTTCGATTACTTGAAAATCGAGTCACGATTTTTGGACTGAAGGGGATTAACCCCAACACGGCTACCAAAGAGGTCCTGATGTCCCTGGACATTGGAATCACCGCGGAAATCGCCGATCGTTTGATTCAGCGACGAAACACCCAGGCCGAGGGCGGGCCTTATCGAAACCCGCAAGATTTTTGGACCTCGGTGCAAGCCTTCGGCGCTCGTTTGAATGCAAACCCCGATGAGATTCCGATTGTGACCGAACCCTTGAACAGCTTTCGCATCAAATCCACGGGTGTGTACGGGAACGTGCGCGCTCAGATCGAAGTCATCGTCGTTGACTTTGATCGTGTGGCCACACGTGTCGCCGACTTTGTGAAAAAAGAAAACCCTCCTTCTCCTGGCTCACCCACACCCAACCCGGGTGCCACGCCCCCGCCTGCTCCGGGAGCTCCCCCACCGGCTGGGCAACGCCAAGGTCCCCCGCGCATCGTTTACTGGTTCGAGTCCTAGAAACTCTCTCACCTCGAACGCACCCCGAACTTTTCCTGTTCCCCTACATGGTCGAGGTCCAGGTCCGTCCTTTTTTCTCCCCTGCTGAAGTCGAGCCCTCTATAATTGGGGTGGCGGAGTCCTGATCAACAGACCGCCTGAAAATGAGGATCACTCGATGAAGATCATTGGTGTTGATGTGGGAACCCATCAGGTGAAGGCCGTCGAGGTCGTCACCGGAGCTCGTGGTCTGCACATTTCCGCCTATCACACGTTGAATCTTAAACCTGGCGGCGCCCAAGATGTGGATTTGGGAGTCATCGAGTTCCTGCGCTCTTTGGTTTCCAAGCAAGATCTAAGTCAGACTCGATTTGTTCTCGGGATTCGTCAGGATAAAGTCGCCGTTCGTCTTAAAACTTTTCCCTTCGTAGAAAAGAACAAGATTGCAAAAGCCCTTCCGCTTGAACTGGAAGATGAACTTCCGTTTGCGATTGAAAATGCCGTCGTCGATTTTAAAATGGTTCGTTATCGCGGCTCGGAAGCCGAGATTCTGGCCTGTGCGACCCCGCGAACCAATGTTGAGTATCTGATTTCGTTTTTTAAAGACACGGGTGCCGAGCTTGATATCGTCAGCCCCGAAGGGGTCGCGTTTGCCAATCTGTTCGAGCGCGTAGATCTCCCGGTTCCTCAGGAAGAGCCCGCCCCTTTCGTGGATGATGTCACGGGGATCAAGCTCAATCGCCAAGTCGATGTGCTCCTTCATTTGGGACACACTCGTACGCTCGTTTTGGCTCTTGAGGGGCAGCGTCTTGTTGCCGTTCGAAGCCTTTTCTGGGGCAGCAAAAGTATTGTCGACGCACTGGCCATCAAGTATCAACTTCCCTTCTCCGAAGCTCAAAAAGAGATGGAGGCGAAAGCCTTTATCCTGAATCCCAAGCAGCAAGCCGGCTTCGAGGCCAAAGTTTTCTCTGATACGATTTCCGGGGCTGTTCGCGAAATGGTCCGTGACCTGCAACTCACTCTTGTTGATATTCGTTCCGAGCTCCGCTGTGAAATTCGAAACTTGCAAACCTCGGGTGGCCCAAGTCAGATCCAAGGCCTGAATGCCTTTTTATCACAAAGCCTCGAGGTTCCCACAAGTCGCGTACGCCTTTGGGAGCGGTTCAAGAGCGTGGGCTTCGAGCACAACGAAGCTCTCGAGGGAAAACTTTCAGTCGCTCTGGGCCTTGCCCTTGAAGGCTTGAAGAAACCTCGAAACCCCGCTCTGAATTTTCTACGAGGAGAATTTTCCAATCGCCCTTCGCAGTGGGATGTTTTCTGGGAAACCTGGGGGTCCACCATCAAGTGGGCCAGCGCCGCGGTCGTCGCTCTGATGATCTGGAGTCCGATCCGCGCGATGTTCGCCTCCGATCTTGCCCTGGCGTCGTCTGAGGCTTTGAAAGCCCAAGCGAAAAAGGTGGCGCTTTTGAACAATCGAAACGCCAATGAGCGCGGCGTGAAGAACTACATCAAAGAAAAGCGAAAGGTCGCACGCGAGATGAAGAACGTCGCTCAGGTCATGCGCTTGACGACGGCCTTTGACGTCTTGAAGCGCGTCAGTGAATTGGCCCCCGCTCGCGAGCAAATTAAATTGGATGTGCGTCGTTTCCATGTTCGAAATCAACAGGTTCGAATCGAAGGATTTGTGCGCAACCCGATCGAGGTCGGCCTTCTGCAACAAAGTTTAAAATCCTTAGCTACTGACGGGAAGGTCAACCCCGTCGCGCAGACTATTCGGGGTCCTCAAGGCCATACAGTTTTTGCATTCACCTTCAACGTGGATCGCGGATTGGGGCAGGAGTAAGATGGCATTCGAAGAACTCCGCGAACAGTTTATCTCTCGCCTGAAGGATCTTGGACATCGGATCCAGGAAACTCCAGCCTATCAAAACTTCAAGGAGCGCTTCGAAGATCTTCCGCCGTCCCAGCAGACATTTCTTGCCATTTTCACGGCTGTGGTGCTGGGGGGCTTTGTGCTGTCTTTTCCCCTCAGCTCAATTTCGGATTCGATGGCAAGTGTCGAGGAGTTCGAAGAACGGCGAGATCTGATTCGCGAGCTCTTTAAAGTCACGCAAGAAACGCAGGATTCTTTGTCACTTCCCGCGCCCCCCTCGATGGATCAAATTAAATCGGGTTTAGAGATGCAGCTTCAGCAGTTTCAGCTGATTCCCGCCCAGATCGCCGGTATCAATATTGAACCCTCTCGAGACGGCTTGCTGATCTCGAGAGCCCAGCAAGATGGCATCGTTCGCGTCATCCTGAAAAAACTGAATCTTCGCCAGGTGGCCACGATTGTGCCACAGCTTCAAAGATTTCATCCAGCCGTGAAGCTCTCGGAACTTTTTGTGGACTCGAACCCCGAAGATCCGCGCTATCTTGATACCACTTTGGACTTTATCATCGTCAAAGTTCCTCAAATCCAGATGACCCCAGAAGAACCCGAACCTGAACCCGCCCGTCGGCGAGGACGTCGGCAATGAGCATGGGTCAGCTGATCAAGAAGGCACTTTTCTTCTTTTCCATCTTCTCCATGGCGACAACTTTCTTTCTTGTGGTTCTTTTTCCTTTGAATGACATCAGTGACCTTGTGACCTCGGAAGTCGCGAAAGGCTCCAACAACCAGGTCTACTTCCAGTTTGACAGTTTAAGTCTTTCGCCCGTTCCTCCGGGACTTCGTATGGATAAAGTCCAAGTCGAAAGCGCGCAGATGGCGGGTCTAAAAGCCGATGAAGTCGTCGTTCGCCCTTCGATCTCGGGCTTGCTTCGGGGTCTGCCTTACGGATCTTTGGAAGCAAACGGATTTCTTCGCGGCCACCTGAACGTGAAGGTCGGCTCGGGCGAGCCCGCTGAAGGGGGCCAAAGTCGAAGCCGAATCGAATTAGCCGCACAGAAGATCAGCCTTCGTGATCTGCGGGGACTGATTGGACTTCCGGTGCCCCTTCAAGGAAATCTCGATATTCAGTCGCAGGCTCTTGCCGATTTCACCTTTCAAGCGCAACCCGAGGGGGACCTGGAAGTGGCCATCGCGCGTTTTGAGCTTCCGCCATCGAGTGTTCAAACTATGATGGGCCCGCTCACACTGCCCGAAGTGAAACTGGGTCAGGTGAACCTGAAGGGCCGCTTGAGTCGAGGAACCTTCACGATCGAACAAGGCGACTTCGGTAAGACCGGAGACGAACTTCAACTTTCGCTGAAGGGCACTCTGCAAATCACGCTGCAGAACTTAGGCGGCCAAATTGTTCCGATCATCGGGGGCTACAACTTAGATGTGGACCTTCGAACCCAACCCGGCTTCCAACAAAGAGCGGGGCTCTTTTTGAGCTTTGTTCAGTCTCATCAAAAGAGTCCTGGGCAGTACCGTTTTAAAATTGCCGCCCAAAGCATGAACCTTCCTCCGCAAATCAGCACGTTGCGTTAGTGAGTCTCCTGCGGTCTTCACGCAGTCCGTTCTCCGCCTGCAAGTTTGCTTGAAAAAGCAGCAAATGATAGACTCGCGACAACTTCTTTTGCAGAAGAAGCTTCTTTGATTGACATCCATCAATCCAAGACAACAATAGCCAGCATCTTTAACTCAAAAAGACGAGGAGGGTAAACTATGTCAGGAGTTAACAAAGTCATTATCGTAGGGCGCTTGGGCGCAGATCCTGAAATGAAAACCGTAGGCGCGGGTCAAACCGTGACTCGCTTGAACGTCGCCACCAGCGAAAATTGGACTGGTAAGGATGGACAAAAGCAAGAGCGCACCGAATGGCACCGAATCACGGTGTGGGGCAAGCTTGCTGAAATCTGCGGGAAACATCTAAGCAAGGGTCGACAGGTCTACGTCGAGGGCCGTCTTCAAACTCGAAGCTGGGAAGATCAACAGGGACAGAAACGTTATGCGACAGAAATCGTTGCCAACACAGTTCAATTCTTAGGAAGCGGAAACAGCGAGCGAGCTCAGCAGCAAAATGCTAGCAACTCGAATGATTTCAACTTCCAAGATTTCGGACCTGAGCCTTCATTTGATCAGTCCAACGACGAAATTCCGTTCTAGTTTACCCTTCCTCTGGGAAGGCTAGGCTTGAAGGATAAAACAAAACTCAAAACCCGCGGCCTCAACCGCGGGTTTTTTCGTCTTCGACAATGGGCCAGTCTCCGTCCCTGTCCATGATTTTGACTTGGGGAATCTAAAGACTTTTGTCTACAATAAGAGGGTGATTCGACTTGGTTTGCTTCTCTTATCACTTCTCACGGCGTCGGCCTGTTCGCTTTACAAGTCCGAAAGCCGCGATAACTTTGAAGATAACGCGAAGGCGACTCTTCCCCTTCAAACCACAGCCCATCCCGACCCTAAGCCGACTTTAGAATCTTCACGCCAAATGCAGTGTGATGAAGTTTCCGAGATTCAATATTGGTATGAGACTCGATTTCCCGCCCCCCACACCGAGTGGGTTGAAAGTGGCTCAGACCACCTTGAAGTCTGGAGAACCGATTTCGAGCACGGCGGTCTTCAAATTCGAAGTTACGAACATGCGGTTTCAACGATCACTCGCTGCGAGATCTCATTTTCTTCAGAACGAGAATGGCAACGGCTGCGCAAGTTTTACTTTAAATCTCTTGAAGGGGATCAACTATGATTCGACCCGCTTGGATATTCCTCTTGATGCTTCTTGGACTGCTCTTCAACTCCGCAAGCTACGCTCAGTCTGTTTCGACGGTGAAGGGTTCAAAAGTTCTGATCGAGCTAGGCTCGATGGAGCTGAATCCCGGCGATCGGGTCTTCGCGGTGGACGAAGAAGGCCGTCGCAAGGCCTTGCTTGAAGTTCTACAAAGCCGAGACGGAAAGGCTGTCGCGAAAATCGTGAAGGGTTCACCCCAAGCCGGCTACACTCTGACCCCCGTGAAAAAGTCAGCGGCTCGCGCGGCCAGCCGCAAAGCGGCCCCCTCTGAGGACACCCAAAGCTATATCCCTCGTAAGTCGGGTCAGGCCTGGGGCTTAACCGCCGCCGTGATGATGAACACCATGAAAATTTCCAGCTATGATCAGGGCGGAACCAGCTATGCTTTTGATATGACCGGAACAAATTTTGGTGTGGGTGGATTTTACGATTACCCCCTCACGCGAGAGTTTTTCGTTCGGGCCCATGGAACTTTTGAGATGTTTGATGTTCAAAAAAAATACCCGACCGCGATCTGTGATGACCTGCGAACGACGGACTGTAATGCGAACTTCATGCAGCTGGGCGCCTACGGTACCTTTAACTACGTTTTCACACCCGCCCCCTATCGTTTCTGGGCTGGTGGCGGAGGCGGCGTACTTCTTTACGCGAGCAAAGAAAGTACGGTTGTCGATACCAACAAACTTTTCTTCAACACAGTCCTGATGGCGGCGACAGGAATCGATTTCTTTTCAAGCAACCGAACCACCTTTTTCCCCGTGGCCTTCGAGTATCAGATGATCCCATCGAAAGAGGCCGCTGTGACCTCGCTTGTTCTGCGCGCCGGCTGGGGCAAGAGCTTCTAACCCGGTCCCTTCTCCCTCCCCAAATCCCGACTCGGGCTCCTGCCCTCGCCCGAATCCCCGCCTGGCCGGCGGGGACCGCGTCACGCTTTCGGGAGGTCGGGATTTGGGGAGGGAGAAGGGCCCTGGTTTCCTCGGTGAGTTTGGGGGAGGTGGGGAGGGCTCTGCGGCTGCGCCTGGAGCTTGGTTTTTTTTTGGGGGGGGGAATGGGGGTATGGCTTGCGAAAGTGCAGAAATGACTCAGGATGTTTGGCAGGATATCTTACTGAGATGCAGATCCTCCCGATGACCGAATCCGACCTTTTTGGAGTGCAGGCTCTATCCGATCAGCTTGGGTATCCTCTGGAGATCGAGGATCTAAAATCCAGTTATCATAGAATTTCGAAAGATCCTTATTACGCCCTCTTTGTTGCGAAAGACGACCATCGCAAGGTCCTCGGATGGATTCAGGTCCGTCTCGACTCAAAGACTCTTATCCACGAAACTTACGCTGAAGTCGCAGCCCTGGTCGTCGATGAAAATCATCGGGGTCAAGGAATCGGAAAACTCCTACTTCAGGAAGTTGAAAAATGGGCTCAACAAAAACAAGTCAAAACAATCCGCCTGCTCTCAAACACCAAACGAACCGAAGCTCATCGTTTCTATTTGCGAGAAGGCTACGAAATCCTAAAAACCTCAAACATCTTCAAAAAAGTTTTCTAGAAGACAAAACGGCAACCGCATCCCCGCATCTCCCCTCCCCCCCCCAGCAAAGCGCAGGGCCTTCTCCTCCCCATCCCCCCAAGCAAAGCGGAGGGCGTCCCCTTGAGGGAACCTCCCGGAAGCGGGACGCGTTCCCCGCCCTGCGGGCGGGGATCCGGGCGAGGGCAGGAGCCCGAGTTCCCTCAAGGGGACGCCCGGAGCGTCAGTCTACGTAGATATCCGCCAGCGGTTTCTGAGAAGGATCCAAAGCGTACCCATGCGGATCTTGGCCCAACTTCTTAATCACATCCTCATCATAGAAGAACTGCCCCGACTGATCTCGGTTCTGCAAAATCCAGTATGCGGCATCGGCCATGATTTCAGGTTTACGCGAGCGGCGAATCGCGGCGTCTCCGCCCAGAAGATTTTGAACAGCGGCGGTCGCAATCAGAGTCTTCGGCCACAGGGCATTGACTTGAATTCCCAAGGGGCGAAGCTCACCGGCCCAACCGCGAACCATCAGACTTAAACCAAATTTCATCAGACTGTAAGCCAAGTGCGGAGCCATCCATTTTTCGCTGGCATTCTGCGACGGCGGACAAAGACCCAATACGGAAGGGCTTTTGGATTTCTGCAAGTGAGGTAGCGCGTGATGAACGGTGGCGTAATGTCCGCGCACAATCACCTGGTGCATGAGATCAAACTTCTTCAAACCAATTTCATGGGTCTTACCCAAAATGATGGCGCTGGCATTCAAGATCACACCATCCAGGCCGCCAAATTTCGCAACACCCTGGTCGATCACAGATTTGATGGACTCTTCATCGCGCACGTCCATCTGAAGAGGAAGCGCTCGGCCACCCGCTTTTTCAACTTGTTCGGCCGCAGTAAAAATCGTGCCTTCAAGTTTGGGATGAGGTTCTGTGGTCTTTGCCGCGATAATGATATTCGCCTTTTCTGCCTGCGCGAGTTTTTTTGCGATGGCAAGACCGATCCCGCGACTGCTTCCCGTGATCAGATACGTTTTCATAGATGTGATTCCTCTTTCTTCAGCGAGGCCTACGACATGATTCGTTCAACGCCCAGGATTCCCCGAATTTTCTGTAACTCTAGAATAGCCTGATTCAGCTGCAAATTGTCACGCACCAAAACTTCAAAAATACAAATCGCCTTTTTGTCCTTCGTCGTGCGCACCTGGGCCGAGTTGATATTGATTCCATGCACAGCAAAGGCCTCGGACATCATCTTCAAAAGCCCGGTCATATCTTGCGAAAGCACCTTCAGCTTCACACTGCGCTCTTGACCCTGATCGGCCGTCTTCGAAGTCCACTGCACGTCGACTTTACGAAGCTGATCGAGCTCAAAGGCCTTTTTGCAATCGGATCGATGGATCGTGATGCCTCGACCTCGCGAGATAAAACCTTGAATGGCGTCTCCGGGAATGGGGTTGCAGCACTTGGCAAAATGCACAAGCACATCATCCATTCCGTCCACCGACACCAGCGACTTCGACTTTTTAATTTTATTGGTGGCCGCGCGAATGACCCGATCCATGAAAGATTCGGTTTCCGATTTCGCAGAGGGCTGATGATTCGGGAGCAGGCGATCGATCAAATTTTTAGGCTCAAGCTTTCCGTACCCAATCTTGATGTAGAGCTCATCCAGTGAGTGCAGGCCGAAGTCCGAAAGCAATTTATCAAAGGCTTCACCCTGCAGATGTTTCTGGGCCGCCGCTCCGAATTTTCGAAACTCTTTTTCGACCAAGTCCTTACCCAACAGAAGCGAACGTTTGCGCTGCTCTTCTTTCACATACTGACGGATCTTCGATTTCGCTTTCGAAGTGACAACAAACTTCAACCAATCCTTCGACGGTGTTTGAGTTTTTGAGGTGATGACCTCGACCGTATCCCCGTTCTGCATGCGATACTTCAGGGGCACCATCTTTCCGTTGATTCGCGCACCCACACACGAGTTGCCCAGATCCGAGTGAATGCTGTAAGCAAAATCCACGGGCGTCGCGCCTTCGGGAAATTCCCGCACATCCCCGTTCGGCGTAAAGACATAGATTTCCGATTCGAAAAGATCGGTTTTAACCGTGTCCAGAAACTCTTCAGGATTGCGAACGTTCTGATGCCACTGAACCAGCTCGCGAAGCCATTTGGCCTGAGCTTCGGTCTTCGCCGAGGCGCTCTTTTCTTTGTACTTCCAGTGAGCGGCGATCCCGCGCTCGGCGATCAGGTGCATGTCGCGAGTGCGGATCTGAATTTCGATACGCTCCCCGCCAGGTCCGATCACAGTGGTGTGAAGCGACTGATAGTTGTTCGCCTTTGGCATGGCGATGAAGTCTTTAAATCGGCCCGGAATCGGTTTCCAAATCGAGTGAATGTACCCCAGAACCTCGTAACACTCGGGGACTGACTCCACGAGCACACGAAACGCCAAAACGTCGTAGACCTGTTCGTAATCGATATTCCGTGTGGTCATTTTTTTGTAAATCGACCACAGGTGTTTCGATCGACCGTGCA
The DNA here is from genome assembly GCA_046336915.1 of Bdellovibrionales bacterium. GTDB lineage: Bacteria > Bdellovibrionota > Bdellovibrionia > Bdellovibrionales > Bdellovibrionaceae. The sequence continues at coordinate 43,974 of JBKDHV010000107.1, forward strand.
CTTCGAACTTGATGTTCGTTTTCGCCAAAGACTCATTGATCGAGCGACGAACTTCGTCGATGTAGCGATTCGTTTCGGTCTCGGTTTTTTTCAGCTTCTGAACAAGCAAGTAGTACATGTCCGGGCGGTAGTAGCGAAAACAAAGATCTTCGAGTTCAATTTTCAAGGTGTTGATACCCATGCGACCCGCAAGAGGAGCATAGATCTCAAGAGTCTCGAGCGCGATGCGGGACTGCTTTTCGTAAGGCATGTGATGCAGAGTGCGCATATTGTGAAGACGATCTGCAAGCTTCACAAGAACGACCCGCACATCTTTTCCCATGGCGACGATCATTTTGCGGATGTTCTCACCCTGCTTTTCAACCGAGTTTCGAAATTTCATCTGCGAGATTTTCGTGACCCCATCGACAAGCGCCGCGACCGAGTCACCAAATTCGCGCTTCACATCTTCCAAAGTTGCGTGGGTGTCCTCAACCGTGTCGTGCATGAGGCCCGTGATGATGGTCTCCACATCCAAACGAAGATCCGCTAGGATTCCCGCAACCGACAGCGGATGCGAGATATAGGCCTCGCCACTTCGGCGAAACTGCCCTTCATGATGTTTTTCCGAGAAACGATAGGCTCGGCGAATCAGCTCCAGATCGGCCTGAGGATCATAGGCACGAACGCGCTCACACAGGTCTTCCACTGTTTTTAAGGGCTTTTGCGAATGAAGATCTTCTGCGATGAGGTACGGCGCCGCCATGTCTTAGTTTATATCGGTTCGACTCGACTTGAACAGAAGTCGGGTTTTTAATACAGCGCTACGAAAAAGATGACTTAATTTAAGGCCTTACGAGAGCCTCTCGACAAACAGCGAGGCCTATGCGCCTGGCTTGTTCAGGTCACGCTCGATCTCGACCTGCATAGTGGGGCGATCCAAGTGATTTTCATAACCCACATTGCCCGCTGCCACCTCACGAAGAGACGCCACAACGAACTTATTCTGTTTGAAGGCCACAGTCGCTTCCGAACCCTTCATCAGCTGCTTGACGCGCTTTGCGACCATCAGGACCAAAGCAAAACGATTCGGAACTTTTTCTAAGCAGTCTTCAACCGTGACACGAGCCATAGTAACTCCCTATTCAAAACAGATCTTTCTGATTAAGCCTATTTCAGCCAATTCTCAACGATTTTTTTGAAGATCGCGTAAGACTTTTCAAAGTCATCATTCACGATCCGCTCATCGAAAGAGTCGCTTTCTTTCATCTCGCGGGCCGCGTTCTCCATGCGAATTTCGATGTCCTTCGGAACTTTGCCATCCCGCTTTGTGATTCGACGACGCAGCTCGTCAATACTCGGAGGCAGAATGAAAAGGCTCTTCGCATCGGGGAACTTCTCTTTGAAAGTTCGCGCGCCTTGAACGTCCACGTCCATGATAATGCACTTGTGACGTTTCCACGCTTCTTCGATTTGGTAGTACGGAGTTCCGTAAAGATTCGTGTGGACCACGGCCCACTCGATAAAAAAGTTTTCCTGAATCTTTTTCTCGAATTCCTCGCGGCTGACGAAATAGTAGGGATGCCCTTGGGATTCTCCCTGGCGAAGGCCTCGAGTGGTGTAGGTGATGGTGTCGACTAAACGATCATCTTCACGACAGATTCTCTCGACGAAGCTCGATTTTCCCGCGCCGCTTGGAGCCGCCAGAATTATCATGCGAGTCTTGAGCGGGTAGGCTCCCGAAGCCGAATCATTCAATGTTTTGCACCTGTTCTCGTAAGCGTTCGATAATGGTTTTACCTTCTACCACAGCTTGCGTGATTGTTGAAACCTGAGATTTCGAGCCAATGGTGTTCATCTCGCGATGCAGTTCCTGAATGTAAAAATCGAGCTTTTTACCTTCGGATTCTTGGCTCGTAAAAAGCTTCTGCACGTTCTTAATGTGCTCAAGAAGACGCACGATCTCTTCATTCACATCGGATTTTTCCAACTGAATCAGAACCTCTTGCGAAAGACGCTGCGGGTCAATCTCGATCCCCTTCAAACGGGACCGCATTCGAAGTTCGAAGCGCTGTTGAAGCTCCCCATCGGCCGAGCTGCGCAGGTTTTGAATCTGCAAAACGACCTTTTCTAGAAGTTTCAGGGTTCGCTCCATCTCTTTTTTCAGGTTTAAACCCTCTCGACGGCGCTCTTTATCGCAGTTCCCAAGGGCCTGCTCGAAGGCCTTCAGCACCGTTCGTTTTTCCGTGTCGCTGATCTCTTCGCCTAGATCGCGAAGAATCACATCGGGCCAGTGAGCGACAGTTTCTACGCGAAACTGCTGGGGGGCCTTCATCTCGTTCGCAAGTTCTTTCAGAATGGTGACGTACTTCTTCGCCAGAGGTTTGTTCAGGCGCATGGTTTCGGCCATTGCCGCCCCCGAGGCGCGACGTTGAATAAACACATCCACCGTTCCCCGCTTCACCATGTTTGCAAGACGCTTTTTGAACTCGGGCTCAAGGCTGAGATACTCTTTAGGAAGATGAAAGCGCGGCTCGAGAAAGCGACCGTTCACACAACGAATTGACAGTTCCAGATGGGCCTGGGGTGTGTGGGCTCGCGAAGTCCCATAACCGGTCATACTTTTCATGTTCAAAACTTACCGGGTTTACCGCGCCCTGGCAAGGGCCGGATCAGGTCCCGAAGTTCAAGAAGGGCCCGCATGTTTCAAGTGTTGCGAAAGCTGCAGCCAGGACTTCTCAACCAGATCAGGGTCAGTCCCCTCCCACCACTGGATCGAAGAGTCGCGTTGGAACCACGTTCTTTGTTTTTTCGCGAGTTGCCGAGTGGCGATCACGATTTGCTCTTCAAGTTCGGAGCGGTTCAGTGCTCCTTTTAAGAACTGCACAGTTTCCTTGTAACCCACAGACTTCAGCGGAGCCCAGTCTTCAAGATTCTCTTCGAGAAGCGCCCCAGTCTCTTCGATCAACCCCAGCTCAAGCATCTGTCGAGTCCGCTCGCGAATTCGCGCTTCTAGTGGGGCCGCTTCCCACTTCAGACCCAACTTGAAGATCGAACCCTCAAGCCCTTGAGACGACTGCTTTTGTGAAAATAGATCCGCGACAGTTCGACCCGGGTTCGCGCGCAGGATCTCGATGGCGCGGCCCAATCGGTAAGTATCGTGAATATGCAGTTTTTGAGCGTGACCCGGATCGCGGGCTTGAAGCTCCGCCCACAATTTCTCGGGGCCTCCGGGGCGGGCCAGTTCATCTTCGATTTCTTTTTTCTCCGACTCGGAAGGCTCTTCGATTTCAAAAAGTCCCTTTTCAAGGGCTAAAAAGTAAAAGCCCGTCCCCCCGACCACAAAAATGGGAACGTCCGCGGGAATAGTTTCTAGCGTTTCTAGAAAGATTCGCCGGTACTCGCCGGCGGTCATCACTTGGGGCGGAGGGACCACGTCCCACAAGTAGTGCGGGACTCGCTTAAAATCTTCCAGGCTTGGCTTGGCCGCCCCGATCGCCACTTTTTGATAGAGCTGAACGGAATCGCAGTTGAAAATCACACCCCCCGCGCGCTCGGCCAGCTCCAGGGCCAATTGAGATTTTCCGCTCGCGGTGGGGCCAACAACAAAGATAAAATTTCTCAAGGGCTAAACTCTTCGACCGAAGTCTTTTTCCAGTTTTTCAAAGCTCCACTCGACACTCACGGGTCGCCCATGCGGGCAGAAACTTGAAAGCGGAAATTCGTCCATTTGAACAAGCAGCGAGCGCATCTCTTCATGACTCAAAGCTTGGCCGGCACGCACGACTGAATGGCAGGCCATGGTGGCACACAGATCGATCACTTTTTTCTCGAACCGGAAAGAGCCGCCTTTTTCAAGAATCTCGTCTGCCATCACTTCCATCATTTCGGCAAACACGCGATCTTTCACGAAAGCAGGGGCCGAGCGAATGCCAAGGGTCGAAGGACCTAAACGCTCAATCGCGACACCCAGCTTTTGAAAATCCGCCTCGCAGGTGAGCAGGGCTTCGACCTGGGCTGCGGAAAGATCCAAAGCAAAAGGGAACAAAAATTCCTGAATCTCCAGATGTCCGCCATTCCAGGCCCGCATCAAGCGTTCAAAGGCGACTCGTTCGTGGGCGGCATGCTGGTCAATCAACACCAAACGCCCTTGATCCTGGGCCACGATGTAAGTGAGCCCCACCTGCCCCACAACTTCCAGGCGGGACCAAACGCCCGCGGACGGAGCGGCTGATCGCGCAAGGCTTGTGGATTCCTCGACTCTTAACCGAGGGGTCGCAAACTCGAAGTCCTTCTGACGGTACTGAGTGTTCAGCAAAGCGGAATCTTGGAAATGAAGATTGGTCGCAGTCTGCGAGGGCTGCAGCGAGGCTTCGCTTCCGTCTTGGCTTGCCGCCGCGAAACTCACGGCCCCTGCGGCAGCCTGTGCGCCTGCGTTCGCACGAGCCGATTCATGCCAAGGGGCCTGCTCAAGCGCATCGCGAAGTGTGTGATGAACAAAACGAAAGGCCTTCGAAGGCTCAGCGAATTTCACTTGGGATTTCGTGGGATGAATATTGACGTCGACCTGATCCTCGGGCGCCCAAAGTTGGACAACCACTAAAGGATATTCTCCGTGCATCAAGAGACTTCGATAGGCTTCGGTCACAGCTGTTTGAAGCGCACGATCCTGAACGAAGCGACCTTGGACAAAGACCCAAATGTTCTTCGAAGTTTTCCCGACATGCTCGGGGCTTGCGAAGTGGATCTCCACGCGCCAGCCGTCCCCCTGATCTTCGGCCGAGTAAAGACCCTTCATCTCGAGAACTTGCTCTGAACGCGCAAGATTTGATGTGGGATTGAACACAAGAACGAGTTTTTCGTCTTCGAAGTATTTGAACTCGACCTTCGCGTGAGAAAGCGCCATCGCCTTGATCACTTGACGAATCGCCTGATTCTCCGCGCTTTCGGTTTTCAGAAATTTCAACCGGGCCGGAACGTTTTCAAAAAGTTTTTCAATGCGAACAAGAGTTCCCACTTCCGAGCTCACCGATTCAACGGAGGATTTGGCTCCGAATTGCGAGCGAATGCGGGCCGCCCAGGATTCACCGGGAGGTTTTGAAATCAAAGTGAGATCGCTGACCGCCGCAAGACTGGCCAGGGCCTCGCCGCGAAAGCCGTAGGTCTTCAGTCGCCAAAGATCATCGCCTGTTTGAATTTTGCTTGTGGCAAATCGATCCAGCGCAAGCCCGAGTTCGCCAGCGCCAATACCGCGCCCGTTGTCTTGGACTTCCACGAAACGCCCACCTTCGCGCACCTTCACGCGAATCTCGGTGGCACCCGCATCCAGGCTATTTTCGACGAGCTCTTTCACCAGGTGGGCAGGACGCTCCACCACCTCACCGGCGGCAATTTGGTCTCGAACTTCAGGAGCTAAAAGTGCGATCATGCGCCGGAGATTACGAGGGGCCTTGCGCCGAGTCAACCACCCCAAAACTGGCTCAGGGCGTAATTCTCAAGGCCTGGCCTCCTTAGGTGAATTTGAAGATCCATGACTGCAACCGTTGCGGAATCGCTAAGGGTGTCTACAAGATGATGAGATCTTTAAAATTACTTTCTGGACAATCGTCATAAATTTTAGTGGTCAAAACACGACTCTATTTCAGATTGTAGAGAGGAGTGATTAAATAGGGTAAGGATGGTGACAATGAGAACAGAATTTTTTGCACTAGTTTTTTATTCTTTGATAGTGGGTTGTGCTTACTCTCACCAAAATAGTCAGACTCCAAGTCAAAAAGACTCCGATTCGCCTCGCAAGCTTGCTCAAATCCCCCCGAGCGTTGAAACAATTTGTAGAAGAGTTTCTAGACAGGTTGAGTTAGATGCCTGTATCTTAAAGTATGCCTCTCGCCGGTATATGCCAATGGCCCTGGAAGCCTGCGAGAATATCAGCTATGTATATGATTATAGGAATTTCGGAATCGAATGTCTTGAGGTTATTCAGGACAAGATTATTCACGTAAACAAAGCCCACATTTGCTTGCAAATATCACAAAAGCAGCAACTTTCTGCGACAATTCAATGTCTACAAAGCTCTCTGAATGACTAATAACCCTGCTCTTCGTCCATTAAGCGCTCGGACACTCTGCGCTTTCCAGACTGACTCGGTCGCGAGCATGGGCTGCAAGACGGGTCGCAGCTTCGCCCGGGACTACTGTGGAACCCCGTGGGCGCAGCCTTCACGCCTTACCGGCGAAGCTTAGTTCACTTACAAACAGATCCGGGGCCTGCACGCCCGAGCCGACTGGGTTGTCCGTGTCCCCGGCAGCCTCAACGCGAGCGATGAGATCGAGGATGTTTCCCGACACGACGAACTGGTCGACTGCGTTTTGGATTTCTCCGTGGCGCACCCAAAAGCCCTGGGCAGGAAGGGAAAAATCACCGGTTGAATCATTGAATCCGGCGTGAAGACCGCCGTCGATATTCGTCAAATAGATTAGCTCGGGCGCCATCTTCAGAAGAGAATCAAAGGACGCTGTTCCTTTTTCCACCACAAGATTTGAAACGCCAATTCCCAAAACGGAACCCGGAGCCCGCGCGGCGCTCGCCGTATGGGGCAGATTCATTTTTTTCGCGTACTCAAGATTTGTTAGAAAACTTTGAAACTGACCCTGCTGAAAAAGGGACGTGATCTGTGAGGCCGACCCTTCCGCATCAAAAGGACGTGAACCCACCCCTCGTTCGCTGAAAGGATCATCCTTCAACGAAAAGTGGGACGAGCCCACTTTTTGTCCGAGCTTCCCCGACAAAAACGAGTTTCCTTTTTCAAGGGACTTCGCCGACAGAGAGTCCATAAGCATCGACATGAAGTCTCCCACGACATGGCGCGAGAGAACAACCGGATACTTCCCCGTTTTCAGCGGTTGCGCCTTGAGCAGTTTCAACACTTTCTGAACGGCCCGGTCAACGGCGCCTTCCACGTCTAAACCTTGAAAATTTCGCGAAAAAGTAAAATCCCCGTCGCACTTTCGCTTTTCGCCCTCAATCGCTAAAGGATACGAATATCCATGGAAGGATCCTTGTCGAAATTCAACATCGACACCCTTCGAGTTCAAAAGACAAACCCAGCCTTCGCTTTGCACAAGTCCCGAGTAAGGTACGCTGTTGACGCGTGAGTCCTGATCGAGAGCTCGTTCTTCAAGTTCCCGCGTGAGATCCATCAGCTGGTGAACCGGAGCTTCAGCATACGCAACAGAGCTCTCAAGCTTCTGAATCTTTTGTGGTCCTGCTAATTCCAGTTCAGGGCCTTGCTTATTGATGATCTTTGAATTGGCGAGGGCTTCATCAAAAGCGCGCTTCAAACCTTCAGGGCTTAAATTTTCTGTCGACGCATAACCACAGTTCGCCCCTTTGAGAACGCGAAAGTCCGCCTTCTGCGTCTGGGCGGCTTCGTATTTGTCGAACTGACGTTTTTGGTAGCCTAGTTTCAAGCTCTCTCGGCCCGTGATCATGAGTTCAACCTGGACTCCGTTCTCGCAAGCTCGAGCTTGAAGATCATCGAAACTATTTCGAAGAGTTTCCAGGCTCATGCTCGACCTCCCACGATCATCTTGGACACAAGGATTTGGGGTTGCCCCACCGCAGCTGGAATCTGCCCACTCACCGATCCACACATGCCCGTCGCAAGTTTCAGATCGTTGGAAACTTTCGTAATATTCTTCATCGTCTCGGGACCCTTTCCAATCAGGCAGGCTCCTTTGACCGATTCTTCGATTCGTCCGTTACGAATGATGTAGGCCTCTTCAACCTTAAAGTTGTAATCCCCGGTCGGCCCCACCGATCCTCCCCCCATTTTTTTCGCGTAAAGACCGAAGTCCACATCGCGAATCATGCTTTCGAGACTATCCTGCCCACGATCGATAAATGTATTTCTCATCCGTGAGGCCGGCGCGAGCTTGTAATTTTGTCGGCGACCACTGCCCGTCATCGGGTGCCCTGTCTTGAGGGCTCCCATTCGATCGGCCATATAGGACTTTAGGATCCCCTTTTCAATTAACACAGTCTTTTGAGTCCTGTTGCCTTCATCATCGATATTTAAAGAACCCCATTCGTTCGCGATCGTGCCATCATCGATTGCCGTGACCGATTCGTGAGCCACTTTCTCACCTAGTTTTCCCGCAAACGGCGTCGAGTTGGTTTGC
>JBKDHV010000108.1:0-39134 GCA_046336915.1 Bdellovibrionales bacterium
GACAAAGCCAACTTTAAAAAACAAGTGACTCGATCAATGAAGTCACTTCAGAAAAACAAAAATAAAGTGCGCTCATTTTTTCAAAAGCCAAGCCTTAAATACGCCGCCTAATGTTGGTTATCCAACGAACTTATTAATATGTGGTTCCCCGCATTTCAGCGGACGGAGCTGAATGCGTTTTGAGCTCAGGCGTTTGGGTGCGCTCGACCAACACACCTTACCCAGGTGAAGAGCCGCGCGAGAATTTCGTGGTCAAGGATCTAGACGGAGACGGCGAAGTTCTTACGATGCGCGTGAAGGACCCTAGTGGTGCCTACAAGGTCAGTCCCGAGGATCCTCGGCTGATGATTCTTCGCGAACCCACGGATTTTCTAGAAGAGCAGGGCCCCTTTTATCACTTATTTCCTGAGGGCGAATTTCGCAATTTTGACGGCTTCACAAAGAAGTTCGAAAATCCTTACCGCTTCGATTTGAACCGACAGGCACCAGCGCTTTTTTCTCCGCGAGAGTACGGGGCTGGACCCTTGCCGCTCTACTTGAAAGAGGCCCAGGCGCTGGCCAAGGCTTTTGTGGAGCGCTCGAATATCGTGGGAGTCCACACCCACCACACGTTTGGCGGCTTCCTTCTTCGCCCCTCATCCTCCCGGCCGGACACGGAGTTTTCGACGCTGGATCTTGAAATCTATAAGCTGATAGGAAAAGTCGGGGAATCCATCACGGGTTATAAACCACTTTCAGTTTATCACGATTTTAAGTATGACCCCAAGTCCGTCACGACAGGTGCTTGGGACGATTGGCACTATGATCATCGGGGTGTCTTTTCATGGACCACCGAGATCTGGAGCCTGGCCCACCAGGCCGGTGTCAAAAAAGAAAAGGCTCTTGAAATTTACCAGAATCCGACGGCCCAAGAGCTTTTAAGCTTTATCAAGTGGTGCGAGACCCATCTGAACCCAAGTGACTACTTTAAGCCCTGGGTGTCCTATCAGCATCCCCAACTGGGGGCTGTTGAAATCGGGGGATGGCGAACGCTCTATACCTGGCGCAATCCCCCGTTAAAATTTTTAAAGACTGAGCTTGAAAAGTTGACCGAGTTTACCCTGCAGCAGGCCCAGATGAGCCCTATGGTTCATGTGAAGGACATCTCGGTCTCTTCCTTGGGGGCGCAGCTTTATCAACTGAAAGTTGTTGTTCAGAACACCGGATTTTTGCCAACCTATGTCTCGGAAATGGCGAAGAGTTTAAAAGTGTATGCCAGTCCGATGGTGAATTTAAAGTTGGATTCTAAGCAGAAGTTGATTGAGGGAAAAGAGCAGGCCACAACAAACCATCTGTCGGGCCGTGCTGAAGCGTGGCCCTGGGTTTCACCAGTTTGGTCCCACGATGTCAGCAATACGCATGAGTCTCAGTTCTGCTGGGTCCTTCAAGGATCAGGCAAAGTCGAGTTTGAAGCGAAGTACGGCACAGGTGGTACCGTACGGGCAAAAGTTGATATTCAGTAAAACGCATTCGAGTACTTCGGATTTGGGTTTACGCTTAAAAATTCTCTAGCGTCGAATATCCCAAATTACGCAACGATCAAGGGGGCGATGATTAAAGCGATCAACGGGAACGACATAATCACCTCGGCATAGGAAAGAGGGACTAAAGCTTTCAAAGGCAATCGAGTTCTGACCAAACTGCAAGCCATAGCAAGGACTTCGAAGTTCCAGAATAAAGGGACCCTGAGACGTTCGGACTTCGACTTGATGGGGAGCCCACGCTTGAACTGACCAAATCGACACTCTCGAGATGCACTGGGCGTTTGCAATTTGACCCAGAAGCAAAAGGCCTGCAAAGGCAGAGAAGCAAACTCGTATCATGGATTTCCTCCTTTGTTTTCAAGATCCAAGACGAAGGCGATGGCTTGCGCCTCTTCCTTCAGACGCTTATAGCGCCCCGAAGCTCCGCCATGACCTGCATCCATATTCACGTTTAAGAAAATTCTATGGGGGCCGGTGTTAAAGTCACGAAGTTTTGCAGCCCATTTCGCTGGTTCCCAGTACTGAACCTGCGAGTCATGCAGACCCGTTCGAATCAGCATATTGGGATAGGCTTGCGCCTTCACTTGATCGTAGGGGGAATAGGCCCGCATCCAGTTGTATTGAGCCTTAATGTTTGGGTTTCCCCATTCTTCGTATTCGAAAGTCGTAAGAGGAATCGTGTCATCGAGCATCGTGGTCAGCACGTCGACAAAGGGCACATCGGCAATCATGCCATGGTACAAATCGGGGCGTAGGTTTGCGACCGCACCCATGAGCAGGCCCCCGGCGCTTCCACCCTCAGCATAGACATGACCCTTACGGCCGTAGCCCTTTTTCAGAAGGCCCTCGGTCACATCGATGAAGTCATAAAAGGTGTTCATCTTGGACTTCATTCGTCCTTGATCATACCAGTCCCGGCCCATTTCGTTTCCGCCACGGACGTGGGCGATCGCGTAGACAAAGCCTCGATCCGCAAGACTTAAAGCGTTCAAAGAAAACCAGGGTTTCATCCCCATTCCATAAGAACCGTAGCCATAAACATAAAGAGGATTTTGCCCCTGAAGTTTCAGATCCTTCCGCATGACCAGTGAAACAGGGATCTGAACGCCGTCGCGGGATTTGATGAACACTCTCTCGGTGCGATAATGGTCGGATGAAAAGTTCGGAACGGGTTGTTCCTTGAGCGTTCGCAGGCTGAGAGTGTCGAGATCGACTTCAAGAGTCCGTTCAGGGATTCGCAGGGACGTGTAAGTCATACGGAAGGCCTTTTGATCAAAGTCGCCCGCGACCGTCAACTCAGCGGCGTAAGCCTGATCTTCAAACTTCACATAACGCGAACGAAGGGTCTTCATATCGACAACTTTGATTTGATCCAGTCCCTGAACACGCTCGTTGATCAAGAGATGGCCTTGCAAAGCCTCGACACTGTCGATGTAGATATTCTTCGAAGCACTTTGAATCGTCTTCCAGCGCGAGGGTGCCTTCACTGCTGAGTAAGGAATCGAAAGGATCTTGTAGTTCTTGGCCTCTTCATTTGTCAGAAGATAGAAGCCTGTACCTCCGTCGACTAAAGAGTCCTGAACACCCTTCTTTCTTTTTCTTAGAAGTTTAAAAGTGTCGTTTGGCTTATCAGCATCAAGAAAGTAGACCTCGCTGGTTTGAAGATGGGCCACGTTCATTAGAATGAACTTCTGACTAATACTCTTGCTGACGTAAACGCCGTACTCAGGATCGTTTTCCTGATAAACAAGATCGCTTTTCCCTGTCGGCAAGTGAAAGCGATAAAGCTGGTAAGCGCGAAGAGTTTCAGGATCTTGGCGAACATAAAAGAGAGTTTGATTATCGTTAGCCCAAGCCACACTGCTGGTAATGTTCTCGATCTTCATCGGCAAAACTTGGCCGGTCTTCAGATTCTTGAAAGAGAAAGTGAAGAAGCGTCGTCCTTGAGTGTCGACCCCGTACGCCATGAGCTCTTGATTTGGGCTAATGCGAGGGCCTGTAGTTTCGAGAAAATCGTGACCCTTTGCCAATTCATTTTCATCCAGTAGAGTCTCATCCTGAGTGGTCCCAATCCGTTTTCGAAGATAGAGCGCATGCTCTTTGCCTCTCACCACGCGGCTCCAGTACTCGTAGTCGCCCTTGCGAATGGGAACACTCTGGTCATCTTCGGCTGTGCGAGATTTGAGTTCTTGGAAAAGTTTTTCGATCGTCGACTCATGGATCTTAAAGTACTGATCCGAAGCTTTATTTTCGGCCTTGAGATGTTCAAGGACTTGGGGGTTCTCTCGTTCGCGCATCCAGAAGTAGGGGTCTTCGCGCTTATCCTGATGTTTTTCAAGAACGACCACTTTTTTTTCGGGTTTCGGAAAGTCAAAAGTTGTCGAGCTGTTTTTCTTAGCAACGTTCATCTGGCAAGCTCCTAGAGTCATGGCACAGACGAGGGTCACAGGCCCTAGGGCGAACAAGACCCGAGCGTGGGGGCGATTCATATACGTCTTCCTTTACTTCAAAAAAGAGAGCCTCAAGAAACGGAATTAATTGTGAACTTAAAAAGGCGAGTACGATGAAGACTCCTAGTGGCAGGCCTCAAGGAGTTCTTCCGCGTGAGCCTTTGAAGTCTTTGTGATCTTTTCGCCCGAGATCAGGCGGGCAATTTCATCAATACGAGCCTTATGATCAAGCTCGACGACTTCCATTTGGACCCCGTCTTTTCGCTGCAGCTTCTGGATCAAGAAGTGAGAGTCACCAAAAGCCGCCACCTGAGGCAAATGAGTCACGCAGATGACCTGCTGTCCCTTCGCAATGGACTTAAGCTTTCGACCCACCTTTTCTGCGGTAGGACCTGAAACACCGGTATCCACTTCGTCAAACAGGTACGTGCGGGGATGACGAGTCGAGCCCACGACACGTTTCAGTGACAAAAGAATACGGCTGAGTTCGCCCCCGGAAGCAAACTTGGAAAGGGGTCTTGGAAGATCCTTAGGACTTGTTTGACTTAAGAACTCAACATCACTGAAGCCTGTGGAAGTCAGATCCTCGAGCTTTTCCGCTTTGACGTGGAAGAGGACACCCTTCATGTTCAGGTCTTCAAGCTCGGCATTCACCGACTCGGAAAGAACTTTGCAGCCCTTCGCGCGCTTAGTGTGCAGGTCTTCGGCAAGCTTCTTCAGCTCAGCCGTCAAGCTTTGAACTTCTTTCCGGTGGGCCGCTAAAGTCTCTTCAGACTTTAGCAGCATCGAGATTTCGGATTCAATTTCAAGAAGCGCCCTCAGGATGTCATCAACAGTCGGGCCGAATTTCTTTTGCAGCTTACGAAGATCGCTTAAGCGAGATTCCAACTGTTCAAGTTCGCTTGGATCCACATCGATCATCTTCAAGTACTGACCCAGATCGTACAGGGAATCGCCAATCAGCTCTTGAGCTTGTTCAAGAGCTTTTAGTTTCTCAGGAATTTCCGAATCAATGGCCGCCAGCTCATGGCCCTTTTTTAATACCGTCTTGATTCGATCGGTGACCGAGCCTTCATCGTTTTCCAAAAGAGACTCAGCCATTTCCACAAACTGAATCAGTTTGGCTGAGCTTTTCAAGCGCTTCACTTTGGATTCGATTTCAAGATCTTCTCCGGGAGAAAGATCAAGGTCCGAGATTTCTTTTCGCTGGTATTCGAGATAATCCAGGCGCTGGTGCAGGCTTTGCGAATCTCCCTCGATGCGTTTGATTTCGCGAATCAGAGTCTGCAAACGTTCGTACTTTTCTTCGTACACAAGGCGCTTATCCCAAAGGCCCAGATACTGATCGAGTACGTCTAAGTGATAGGACTTGCTCATCAGATGCCGATTGTCGTGTTGACCTGTCATTTCGATCAAGGGCGCGGCGTGACCCGCGACTTCAACAAGCGGAGCTACGATATCACGAAGGTTTTGAAGTGTGCTCAAAGAACCGTTCAAATAGATCTTTGATTTTTCATCAGCTGAAATCAATCGGCGAACAACTAGGCGCTCATCTTCGACTTCAATTCCCATTTCAATCAGACGATTTTTTACGTCGGTACGAGTGCGAAGATCAAAAGAGCCCTCGACGATTGCGTGGGGCGCGCCCGTTCGAATTGTATCAGAGGACGCTTTTCCTCCCATCAAAAGACCCAGCGACTTAAGAAGAACCGACTTTCCTGAGCCGGTTTCCCCGCTCATGATATTTAGACCATCTTTAAATTGCAGATGGAGATGATCAATGATCGCAAAATGATGGACCTTGATTTCCTGCAACATGAACCTGCCCCCTTCAAACTGTCCTAGCTTCGATGCCCAAAAAGTAATTTCTGTCGTAACAAATGGTAATCGTTGTGATTCTTCGCGATGACCAGCTGATGATCAATATCTGATTTCTCGACGATCAACTCGTCGCCTGACTTGAGATCCAGAACCTTTTGGCCGTCCACCACAAGATGGGCGCGAATCTTAAGGCTCTCGATCTGCAGGCGAATGGACTTGTTTTCCGGAACCACCAAGGGACGGTGAGTGAGCGAGTGCGGCGCCACCGGAGTGATCACAAAGGCCGGAGCCTCCGGATCGAGAATGGGGCCACCCGCGGCCAAGTTGTAGGCCGTGGATCCCGTCGGTGTTGAAATGATAAATCCATCCGCTTTCACATCATGCACTCGAGATTGATTCAGCTGAATCGAGACATGAATCAATTGAGAGTTCGACCCTCTTTCGAGGACCACGTCATTCAGCGCCGTGAAGACAAAAGGTTTTTTCTTTCCCTTTAAGAAAACACGAATTTGAAGTCGAGAACGATTTTGAACGCACATCTCATGGGCCAAAGTTTTTTCAAGTGTGTCCAAGACGGACTTCGATTGATCCGCACGATGATGAGCGAGATAGCCGAGAGTTCCCATATTGAATCCCAAAATTGGAACTTGATGAATCTGCATCAAGCGCACGGCACGAAGATACGTTCCGTCTCCGCCGAAGACCACAACGAGAGAGATTTTCTGAAAGTCTTTTGCGGTTTTCATCAGAGTGGTGCCAACCAATCGTTTCTGTTCGGGGGCGGTGTAAACCTCATACCCGTGATCTGTCAGCCACTTCGCCGCATCTCTTGCAGCTTTGACGGCCTTCTCAGTACGAATGCGATACACGATGGCCACCCGCTGGGGCCCTTTCGTTTCCTTGAGCAGCAAGCGATGAGGCTTCATGAAATCAGACCATCCCGGCGAAGAAGAGCATTGGGATCCGGCTCACGCCCGCGGAATCTTTTATAAAGTTCCATCGGGTGCTCCGAGCCCCCTTTTGAAAGAACGTGCTCTTTAAACTTTTTTGCCACTTCAGAATTGAAAATGCCCTTTTCTTTAAAATACTCAAAGGCATCGGCGTCGAGGACTTCGGCCCACTTGTAGGAGTAGTAGCCAGCCGAATAACCCCCGGCGAAAATATGACTGAACGAGGTCGAAGCGTTTGTTCCCGGAATTTTTGCCAGCAATCGCGTTGAGGCCGTGGCCAGTGTTTCAAAGGCATCAATATCGGTCACAGACTCCGGAGCAGTCGTGTGCCAAGCCATATCTAACATTCCAAACTGAAGCTGTCGCAGCGACATCCAACCTGTCTGGAATTTCTGAGCCCGCTTCAACTTTTCAACAAGTTCGACAGGAATGGGTTCGTTCGTTTGGTAGTGTCGAGCGAACACATCAAGACCTTCTTTTTCGCCAACCCAGTTTTCCATAATCTGCGACGGCAGTTCGACAAAATCCCAGTAAACGCTCGTGCCGGTAACCGAAGGATACGTTCCATCGGCAAGAATTCCATGCAGAGCATGGCCGAACTCATGAAAGAGAGTGCGAACTTCATCGTAAGTGAGCAGCGAGGGTTTCGTTGGCGTGGGCTTCGTAAAATTACAAACGATCGAGACATGAGGGCGGCGCACTTGATTGTCGTGCAAGCCCTGATCTCGATACGTCGTCATCCACGCGCCAGCCCGCTTCGTTTCTCGCGGGAAAAAGTCGGTGTAGAAAAGACCCATGAAACGATTGGTGTCGAGCTCATAGATTTCGTAAGCCTTCACCTCGGGGTGATAAACGGGGATCGAAGAGTTTTCTTTGAAGGTCAGGCCGTACAGGCGGCGTGCATGTTCAAAAACACCTTCAACCACTTTCTCAAGTTGGAAATAGGGACGAAGATCTTCTTCGTTGAAGGCATATTTCGCTTCCTTCAGTTTCTCAGAGTAATAGGCGATGTCCCAGGGTTGAACGTCGCTGAGTCCATCGGTGGACTTCGCAAATTCGCGAACTTCATCAAGATCCTTTTTCGCAGCCTTCAGACTGGCGTCCAAGAGTCGGCTTAGGAACTGGTTCACAGTTTGGGGATCGCGCGCCATGCGCTCTTGCAAAACAAACTCCGCGTGCGTGGCGAAACCCAACAGCTTCGCGCGGCGATGACGGAGTTCAATGATCTTGCGGATATTTTCTTGATTGCAGTTTTCTCCGCGGAACGCGCGAGCTCCGGCCGCGCGGAACATCTTTTCGCGCAGGTCTTGGCGGCTGGAGTAAGTCATAAAAGGAAGATAAGAGGGGTGTTGTAGGGTGAAGAGCCATTGACCCTTTTTCCCTTTTCGCTCGGCTGCGGCCGCGGCGGCCTCGATCGCCGACTCGGGCAGACCCGTCAGATCTTCTTGCTTCTCGATCCAAAGTTCAAAAGCGTTTGTTGATTTTAAAACATTCTCGCTGAACTTCGGAGCGAGTGCGGCGAGTTCCTGATCAAGAGCTCGAAGCGTCTGCTTGTCTTGCGCTGATAGAAGGGCCCCATTTCGCACGAACGATTTGTAGGTCTTATCAAGAAGCGTGTTTTGTTCCGTCGTAAGTTTCAGATTCGCGCGCTGATCGTAAAGAGCTTTAATTTTTTGAAACAGTTTTTCATCCAGAGTGACGTCTGAAGAAAACGCGGCCGCCATCTGATGCATTTCAGGGGCAAGCTTCATCATGTCGTCGCTGCCATGAGCACTCTCGAGATTCGAAAAGACCGTCAAGATCTGACCCATTCTTTCCGACGAGGTTTCCAGCGCGATCAAAACATTTTGAAAAGTGGGCGCGGCTGTTGAGCTCTTGATCTTTTCAAGATTGGTCTTCGCGATTTGAATCGCTTGCTCAAGCGCGGGCTTAAAATGCTCCAGCTTGACTTGATCAAAAGGAACGGCGTTATCGAAGGGTGAGAATTTTTCTAAGAGTGGATTTTTCATGAGCCTAACTTACCACAAGAGAGGCTCCCATTAGGCGTAACGCCGCGTCAGGCAGGGCCCGTGCGGCTTTGCGGATTACTGGCGAACGCAAAGTCCAATAGGTGAGTTTTGAGCCGTGGCTCGGCAAGTCGTTCCTGAAGGACACTGATTGGGCTGGCTGAGCAAACAGCTCCAGGCCACATTGCTATAACAACCGCCATAATTGTAGAAGGTTCCGGTGATATTCGAAACTTGCGGAACGTTGACATAGTGATTGTTCACACTCGGACCCGAAATCGTCCAGGTCGCGTGGTAGTAGATGGGAAGCCAATTCGGAATCGCCGTAGCGGCCGCGCATCCCAATCCCAGTCCGCCATTGTAGACGGGTCGACTTCCTTGCGGGCACGAACAAAGGGCCGAGGACATGCCGCCGAATCCGTAGTACTGATCCACGCGATAGCGGAAAGGGCTGTTCGGATCTGACGAGTAAACTCCAGGCATTGGATAGGGTTGAAAACCCCAGCCTCCGTACTGATTGTAAACTGAGTTATCACAGCCCCCAGTCGCAGGGTTGTAAAGGCACTGTGTGGACGTGCCATTGGAGTTCGAGCTGCTTTTTTTGTTCCCGCAGCCCCAAAGAATCAGGGCGCTTGCCAAAGCCAATGTTAGTTTAAGACCCGTTTTCCACATACGCACTCCTCAGAGTCAAGACTCCGCCTTAAGAGCAGCAGGAATCGTTCCTTCACGAGAAGCATTAGATTTGAGCTGACTGTCTCAAGTTTAGACAGGGGGCTCAAACTTGGAAAGCCCCGCGATGGCGCGGGAGCCTGGTCATGTCTGCCAACTGTCAGCACCCATGCTTTCATTCTGCAGGGAAAACTCGAAACACGGGAGGCTTCATTGACTCACTTTTAAGTTTCGTCATTGAATTTGAACCAGGATGATCAGAAGACCTGATTCACAAAGGAGTGTTTATGAAAACGTCTTTCGCAATTCTTTCAAGTGTTCTTCTTGCCGCTTCACTTTCTTTCGCCGCTGGCCAAAGAAAAGATAAAGCGAAGCCCGAGGCTCAGGGTGATAGCAAAGTCGAGACGTCAACGAACCCTGTTACAGGGACTCAGACTACAACAGAAAGTTATGAGCACAAGTCAGGCCGCCAATCAGTCGAGGCTGAACAAAAAACTAAATTGAAGAAAGACGGACAGGTGTCCAAAGAAACAGACATCGAAGCCGAATCTAAGAGCAAGTAAATCTGAGGGCGGATCGGATCCATTCCGGTCCGTTCCGCTTTTCTTTCAAAGGTCCAAGTCCTGATGTTCTCGACCTCAGCCTAGAATCGGACCTCCTCAAAGTGTGATTTGCGCCGAAGTGCAGTAATCTAAGGTGCGTAGACTTTTGAGGAGAAAGACATGAAAAAAATGTTTCTGGTTTTGATTCTTGCCTTGCCCCTGGCCAGCTGGGCGCGACCAGCGTTCGTCAACATCACGGAAGACGAATTTGAAGATGTCGCCAAGGGCTTAGCTTCGAACTTCACTCACAACTCGATGATGGGTGCCTCGAAACTGGGCACGATCTTTGGTTTTCAAGTGGGAGTTGTGGGCGCTCAGACGGCTGTACCGAAGATTGATGACATTGCTGAAAGAAACGGAACGGATCTTAAGAATCTTTATAACGCCGGGCTGATGGGAGCTGTGGGAATTCCTTTCGGACTTTCCTTCGAGGCTGTCGTCATGCCGACCTTCAAGGCCGATGATGTGAAGGCCGAGAATACTTCTTTCGCCGTGAAATTGAACATTAACGAAGTCATTCCGATTCTACCTGTGAATCTGGCACTTCGTGGATTTCAATCCAATGCTGAGCTTTCTTTCAAGCAGACGATTGCCTCGACAGAAGCGACAGTTAGCAATCAAACAACCGTGACGGGTGTGCAACTGCTCCTGAGCCCGATGCTTCCCATCGTGGAACCCTATGTCGGCGTTGGGTACCTGAACGCGGAAAACGAGCTTGAGGTTTCCAATACAACGGGAACAGTCTTCGGCTATACCACAGCTCAAAAAGATAAAGAGACCATTTCGGGCACTCAGTTCCTTGTAGGAGCTGAAGTTAGCCTGCTTCTAATCAAGCTTGGCGCTGAGTACAGTCAGGCCTTCGGGAACAGTCGTTACGGTGTGAAGCTTGCCATTGGTTTTTAAGGGCGAACGCCGAAGCC
Organism: Bdellovibrionales bacterium; assembly: GCA_046336915.1. Taxonomy (GTDB): domain Bacteria; phylum Bdellovibrionota; class Bdellovibrionia; order Bdellovibrionales; family Bdellovibrionaceae. The sequence goes on from JBKDHV010000108.1 coordinate 10,942, forward strand.
TTGCATTGGTTGAAGTCGAAGAATGAAAAAGCCCACTTGAAAGAGAGGGCTTTTCGTTTGGAGCCTTCGAGGGCTCGGCTTAGTTCTTATCTTTCACTTCCACACTATTTTTGACCGGGAACTCGCCGGATAACTGGGCCTGCATGCCGCAAAACTTGAGCTTGCAGGCGTCATCAATATCTTCGAGCTTGAGGGTCTTTGTGGGCGAGCCGTTTTCTCCAACAAGCGAGATCTCAAGTCGGCATTGGGTTGCGCGCCCGCGATTGAGAGCTCTGTTAATAGAGCTTTTGAAAATCAACTTCTGACCTTCCAGTTGAGCTTTCCCGATCAATTGGCAAGAATGAAAATTGTGCGTGTAAGTTTCAACGAGGACTTGGGCTTCGCGCTCGTTAAGGGCCTGGATTTTCACGATGTCTTCAACCCCATGCACGGTTTCGTTTTCAGCCGTCATGTGAAGGCTATGTCGATACAGATAGTCGCCTTCAAAATCGGCGACCTTTTTTTGCGCCCCCGCTGAGGTCGCGACCAATGAAAATAAAATTAGAATCCCGAGTTGCATACTCTTTACGTTAGCGAACCCGGGATCCTTTCTTCAAGCTAAAATTGCCTTAAGGTCAGGAGAATGTTTATTGCATTCGCTCGCGAGCCAAAATCACATCGGCTTTGATGTTCTGTATCAATTCATGAGCTTGAACAAGCTCGAGATCCAGATGAGTGGCCAAGGCTTGCAGGGTCGACGCCGAAGGGTTTTGTCCCTGGTAAAGAGCCAAAACGTCTTCCCGTTGAAAACCAAGTTGAGCGAGGGGCTGCAGGTCGCCGGCTTGAATTCGCTGAAGGTCCGAAACTAAGGTTTCAGCTTGGGATTGATCCAGATTGTACTTCATCGCAACACGTTCCGTAACGGAAACAGGGCGGAGCTCAATCGAGTGGCGACGTCGTCCGCGGTAGCGTGGAGGGTTGGGGCGATGGTGATGATGATGGTCATCGTCATCCGCGATGATGGCCCCAATGATAACGCCCGCGCCAAATGCGAGTTCCCGGTCCGTACAGGCCGAGAGCTGAAGACTGGTGATGGCCAGTAGAGCAACGGCGGCCCAAGTTTTTATGGAATTCATGCGATCTCCTTTTAGTTAGTGGTTTCAAAAAGTCTCTGAATCTTGAGATTCAATCTGAAAAACCGTCCGCCGCCTCTCAAGAGCAAGGAAAGGGCCAGAACAAGGTGACACTATGGCGCCCCGCGTTCAAGTTTCCGGCTGCGATTCCAAGACTTTCCGTTTAGGCTTTTTGGCATGGAGTTTCGAAGTTTGAAGATACTTTTCTGCATGTTGAGTCTTGTGAGTGCCGCTTGGGCCGGATTGCCAAAGCCTCAGATTCTTCGGCGTCAGGAAGCCGTGCAAGGGCAAATCGGGGGGCAGGCCGGAGCTGGATTTAGTCTTTTGAATGTCCAGCGAATCGAAGCCGCATCAAAATCGCGGGAGCGCATTATCTTTTCAATTGGGACGCGCGAGGGTCAGGCTTTGAAAGGCCCCCCTGGATTCTTCAATGCTCAAAATCAAAAACATCAAATCGTTCTGGATTTTGCTCAAATGCCCACGAGCCGACTGGACGAGAGCAGTCTGCGCCAAATCTTTTCGGGCTCGTCCTTAGTTCAGGGCGTTCGGGTCACACAAGATCCGATCGACAAGACCTTGACCTTAGCCCTGGGGCTGAAGGGCCCTGTCAAAATGAAAACGATCCAGATCAAGGGAGAAAAAGAAACGGCTCGCGTCGTTCTTGATATAATGAAGAAATGAAGCGAATTGCGTTTCTTGTCTTCATTCTGGCTTTGAGTGCGCAGGCCCGGGTCTTTAAGCTGAAAGACTCACGTTTTGCAGGCTATCTGTCGGCAACCTACGGAAACTCTCGAATCAAGGATTCGTTTTTCGAAAGCGAGAGCACCGCCACCAATTTTAGCAAGGGTTTTAAAACCAATTTGGGTGGAGACTTCGGATTTCTTTATCAGACTGGCTACTTCGGTTGGATCTTCGGATTTGAGGTCATCAAGCCACCCAAGATCAGTGGAGCCACGGCGACGAATGCCGCGGGAACGACTCTCTACAATTATAACTCCGACATTTTTGTTTTTGTTCCTAAAATTGGTCTTGAGGTCGTCGTCTTTCAGTACGGCAATTTTCGCTTCGCCGTAAATGGCGCGGTGGGCTCGGCGACTGTGACCACCGAGAACAATTACAGCAACTTGACGATTGCGCCCAATACGAATTTCACCGTTCGAGGCGAAGGAACTGCTCAAATGATCTCGGGTGGGGCGGGGGCCGAGTGGCACTTCGTCGACAACGCCACGCTAGTTTTCCAAACTCAGTATCGTGATTTGAAGTTCCGAAAGATCAAGTACTCCGACGCGGTCGCGGCCTCGTTCCAGGGAGCCCAGCCTGACGGCGGCACGATGACTCGGTTGGATGGTCCGAATCGAACTTTGGATTTCACAGGGGTTTACACAACTCTAGGTCTTCGTTTCTGGATTCGCTAGCGAAAGCGGATTTTAATAGAGTCCTTCCAGGACATCCCGGTACTTTTCAATCAGAAGTTTTCGCTTCAGTTTTAATGACGGTGTGATCAGTCCATTTTCGATCGTCCAGGGATCCGTGACCATGGCAAACTTCTTGATCGTCTCGTAGCTTGAAAGTTTCGCATTGGTTTCTGCAATGTGATTTCGAATTTTCTCTTCCAAATCTTGGGACGAAAGCGACTGAGAAAGTTCGGTGTTGATCTGAAGAAGAACTGTGACGTACTTTTTTTGATCTCCGTACACCAAGGCCTGCGCGACGAGAGGATTCTCTTTCAAGAGACTTTCGAGCTTCTGAGGGGCGACATACTTGCCTCCGGATGTTTTGATCAGATCTTTTTTGCGGTCCGTGATTCTCAGCTCACCGGTCGGAAGAAGCTCGCCGATGTCGCCGGTTGCAAGCCAGCCATCTTGAAGGACTTTTGCAGTTTCTTCCGGAAGATTGTGATAGCCCATCATCACCTTTTGGCTTTTGATCAGGATCTCTCCGTCGGGCGCGATTTTGATTTTCACATCGCCCACGGGCAGTCCAACAGTTCCAAATTTATAGTGTGTATTTCGATTGACGGTGATGGCCGCAGTGGTTTCCGTCAGTCCGTAACCCTCAAGGATGAGAACGCCACAAGAATGGAAAAACCGCATGATTTCCCTGTTCAGGGGCGCGCCGCCACTGATGGCAAAACGAAGACGTCCCCCGAAAGCTTGTTTCACTTTCGAGAAGACAAGCTGATCCGCCAGCTCGCCCTGCAGAGCTAAATTCAAGGGTACTTTCCTTCGGCTTGTGGTGTAGTCGCTGATCTTGCGTCCAATCTCCAGAGCCCATTCGAAAACTCGTCGCCGAACACCCAGGCCTTCCATTTGCGCCAGAATGGCTTCATGAAATTTTTCAAAGACGCGCGGAACTCCCACAAAAACCGTTGGCCGAACTTGCTTCAAGTTCTTGCGAAGAGTTTCCAGGCTTTCGGCATAGGCCAGAGTGTAGCCCCAATACGCATGGGCCCAGAACTCAACGCGACCCAAAACATGAGCCAGCGGCAAAAAACAAAGCGACACGTCCTCGGGTGTAACGGCCCAGCCGAAGGCCTCTGTCACTTCCGAATAAATTTGAATCGAACTTAATTCGACACCCTTCGGCCGGCCGGTGGTCCCTGAAGTGTAGATCAGGGTCGCGAGGGCCTCGGGTTTCGGGGGTGTCAGATTCTCGAACCAGTCATCCGGCATTGGATCCTCATCGCAAAGTTCGATAAAGGAGTTCCAAGACAGATGAGCTTTTGTGCTCTGGATTTTTCCCTCAAGATAGATCACTTTTTCCAGAGGTGGCTTCAACTGCAAAGTGAGCTCTTGAGTTTCATTTTGAAGAAACAAAAAGCGACTCTGGGAGTCCTGAAGAATCAGCGCCATTTCCTCGGGCGTCGAGTTGGGATAGATCGGCACCGTGACGGCCCCTAACGACTGAAGAGCCAGATCAAGAAGGCCCCATTTCACACCCGTCGCCGCCTTGATCGCCACTTTGGTTTGGGGTTGAACTCCCAGTCGGTGAAGGGATCCGGCGAGCGTTTTGATATGGTCAAAGTACTCGGGCCACGTCCAAGATTGAAGGCGTGACTTTTCGTAGAATTGAACCGCAATTCCTGACCGTTGGGGGAAACTCAAGATGGAGTGGTACAAAGATGTCGGCTTCACGGACTCGTTTTTTCAGGTTTTAGGATGAGCTCCAAAGATTTTGATTCATTCTCTCGGACAACGACGGTTTTTTCCGCCTTCAACCCAAGAAAACTGTTTTGAACTTTAATGACGACAGGAACTCCGGCAGGAATGCGATAGTTTCGCAGCGGAAGTTTCTCTGAGATTCGCGTTCCATTGATCTCAATCTCAGGTTGAGCGCCACCGTTGATCAGGGACAAGTTGATGGCGCCCATCCGTCCTGCAAGAAGCGTCGCCATGAAAGTTTCACCATCGTGTGTGGCTCGAACTTCGCGTTCATTGGCGAGATATCCCATTTTCTCAAGTCTAAGCGTTAAGTTTTCATTCGCAGGAAGTTGGATCTGCGCAGGCGTTCTCATATTCAAGCGTTTGCCCTTGACGATAATCTCGGCGCCCATCGGTTCCGACATGATCGTGACTGTCACCAATCCTGTCGCCGCGAGTTCTTCACTTCCTGAGGGCTGCGGGTCTGGGTTGGGCGTTGGAGCCGGGGTCGGAGTCTGGGCCGTCGGCTGCGGAGCAGGAGTCGGTTTGGTATCTGTCTTCTGGGGTGAAATACGGGCCCAGAGGCTTTGAACAACGGCCGGATTTTTTGTGACGAAGTAGGTCCCAGCGATCACCGCGATCAAAAGTACACTAGGAACAAGCCATTCCGCCGCGCTTGAACCTTTGCGAAGTTTAGTCCCTGAGCGAGTATTAATTGGAATTTGCGTTCGGGTTCCGCCAAGACCTGTTCGACTTCGAGTCATTCCCGATGAGGAACTTGCTCGGACCCGAGTTCGATCTCCGCCTTCACCGGCTAGATTTGAAAGGTCGACTTTAACCGGATCATCAGTTTCAATGTTCAGCTTTTCGTTCTCAGAGCCAGGCAGGGGTGGCAGTCCGGTTGAACTGTACTCGCTGCTCGAGCTATGATCATGCTGAGAGGGCGCGGAAGTATAAGTGAGAGTTTGTGTGACGTTGGTCTTGTCCTCAGCGACTGAAACTTTGGCGTACTCAACAAGTTTTCGCTTGGATTCTGAGTAGACTTCCGCGAAGGCGTTCTTCACGAAGACGGCGAAATCTTGAGAGGAAAAATCAGGAAATTCAACGTTAAGAAAACGGTTCAGATCTTTGTGAAAAGCCGCCGCTGTCTGATATCGGAGGGAGCGATCTCGGGCGAGCGCCTTGTTGACGATGTTTTCAAGCTCGACTGGGACACTTGGGTTAATCTTACGAATCGAGGGGATTTGGCAGTCCCGGATCTTTCGCAAGATCGCCGCTTCACTGTTCGAGGTGAAAAGGCGGTCATTGGCGAGAAGCTCCCAGAGTACGATTCCAAGAGAAAAAAGATCTGTTCTTGAATCAATGGGTTGTCCGTCGGCTTGTTCAGGGCTCATGTAGCCGAATTTCCCCTTGAGCGTGCCGGTCTTCGTGGCCTCAAGTTGGGTTTCTGCCTTTGCGATACCGAAGTCGATGACTTTAACTTCCCCTTCGAAACTCACCATGACGTTTTGGGGGCTCATGTCCCGATGAACCAGATTGAGCGGTTTTCCGGTTGTTCCCTCGATCAGGCGATGAGCATGATCTAATCCCGCCGCGACTTCCTTCACCATGTAGACGATTTGTTCGATCGAAAACTGCAAGGACTTTTTCTTCAGTTCGTTTAGGATCTGGCGAAGGTTTCGACCCTCGACGTACTCCATGACAAGATAGAACTGACCGCGTTCGATCCCGAACTCGTAAATTGAAACCACGCTTCCATGATTCAGGTTGACGGCGATTTTCGCCTCTTCCTTGAACATGTCGATAAAGTCTTTGTTATCTGAGTACTGAGGAAGGATCCGTTTCACAGCCAAAAACTTATTGACGCCACTGGCGCCAAGCGATTTTGCAAGAAACACTTCGGCCATACCACCCGCGGCGAGCTTTTCCAGGAGTATGAATTTGCCAAAAGCCTCAAAGTTTTGTGACATGAAAAGGTTCCTTTTCAATCTAAGTATCGGTAAACTTTGGTATTAGCTTGATGAAAATCGGCTTTTTGGGTGGGGAGATTCGATGAAATGGGTAGGTCTGACCGGAGGTCTAGGGACAGGCAAATCGACGGTCTCGCGACTTCTTCTTCGCCATGGAATTCCAGTGATTGATGCCGACGCCATTGCTCGACAGGTTCTTGAGCTACACGGGCCCGCCTATGGGCCAGTTGTGCAAAACTTTGGCCCTGAGATTCTACAGTCCAACAACGTGATCGATCGAAAGCGTCTGGCCGAAAAAGTTTTTGGCCGTCCTGCCGAATTGGAGAAGCTGGAAAGAATCGTCCATCCCTTCGTCCAGGCCGAAGTCAAACGACAAAGACAATGGCTGGAGGACCAGCACGCCCCCGGCGCTGTCTACGATGTCCCCTTGCTGTTCGAAAAAGGGCTGGAAAAGCAATTCGATGCGATCATTGTGGTCACAGCCCAAGAGCCACAACAAATCGAGCGGGTGAAGGCCCGAAACTCTTGGACTGATGAGGAAATTCAGAAACGGCTTCGATCTCAAATCGCGTTGAATGACAAGGTGGCACAGGCTGATTTTCTCGTTCAAAATGACGCCGACCTGCCGACTCTCGAGAAAAAAGTTGCGACCTTGGTCGAGATGCTGAATGATTTCTTTCATAAGGAGGAATCATGACTTTTTTAAAATCCCTCGTCGGAGCTTGGGTTCTCTTCATAGCCGCGAGCTTGTTTTCGGTTGCGGCTCAGGCCGAACTTTCAATCCAGGTGGCGGCACCCGCCGGTGAGATTCAGACGCAAAGTGTTCAGCGGCTCTATCATAATTTTGGCCGAGTTCCAGTGAACACACATCGGTTTGTTCGCTTCGATGTAACAAATACCGGCACGATCCCTTTGACATTCCGGGATGCGACCATTTCAGGAATCGACTATGATGCCTACCACTCTTGCGGTGGCATTCTACCAGTGGGAGCGCGATGCTGGTTTGAAATTCGTTATTGGCCTCGATTTGAGCGACTTTCGAGTGGTCGATTTACTCTGTTCTTCATGGAAGACACGGGAATCGTTGTTGATCTTTGGGGTGAAGGCACACCCTTCTAAGCCCAGTTCTATTCATGGAATTTGACCCTTAGAAATTCCATTGCAGACCGGATTGGACATGAAACGCCAGTCCGGCCATTCCCCAGTGAGCTCCCGCTTCCAATCGCAAAATTCTTCCCATTTGGAATAAATCTAGAACTCCCACGCTTGCCGAGGCTTTGAAAGAGTCCAGGCGAAAAAGTCCAGCCACCGCCTCGTCGGGATCCACGAAGTGCGAAACTCCTAAGCGATAGTAGGGTTCATGAGGGCAATCCGACAGGATTAGAAACTTTTTTCCCGCTTGTAACCAGGCCGCATCTGAAGACAGCCAATGCGCTTGAAAGTCCCAAAATTCTTCAGAGTTATCTCGGACAGAGTAGAATAAACCAAATCCTGTTTGACTTCCTGAGCTGATTTCCCGGGTCACTTGACCCCCTAACCACGCCAAGGAGACTCCCACGAAGCGGGGCCATTGCGTGCGTTGTTCGAGCGCGGCCGCCGTGAGGGCCGGATCTTCGATGGTCTGAATGGGCTCTTTCAGAAGACGAGGACTTGAATCCTCAACGGGAGCGGCCCAGGTCTGGCCGCTCGGGATCCAGACGCTTGTCAATATCAGGACAAAGGTCAAAAAAATAACAAACCTACAATCTCGCATACACAGAAGTTTGATTTGTTTTTAAGCTTTTTGGTAGTCCCTAATTTTGAGGTCCTCATTGAAGTTTTGTTCCCTCATCTCTAGCTTTCTGGCTTTTGCGTGCGCACTTCCGGCTGTTGCGAGCACGACTGGCATTAGCACCGCGATTCATCAGCACTACCAAGCCCCGCGTGCTCTTGGGATGGGAAACGCCTTTGTCGCTGTTGCAAATGATTATTCGGCTCTCTTTTACAACCCTGCTGGGCTGGCTAGGCTAGACGAAAACGATTTGAACATGAGCTTCGACCTTGCCGGAACCCCCTCGCTGGCCAAGTTCGTTGAAGATATCGAAGAAGCTCAAGACACTCCGGGATCAGAATCGGATAAACAATCTGCGATTGCAGGTGTTCTTCAGAGAAACTTCGGGAATCGGTACGCTGTGCGCGTGGGCGCTCCTCAGGCGATCTGGGCCCGACCCGGTTGGGCGGTCGGAATTATCCCGATGGATCTTACAATGCGATTCAGTGTCCACAACAGTATCGGCCCCGCGGTCGCAGCTACGGTTCACGCGGATACAACAGTGGCCTATGGCTATGGCGCCCACGTCAAAGGATTCGAATATGGTCTTCTTTCTTGGGGGATCACAGGCAAGGCGATTCATCGAGGCTACTTTTCGCAGAATGTGAATTTCATCGAGCTCGCCGCGGATCCCAATATCGTGTCGGATGATGACCTCGCGACGGGGTATACGGCTGATGCTGATCTTGGACTTTTGTGGACGCCTCACATCCCGGATTCCGGGCTTTTTTCGCTTCTGGAATACACTCGGCCCACTTTTGGATTGGTTGTTCGAAATGTTGGAGAGCTTGGCTTTCAGCGCTCGAACCTGTTGGATAATGAAAATGAACAGAAACCTGAAAAGCTCTACCGTGTGATCGATGTGGGCTCTCGCTGGGAGTATCCCTCATTTTGGATTTTCAGTGGCCGGGGAGTCTTAGATGTGCGCGACATTCTTCATCCCGGTTTCAACTGGCGTAAAGGATTGCACGCCGGTTTTGAATTCGATTGGACGATGACGTCGTGGTGGAAGGGACATTATCGCGTCGGGATTTCGCAAGGTTTTTGGACCGCGGGATTGTCGGCCAAGTTCACGGTCTTCAACTTAGACCTTGTGTCCTATGGTGAAGACGTCGGAACTTTTGGAACTCCCGTGGAAAGCCGAATCTGGATGTTACGGGCGAGTATGAACTTCTAGGAGATCGGGAAGATGAATTCAAAATACGCAGCCGGCTTTTTGATTTTGGGACTCTTTCTGGCGGGAGCGGCCTGCTCTGAAAAGACTGTGGATAAGGTTGGGGATGCTCAGCATTGTCTAGATGAATACGCCCAAAACGGCGGCGGCAATTTGGACGAATGTGAGTCGAAGATTTCCGGCATCACAACTCCCGGGGCCTACGGAATTCGCTGTGCAATCGGTTACATTCGTGAGGGCTTCACGACCCAGACTTTCGTGGGAGCTTTCCAACAGATCGAAACGGTCAACGCGAGCAACGTGGCCACCTTCCTGAACCTTCTTGTCTTTGATGTCGCAGGGACCACATCAAGCTCAAATCTCAACACCAATGCCGCCATGGCAGCCACGGTTTACGATCATTGTTTTCAGTCTCAGGGAAAAGGGGCCACGATTCTTGCGACCTTCACCTATTTAATCAACTCTCTGTATAAGTATGAGTGCGATCGTTCGATGCAAGCGAACTGTGATCAAACGAGCGCAGTCAACTTCGCGAGCGCTCTGGCCAATGGAATTGCCTTGAATACGGCGGTCACCGTGAGTTTTCGCACCGCCCTAGGGGCCGTGGTTGTGAAAACGCACTCTTTGAGCTGTACGTCCGGCGAGGCCAATGAAACGCTTTGTGATTTCCTTGGTCGCGCGATCACCGGAGCCGCGATCCCGAATGATCCCAACGAAATCGGCCGTCGCTTCCTTCAAGTGATTCTCACGCCGTAAATCCGTTCTGTTTAACTTCTGAACCAGTCCTGCGGATGGAAGACCTCGACTATCGTCGCAAAATTCGTTTCTCGTCTCAATTTGAGTCTGAATCGACCGATACGTTTCTTGAAGTGGTGTGAGCTTCATGAGGAAGCTCCTAGGGGTCGAAGGAATGACTCAAATTCAAGTCGCGATCGCGTTTTTTGTGATGTTCGTCGCTTGGCTCGAAAGCGCGCAGGCTCAATTCACTGAACGTCGCGAATTCTACAAGGGCTTACGTTACTTGGCCATGGGCGGTGCAACTGTTGCCGTGGCCAACGACGAAACGGCCTTGCTTGCGAACCCAGCGGGCCTGGGCCGACTTCGCGATGTCTACGGAACTCTCTTTGATCCTGAAATCGAACTCAACAGCCGAGGCATCCAGGCCTACAACTCGAAGGCGTATGATGATCCTTTCAGTCTTCGTCAGGCTGTTCAAACCATGGCGACCGAGCCCGGGAAACTCTACAGCTCTCGGGGACAGATTATGCCGTCCTTTGTGGCGAAGAACTTTGGAATCGCGGTTTTGAAGAAGACCGAGCTGCAAGCTCGGGCCACTTCAGCGACCGCAGTTGATCTGTTCTATCGGGACGACATGGCTCTTCTTTTGGGTTACAACCTTCGTTTGCTTGAAGGTCGAATCAAAATTGGCGTGACCGGAAAACTTGTCTCTCGAGTCGAAATCGACACTCTAGCTCTGGATCCGAATGCGCAGCCCTTGACCCTTGATAGCTTAGCTACACCCGGGATCACACGAGCGGGAACAGGTTTTGGATTTGACACAGGAGTTTTATTTGCAGCCCCCTGGAAGTGGTTGCCGACGATCGGAGCGGTCTATCGAGACGTTGGCGGAATGTCCTTTACGCAAGACAGTCTGAAGCGAGTCGAAAACGCCAATGATCCTAACAAGGTCGAAGGGGACATTGACGTGGGCCTAGCGCTCTTTCCTATTCATACGAACAATACGCGCTCTTCATTCGTTCTGGAGTACCGAGGACTTCTGACCCAAGACGATGAAGACGACAAAGCCAAACTCATGCACGCCGGCTATGAGCTCAACGTCTCGGATGTCTTCTTTTTAAGAGCTGGTTATCACCAACGCTATTGGACGGGTGGCCTTGAGCTCGCTTCAGAAAATCTCCAGTTTCAATTGACCAGTTACGGTGAAGAAATCGGAACTCGAACTGACCCGAAGGAGGATCGACGATGGGCCCTAAAAATCGCCTTCCGATTCTAAGAGCTTGGTTTCCAAGAGTCGGGACTCGAAAGGCTTTGAAGTTGGTTTTAATTTTTTTGACGAGTGTCAATTCGTCGTGTGGTGGAAATCTATTCGAGTCGATGTCCAACAAGGAATCCCACGATGCGATCATTCAAGATGTCGAGAAGCTCGTCAACGAGCTTCGCTTTTCCGATGCCGTCGAACTCATTGAAGCCAATTCAGATCTGACTGTCACGGATCGTAGAGAACTTATGCTTTTTGCGAGCGCCTATGCTGGGCTTTGTGGATTAACTTTTGCTGAAGTCTTTGACTCGCTTGAAACCGCCGGCGGGTCTCCGATGTTCTTCATGATGAATGCGTTTCGAACACGAATTGTGAATCCCGCCCGATGTTTCACAGCTCAACAGTGGATTCAGCGAATCGGCACGGTCGCGAATCGAACGAGCACAGAGAATATCGCGATGTTCTTAATTGGTTTCGCCAAAGTGGGCACCTACTTGCGAAATCGCGCGGATACGAGCGCTGCTGGAATCGGCGACGGCACGGTCGATCCAACCTTTGATTCGTGTGACAACACGGATCTTCCTCGCGATGAAGTCAAACAGATCATCACGGGTTTTGGTCTGATGATCGAAAATATCGCAGCTCTGGGTACAAATCTGTCGGCGGGAATGACAGCTGACATCAACAATCTGAACGCTGCTTGTACGCTGTTAGGTCTGAACTGCACGACAACGAACCCGACGGCCGTCACGGATGCCGACGCCGATGAATTCCGTGATGCGATCAAGAGTGATTCAGCCACCCAGATAGGAATTGAGAACTGCGACCCCGCAAGTCCTCTTTGTTGTCCATGATGAAGTGTGTGAGCCTTGTCTTCATTCTGACTTCCGCAATGGCCATGGCGAATGGCCTTGTGGATTTAAATCGACCTGTTTGGTCGATGGGGATGGGGGGCGTTGCCATTCCCTTCCCTCGGGATGTGGACATGCCCACAGTCAATGCGGCTTACTTGACTCACGTTCAAGAAGTGGGTTTGGAATTGATCACAGTGAATGCAGGTGGGCCCGGGCTCACGCAGATTCAAGAGCTACAGGACTTGCCGCCTTTGGATTCGTTCGCTGATTTGAATGATTATTTTGGACGACCGATTTGGGCGGGGCTTGGGCAGCGCTACACGATCGTCCTTCCTTACTTTGGAATTTCGGGAACGAACAATGCGTCGTTCTATACCTACGTCAATAATCCTCTGGTTCCCGAAATGTACGTGAACTATTTAAGCGATACTGGGATTTATGCTTCTTTCGGAATTCCTGGAGGGCCTGGAAGTTCATTCGGTGTTACGCTCAAGAGACTCACGCGAACGGGGGGCGCGCGCTTTATCGATTATGCCCTGATTGATGAGTATATCCAAACAGAGGACTCCAATGTCATCTTGGATGAGTTCAGCGATCGAGGTATCGCTTACGGTGGGGACATTTCTTACTTGTACCGACCCGCCGATCAAGGGCCCATCTTCACGGTTGTTTGGCGTGATTTAGGTTATACGACGTTTCAGCGCACGGGCGGAGTGAGCTCGCCTCCCAGTCAGCGCGAGAATTTGATTCTAGGGCTTGGCTATGATTACCAGATGACCGGCATTGGATTTCGAACCGGCCTGGAGTATCGAAATATCACGACCCAAAATATGCAGTTGGGAAAGAAGCTTCATATGGGGGCCGAGATCTCGTTGCCTTTGATTGATCTTCGGGCGGGTCTGAATCAGGGTTATTCCACGTTCGGCTTTGGGCTTGATCTTTGGCTTTTGCGATTGGAAGCGGCCCAATACACTGAAGAACTCGGAGTTTACCCCGGTCAGCGACCTGATCAGCGAATTCAACTTGCGATCACATTGGATCTTTCAGTTGATGCCAACTTCCGGGTGAGCGGGCGCGGCGGCGGTGGCGGCGGGGCGGATAGCCGACGTCGCAAGCTGAAGCAGCGCCGCTAGAATCCGATCTCCTGTTCGATCTCATTCAAATCATTTAAGACGCCGACTCAAGGTTCTCCAGAGTTGCGGAACCTTGCGTTTGTCATGGACCAGCCCCTGAAAATTGAGGATGATAGCCTATGCTTCGCGTCTGGGAAATTGAAGGTCGAAAACCTGTCTACGATCTGCTCCGTGAGAAAAGTCAGGGGCCGTGGAGCTCTTTTCAAGATCGCCAGACCTGGGTGATTTCAGATTTACGAACGAAATTCGAAATCCAAGATTATTTCCTGAAATCCAAAGAGTCTTACGTCGAAGATTCAGTACTGAGAGCTTCTGATCTGTGGAAGAAAATTCTTTTTCGGGCCCATCCCGAAATGAGCATCATCACTCCTCAGGCCGCCCAACTTCATTTGCGACATTTCCTGCGTGAACACGGTCGTGATGTCGAGCTGAAAGATTCAAGCGATCCGACTCTTCTTAAATGGATGCGGGATTTGGCACCCGTTTACTTTCACCCCGAAGGCTTTGAAAAACTCGAGGAATGGTTTCAATCCCAGCCGCAAGAGGCTCAAGTCTGGAAGGACTGGTGGCTTCGGGTGCGCGCCGCGTTTTCTTACTTTGAATCTAAACGTCTGCTGCTTCCGGCCTGGATTCCATCCTACCTGCAGTGCGTGACAAATCTTCATCAGTTTTGGACCCGAGATCTTTTTGTGGATCTTGGAGGGCAAATGACAGCCGTCGAGGCGGGCCTTTTTCAACAGCTGGCCCAGCATGTGGATGTTCAGATCTTTGCGCCGAAGCTTCACAAGAAATCCAAGTATCTTCATCGTCTGAAGACCTACGAAAACCTTTTAGGTGTCGCGAAGGAGCAGCGGATCGTTCCCGCTCAGCCGGACTCGTCGGCGGTTCTGACGTCGCGGTTTGCTTCGACTTTAGGGTCGATTCGCCATTCGACGGCCTTGGTCCGGAAGTGGATCGAAGGCGGAGTTCGACCGAATGAGATTTCCGTCATGGCCCCCGACATCGAAGCTCTGTGGCCCGTGCTGAAATTTCATCTTGAGAAAGAAGGAATTCCCTTCAACAAAGAAACGGTGATCCCCCTTCAGGCGGCGGGTGAAGTGCAGGCGTTTCTGGCGAGACTTCGCGTGCAGACGCGAAATCTTTCATCTCGAGATCTTGAGCTGAGTCACTTCGAAGCCGATCAACGTCCGGACGTCGAGTTTGAAAAGTTCCAGTCGCTTTTCAAAAACCTTTATGATGAGCACGACTATCACCGCCACGAACTGGCAAAAAAAGTTCTCACCTTGTCGGGAGCGCCCCAAAAACTTCTAAACAGTGATGAGTTTTTGGTTCAGTTGATGGCTTTTTGGAATGAGTCCGATGTGCCGCTTTGGCTAGAAACTCTTCTTCGAGAAGTTTTGGGATCTTTTGATTCCACTTTGAAGCTGCCGTGGCGTGAGTGGGTTCTTTTTTGTGAGTCCTGTCTGGCCCGCAAAGAGCAGGTTCAGCAGGTGGGAGACCCTCAAGGGGTTTTTGTTGCAAGTCTTCTTTCTGCTCCCTTTTCAAAGGGCCGTCGAAGAATTTTTTTAGAGATCAGCGAAGAAACTTTGAAGTCGCAGTCGCGGAAGGGACTTTCGCCTGTCACCTGTCGAAAGCTCGCACACGATCTTGGTTTTTGGCTTGAGAACGCAGATCAAAGTGCCATGGAGCTCGAACTGGATTGGACCCTTCAAGAAACCTCTGAAGAAGACCATCTTTTCTTTTCTGTAGCGCAGCTTTTGGGTCAAACACAAACGCCGGCTTCGTTGTGGCTTGAAAAGGCGCAGGCTGAGCACGGGACACTTTGCCGACCGGAATTCACAGTTTGGGACTCGGAGCTCTTGAATTTTTCCCAGAATCCCCGGGGCGAGCGCCTGTTGCAGGATCTTGGTCAGAAAGAAATTCAGTCCTTGGAATCGTGGAAAGAATCCGTGATTTCGCCTTCAGCCATTGAGTCTTTTTTGAAGTGCCCCTTTATCTACTTTGCTCGGCAGACGGTGGGCTTGCGAACGTTTCCGGATGTAGATCTAGATCAAAGCCGACAGGAGCGTGGTCAGGTTCTTCATAAAATTTTAGAGGAGATTCTTCGTCGACGCCTGGAAGACTGGAATGACATGGCCATCGAGCAGTATCTGGACGGTCTCAAGTCTCGGTACTTTCCTTACTTGGACGCTCATTTTTGGCCGCCACAACGGAAAAAGTTCTCAAGCCTAGTTCGACGTTTCTTGGATTTTGAAAAAGAATGGCGTCGCGAGTTTCCCGCCCTGCTTGAGCCTCTTTTAGAAGTTTCTTGGGAGGGTTCGGTGAACGGCGTGGTGGTTCGTGGACGAATTGATCGCGTGGATCGTGCGGCTAATGGAAACGTTGTGATTTTGGATTATAAGTCCTCGTCCTCAGAACTCAAAGGCGCTCAGGAGTGGCTTGCGAAGGGCCAGCTTCAGATGCTGTTTTATATGAAGGCTCTCGAGTCGGGTTGGGTCAAAGAGGTTCAAGGAGAAGTCATTGCGGCTTTGTACTATGTCGTCAAGACCTTTAAGCGTGAAGTCGGATTTGAGCTGATTGGTGATTGGCCCGGATTTTATCGAAACACGACTCGAAAAAAACAAAAGATGCTGCAAGAGTCGAAAGTGAAACTGATGCAAAGTTTTGATGAACTTCTGGGGCAGACTTTGACTCGCTTAAAGCAGGGAGAAATGGCCCCAAAGCCCAAAGATGAAAAAGACTGTCCTCGTTGTGATTGGAGAAAGATATGTCGGTCGGCTCATCTGAATTAGGCTCGAGAATGATTCAGGCCGGAGCGGGTGCGGGCAAGACGACGACGCTTGTTCGAACCTTTCTGGAAACTGCTCGCGCGTTTCGTGCCACCCATGGGCGATTTCCACACATTGTGATTACGACCTTTACGCGCAAAGCGACCCAAGAACTGAAAGAGCGTCTTTTCACGGAAGCCTTCCGCCAGAATGATCAGGAGCTTCTCGACTATTTGAACCGAAAATCGTCTGTGCATATCTCGACCATCCATGGCTTATTGGTTCCCTTTCTTTCTCGTTACGGCGCGAAAGTCGGACTGAATCCAGAAGTGCGTGTTGTCACGCGATCAGAGTCGACTCAAAGCTTAAAGCGTCTTTGCAAGAAGGCCTTTCAGAACCAATCTGAACTCATTTCCTTACTTGAAGAAATGAGCTGGGAAGAACTGGTCGAGGGTCTTGAAGGCTACTTGAGTGCGTGGCTGATGAATTCAACTGTGCAACGCGAGAGTGTCACGGAGCTTGAGCGGGAATCTCAAAAGCGCTTGAAGGATTTGCAGGTTCGGCATCATGAACTCCGGCAGTCCTTCCGAAGTCTCAAGCTTTCCGAGACCTGGATGCGCTATCTTCAGGGATTCAATCTTTCTTTTTCTAGTTGGGACGAATTGGAAAACTGGGTCGAAACCCTTGAGCGCCTTCCCAATTTTTATCCTGATCGTCCGGCCTACGATGCGCAGCTGAATGTTGATCTGAAAGCTTTTTTAAAATCCGTCGACGAAGATTTAGCTCAGCCTCTGCTTCAGCCAAAGCACTGGAAAACTTTTGAAAGTGTCCAGACTCAGTTTTTTTCTCTGGCGCAAGCGATCGCTCCCGAATGGCTCAATCAAAAGCTCGATTCAGGTGAGCTCACGATGTCAGACCTTGAGCTTATGACCCTTGAGGTTCTCCGTCGAGATGCCGAGCTGGGCGAGCTCTTCGCATCGGAATGGGATTATTGGATGGTTGACGAGTATCAGGATACATCACCGGTGCAGGTGAAAATTCTGAAATCATTTATTCACCGCTCGGCCCACTTTATGGTGGGGGACCCCCAGCAGAGCATTTATCTTTTTCGAGGCGCAAGATCAGAAGTCTTTCAGGAAAAGCTTGAAGAGATGCAGAACGCGGGTCACCAGGTTCTCCGTTTAGGAACGAACTACAGATCCCGGGCTGAACTTGTTCATTTCTTCAATCATCTTTTTCCTCAATTGGGATCCCAGTTCTCGACGATGGAGGTGGGGGCGTCGCGATCCCAACCTGAAGTTCCCGCTGCGCTGCTGACCCTTGTGCCAGAGGACGAAGGTGCAGAACTGAAGTCTTCAGAAGAGGTTTTGACTGTGCTTTCGCAAATTCAGCAACAGCTTCTTCAAGGTGTGCGACCTGAATCGATTGCGGTTCTTGCTCGCACCAACGGCTTGTTGGCTGAAGTCCTAAAAGTGGCTCAAGAATTTCGGATCCCGGTGCAGTGTCCAAGTCTGTCCGCCTACTGGAGCCGACGGGAGATTCTGGATTTAGTTTTGCTCACTCAGTTTCTGCTCAATCCCCACACCAATGTGGCTTTTGTGGGACTGCTTCGATCCCCGTGGTTTTGGGTGCCGGACTCATCTTTAAGTCTTGTGCAGGATTCGCGCTCCTTCTGGAAAAGGGCTTGGGAAGTCGTCGCAGATGTCCCCACACTGCAGGAGCCCCTCGAGACTCTTCTGCGCTTACGCCAGAAGGCGCAGAACGAAGGTGTGTCGTCTGCGTTGATGGATTTTATTTCAAACTCTGACTTTCTCGTCTCGAGTCAGTTCTGTGATTCCACGGGACGGCGGGAAGCGAACATTTGGAAGTTTATCACGGAGCTTCGACAGCGCGAGAGCCTGGCCGGGACAAATTTGATGGAGTACGTCGATGAAATCCTCGAGGGCGAATCGGTCGATGTTGAAAACGACCAAGGCGAGGCGATTCCTGTCATCGAGCCGGATCGCGTGACGCTCTTGACGGTTCATGCCTCGAAGGGTCTTCAGTTTGATCATGTCTATGTGATGGGACTAGGGCAGGATGTGCAGACTTCAAAAGTCCAGCTCTTCACTTTTGATGAAGAAACAAATAGGTTTTCGATCGGCTTGCGGGACGAGACTGGAAAATTAATGGTCACGCCAGCCGCCCAAAGAGTTCGAGATCGTCTGCGCGAGCGAGAGCAGGCTGAAAGTTTGCGAGTCTTTTATGTGGCGCTCACCCGCGCCAAAGAGACTCTCTTTTTGTCTTCCAAAGAGCCGTTTCGAAAAAGCAGTTGGATTGCTCAGTTGCCCCTGATGAAGGGTGAGGGTGAACATCAGTTTGAGGGGGGATTCTACCGTGTGCAAAAACTGCTGGCTCGCCCCGAGCCCCAGGCCGTTGCAGAGACCCGTGCACAGCAGCGACTTAAGCCGCTCACGTCAACAGCTGACAAGGCTGCTGCGCTGAAAGTCTCGGTGACCGGGGTCTTGAGTTCGTTGAAGCCAGCGACAACCCGAGTGGGATTGCAAAAGGTCAAAGCGCTCGAGAAGGCCCAATACGGAACTGCGGCCCACCGAATTTTCGAAGCTCTTGCTCTTCGGCAAGGGCAAATGTGGGAGGTCTCGCCCGAATGGCGCGCGGCCCTCGAGTTTCTTCAGAAGCTGGAAACGCCCCCGATGATGGAGATCTTTCGAAAGGGTCGACCCGAGTGGGGTTTTGCGGTTCGCATGGACCAGGCCACTCTTCAGGGGTCCATCGATCTTTGGGCCGAACTCGAGGATTTCGTTTACATTCTCGATTACAAAACAGGAAGCTCGGCCCACGTGGAGTCGGCCTTTGAACAAATGAGTCTCTACTCACGAGCGCTCAGGAAGATGCAAGCTTGCTCAGCGGACAAGCCCCACAAGCTGATTGCGATCTTTCCTTTTGAGCGTCGGGTCTTTCAAAAGGAAATCTTATCTCAATCCTAGACAATTTTTTTTGGAATAGTTCCGACTCTTTTATTATGAGCAGGGGCTGTCGCAAATTGAGACGATGAATTAGAACGGCCCTTTACGTCGCCCTGTTGGTTCCTTAGACAGGCCCTCATTGTTCAGCTTCAACTGAGGTTACATCTCATGGCGCCACCTTGGCACCGGCCATGCAAAAATAACATTTTAAGGACGGGTTCCTATTTTAGGGGAACTGGAATACATATGTTAAAGCGACCGAGTGTCCAAAACTTCATCAGGCAAGGAATTCTGCTTTTCAGCGGACTCGTGACGTTTTTCTCGGTTTGCGGGGCAGCTCCTGTGAGAGTCAAGACGAGGCCAGCTTCAGCGTCGACGGTCGCGACTAAGTTAAGCGCGGGACCAATACAGAAATCAATAGTGGCCTCTCAGAAAACGAAGAGAAAATCTGGAATGTCTCGAGTTCGCAAGTCTGTGGTCGCTGAAAACAGCCCTCACTCTAGAGCTCTGCAGAATAATAAGGGACAAAATCTAGTGGCTGCGAACACCTCACTCCCTGTTGTTTCAAGCTCTCCTCAACAGACGCTGACCACAACGCCGACTCTCCTTCGACCGCCAAAAAAGCGCAGAGCCCTTGTTCAACAAAGTGCATTAGAGCTCGCGACAGATAATGAGCATCGTGTGATGGGCTCGGTGAATTTTTCTCATTCCAGAAACCTTGTGGATTTTCAAGATGGAACTCGACAAGAATCTCGAAATGTCCTGGTTGCCATTTCTGGTAGATTGCTCGATGGATGGAATCTCGCGGCTCGAGCCAGTTTGAATCAAGATCTTCGCGATACAGAGAATAAGCGAACCAACGGCGCTTCGGATACAGTTGTAACCTTGATCCGCCATCCTCAGAGATTAAATCATTTTTTTATGGGGAACTACTCGATTTCGACTTTGCTGCCAACTTCGGAGTTTTCCCAGAGGTATCAGAATCTCCAGGGCTCCCTAGGTGGGGCGTATCGACTTCGCCTTAACCCCGAAGTTTTAGTCGAAGGGCTTGATCTATCAGGGGGTCTTGGAGCTAACCGTCTGTTTCACCAGTTCGAAACGGATCGAGCTGGGACCGTCTTGAATCAGTACTTACTTCGCGAGAACATCATGGCGATCTTTAACTATAAGAAAATCACAATGACTTTTGACTTCACCCACTTTCATGCCTGGTCTTACCAGGGGGCTGTGCGCCAGTTCTTCGAGGCTACACAAGAGGTGGGTTTTATGGTCATGCCCCAGTGGCTGGTATCAGTCGGACACACCAACAGCGACTGGTGGCTTAGACCCAATGGACAAGATTCAAATTTAAGACTCATCAATGAAAACAATTCGATAGTTTACCTGTCGACTTCAGTGATGTTTTAGGAGGATCGAACATGACGACGACAAAACTCAAGCTCATTGCAGCAGGAACCTTGGCGCTCGCCGTCGCTGTGACTGGATGTACAAAGAAAAGGTCGGAACGATTAGACCCGAATGCCGGTGATAATCTTTCTGTTGTGTCCCAGTACCAGGGTAAAGTTTTTTCTCTTACCACGCTCGACTCGATCAAGGGAGAACAGCCCAATCTTTCGAATGCCGCGCAAAAGAAATTCGACGCCAAGAGCTTTGGAGTCGATCAGTTTACGCTTGTCAATTATGAAACCAAGGCGGAGCTTCTTGGAAAGTCGACTCGACTTCTCGCCCGGCCGAACACAGCCGGCATCTATGAGATTCATTACTATCTGACAGACGATTACTTGAAGGTTCTGAAGGTTGCCCAGGAGAAAGATATCCCGCTGGTGGAAAGAACCTTTAATGATGCGGACTATGTCAAAACTGTTCTTAAAAAGGATGGATGGATGGCTATCCCTGTTGTTGGATATAAGATCCAGGGGAAATACGTACTAACCAATAGAAAAAATGATCTCGGTGAAAAGAGCTCGATTTTGCGTGAGCAGCCGGTCACAAGTATCGACCAAGCTACTCATTTTCGAGTCGACTTCAATAGCCGTGAGCTTTTCCAGGCCTTACAGAAGCCTGATCTGCTGCCGGTTTCTTTCTTCGAAGGCGAATGGTTCTACGCTGAAACAATTGTTCAAGCACCCGATCATGAGAAAGAAAATGAAAGTGCTTTGGCTGCCGGTACTCGAGTCAAGTTCATTAAGAACCAATCGAACTTCGAGGCTGTTAATTTGAATTTGGACAAGCGGCTTAAAGATCAGAGTGATGTGAACTTTGAACGAGTCTTCTTGATCCCTGTGGAATGGAAGGAATATCGAGCCAGACCTTTAGGGAGAAGCTCGGGTATGCAGGAAGAAGAAAACAATGAGATTCGCTGGTCGGATCGACGATTTGTTGCCGTGGATTTTGCCAAGGCTCAGACCATGGTGAGCAATAATAAAGATGCAAGGGCGCGCCTTGTCGGTCTTGAGATTGAAGACAATTATCTTTCGTTTACGCTCGAGCACGCGACAGGCTCGTTCCGTTATAAGGTGTCACTTCGCCGAGCCAAACCAACCAACTACGATAGAAAGCTCCACTTTGTTGAAGATTGGAATCAGTTTGGCTTTTTTACTACATTCGAGAATACCGTTTTCAACCACGAAGTTTACCGAAAAAAGGATATTGATAGTCGTCGTTTCATCAGCCGTTTCAATCCCAAGTCAAATTCAGTCGAATTTCGTTTTAGCCGAACAACGCCCACCTGGTTACGTTCTGTTTCGCGCTTGGGAATCTTGAACTGGGACTATGGGTTCTGTCAGGCAAGGTATGGTGAAGGCTCCAAAAATTGTAGGGTGATTCACCAGTGTAAAGTGGCGCAGCTCGTCGCTGATGGAAAGTCGGATAAGGCCACGTTGCAAGGGGCTACGAAGAATTTGCAAGTTTGTGATTCCAAGAAACTTAAGGAGCTGATGGTCCAAACCCCCTACATCCAGGTTGTTTTAAACGAGGCCGATGGAGACGTAGACCTTGGCGACTTGCGCTACAATATCATCAACATTATAGAATCAGCGACCTCACACGGATTGTACGGTTACGGCCCCTCCTTAACTGATCCTTACACCGGGGAAATTATCTCTGCGACGGCGAATGTGCATATCACTCCTATGCTCGAGACCTTGATCCAGGATATTCGGAATTACATCATGATGGAGCTAGGGATATTAAAGGGGACCTATGTCGGGAGTTCCGGCCACCTATTCGCGACTTCCGACCCTAAGAAAATGACAGTTAACAAAGAGAAAAACGTGGTCCAGTTTGTCCTGGACTCAGTTCCAACGGGTCTTGGTAACATTCATGTAAGCAAAGACATTCTGACAAAAATGGGTTTCCCAACAGCGGAACTTCCCGCGGATCAAGAGGGTCGAGTTCGTTTGGACTTCCGTCAAGGAAACCGTCCCTTCGGACGTGAGTATGACCTGGGGATTTCGGCGAAGAACATTCATCGGGATATCCAGCGATCATGTCCCGAAGTCTCTTCCTATATCAAGTCGCTTAAAGCTTCGAAGGTCACTCATAACTCGAATGAGTTAACGGTTCTCAATTCTTGCGCAAAAGAACTTGTCGGAAGCAAGATGTTAGGAACGCTTGTCCACGAGCTCGGGCATAACTTCGGATTGCGACACAACTTTGCGGCTTCTACGGATACACCAAATTTTTGGTCTACTTCAGAGACACAAACCGACACTGTAGTTCGCTCGTCATCAATTATGGAATACCCGGACGCTGGAGAAGAGCGACTCGTGCAGCTCGGAAAGTACGATATTGCGGCTCTTCGCTATGGCTACTACGATTCTGTTCAACTAAAAGAGGGGAGAATCGAAAAACTTGAAACGCAGCTCCCGATTTCCCAGCAGAAGGTGCAAGTTCAGCAACTCAG
The DNA here is from genome assembly GCA_046336915.1 of Bdellovibrionales bacterium. Lineage (GTDB taxonomy): Bacteria > Bdellovibrionota > Bdellovibrionia > Bdellovibrionales > Bdellovibrionaceae. The sequence goes on from JBKDHV010000108.1 coordinate 33,772, forward strand.
AAGCTATAAGTTTTGTACAGACGAACACACTGGCAGTGGATTGGATCCCATGTGTCGCCGTTTCGATGCGGGAACGACACCCACTGAAATCATGGATAACTTCATTGCGGGATTCAGGACCTCCTTTGCTTTAAGGAACTACCGTTACGATCGACTTAACGCCGATGGCTCAGGAATGGCTGCATTGATAAGGCTTGTCTACTACTATGGGCCTATGAAGCACTTCTATGAAGAGTACCGAAATTTGCTTGCCCATCGACTGGGAACGCAGAATATGTATTTGGAAAGATTGGACGATAAAGCGTTAACGACATTGATTCAACAAATGGAGCAGGACAAAGAAACCGGTGCACTTTTCAAAGAGTACCGGCTCGCTGGTGAGAAAGCCTTTAACTTTCTTTCAAGCCTAATGGCAATGCCAGATAACTACTGTCTTGTTAAAATTCAAAAATCGGGACAGTTCGAACTGATCGAATTTGATAAAATGCGACGCGATTTAACGGTGGCCCCTGCTGCAATCAGATCTTGTTCGGACCCTGCGGCGACCTCGTGGTTAACGGCGCGTGGACTGAACCTTGTCCAGCAGTTCGGATACCCAGTTCGGGACGTTCGATTCGATTTGCGAACTGAGTCCAAGATCGTTCCATATGATCATATGAGAACCGAGAACTTGGATATCGTGGGAACAGCTCTTGACCGAAGCTTAGCAGCCAACATGTTGACTGCAAGAAGCACATTTTCGATGAAGAACAGAGAGCTTGATTTTGCGCCAAGCTTTCTTGATGAGCCCCGTTATCGTGAGCGCTACACGTCCTTAGTCATGAGTCGTTTGGCTGGAGGAATTAGTACCGAAAGCCTCAGGCCCGCTTTGGCTAGCGTACTCCCGGGGGATAAAGTCGAAGAGATTGTTAAATCGAAGTCTTACTTCCAGAAATTTGAAGCTGAAGAACCGTTGATCCTTGAACAGATAACAAGCCTCTTCAAAGGGTTGCTTATACCCGGCAACGATGACGAGAACATTCGTCGACGTCGATCGTTCGAGATTATGCATCTTGTTTCCCCCACAGAAATTGAACAGTTGCAGCGGGATCAACGTTACACTGTAGTTCCCCATGTCACAGGTGCGTTTGTCATTCGTCGTGATCAGAAGTTGATGGCAAGTCTTGCTGCTGCGGGCGTGAATGCGGATATGATGAAGCGTTTCCAAGGATTTCAGAGGCAAACTGTTGAGAATCTGATGCGAGTCCTATCAAGCTTAAAACTTCCTAAGAATGATGAAGCCGCAAAGGGTCTGACTTTGCAGCAGTATCTGATGGGCTTCCGGGACGCCAGCATGCAATTTCAGGCGCTTCTACAGAAGGACCCTCAACTGCAAATGTTAGTGGGATATTTCTTCCAGGATATCGGGCAAATGATGCAGCAGGCGATGCAACTTGATCAAATGGCGACAGTGGCCAAAGCTGAAAGCTTGGAAAAGTTCGTCCGAGATATGGTCGAGGCGCAAATGCCGAATGAGTCAGCTGAGAAGAAGCAAGAAGCGGTCGAGGCACAGATGGAAGAATTTGAGTCACAGCAGATAAGCGAGGAAAAGTTTAAAGACGAAGTTCGAAAGGCACAAAAACGGTTGAAAAAGGCGGAGAAAGACCTTTCTGTCAAGTTAACTGAAGCCCTGAAGTCCGAAGGAGTTCTGACTGAAGAACGTCTGAAGTCGATTGTCCAGAACCGTATGCAACAGATGGATCGAATGCTTGAAAACGTTGCTTTGAATCGAAGTGATATTAGCGCCCAGCACAACCTTCTGTTAAAGATATTCGGGATCATGGCAAGATAGGCTTGCCCCACCAGTAGGTTTTTTCCAAGGGCTCTCGAAGTGGGAGCCCTGATTCTTTGTAACCCTTACTGACCAGAAACCTAACAGTCGCGTTTTCCTCCGGACCCGATTAAGTTGGGTCCCAGCATGAATCGGCGGGTGGGTTTAGGGGGCCTGATTCTTGCGTTTATGGGGTTATTATCCTGTGGCCGCGATCAAAGCCCTTATCAGATTAACGAGTCGGGGGTTCCGACGTACAACTTCCTGAACTTGAAGGACGCAAAGGCGGCCTATCAAGATTGGAAAGTTCGATGTGTCCAAGCGGACAAATGCCCGAACACCGTGGGCCAGCTTCTTGTTTTGACGGAGTCTCGACTTTCCGTTTGCACGGCCACTCTTGTTGCCGAGGATATTGTCGTCGCCAACAGTCACTGTTTCGATCTTCGAGACAACAATCGCCGCTTCCTCGATCCGGAAGATCTTTGCGAAGACACATCCATTATCTTCCCCGAAAATAGCCCGTCCGGGCATCAGGTCGCTCGTTGCCACGAAGTCTTGCATAAGTCCTTTATTCTTTCATCAGGACTCTACACGGATTACCTCGTCCTTCGCTTGAAACAGAGGCTGAATCGGGGCTTCGACAAAGTTGTTCGTTCGGGCCTTGAAGATCGACAAAAGCTGCAGCTGCGAAAAATTAATCCCACTCGAGCGGGACTCGGCGAGCTTGAAGTCCTTGAGTGCGAGGTTGCTCATCGTACGGCGTTTCTTCCTCGCGCCTCACGGAAAGATTTTTATCTGCATGTACTTCGAGGATGTCCGATTGTGCCTGGGAACTCGGGCTCATCCTTGGTCGATGCCGATGGGCAGATTCGCGCTTTCATCTTCGCTGGCGTTTTGCCTATCAATACAAGCGTTGTGTCTGACTTTGAAGCGCGTTTGCACCAAAGAGCGCTAGAGGTTCGCACAGCTCTGGCTGTGAACGCCACTTGCATGAACTATCCTTTTCAAGGAACCGAAGAAATTGATGTGGCTCGTTGTGAAAAAGACCGGTTGAACCCGGGCCACTATCAAGAGCTGATCCGAACGCGAGATTTTCGACGACAGGTCGAACTGCGTTTGGTTGATTTCCCGCTTGGGCTGCACGAGAACTTTGGCTACAAGTTGCATATGGGATTCGGAGAGTCGAGCGCCTATTACGCACCCACATGCTTGCGAGCAAACCCCTCTGTCGGAACATTGGCTCGTGAGTCCGTCGAGAATGCACCCGTTCTTTTTTGGAAACGAGAATTGGATGTCGACTCTCGACTCCAAATTGTCACGACTCTTTCCGAAGAGGAGCACTCGTGTCAAATCCGCTGGTCGCCACGGGATCTGGCGCGAACCGGGCGATCGCGAGTGCAGCTCTCGGGCTCGAACTGCCACGATTCTGAGGGACGGCGAGGCCCGAGAAAAGACATCTGGTACTCTTGTGATCCTTGATCCCGATTTCATTTCCCTGTTACAACTACTGTCATGCTTGATGTAAACGCTTATCTGTACACGGACGGCGCCTGCTCGGGAAATCCAGGACCTGGGGGATGGGGCTATGTTTTGTTCGATCTTTCAAAGAGCCGAGTTTTTGAAGGAACGGGTTTTGACCCGAAGACGACGAACAACCGAATGGAAATGATGGCCGTCATCGAAGGCCTTCATTTTGCGACTCAGCAAAAAATCAAGACTCTTTTGGTACTCACGGATTCCACATACGTCATTCGGGGTTTCACCCAGTGGCGCTTTGGATGGAAGAAACGGGGTTGGAAAACCCAAGAAGGAGCAGATGTACAAAATCAAGACCTGTGGCAACAGCTCGACGCCGCTTCGGTTGGGCTGAAGCTTGAGTGGCGCTATGTCCGCGGACATCAAGGCACACCCGGAAATGAACGAGTCGATCAAATGGCGGTCGCCTCGTCAAAGCAGACTCCTCTGCGTTTGTACCAGAACGTAAAAGTTGGGGACTATCTTTTTGATGCGAATCAACTTCCCGAAGGAGAGCCCCTTCCGGAAATGAATTGGCAGAAGCCGGCCGAATCAAAAAACGCCTTCTACGTGAGTTTTGTAAATGGCGTTCTCACTCGCCATTCTGATTGGTCTTCATGCGAAAGAACAGTGAAGGGGCAGTCAAAAGCCCTTTACAAAAAAGTGACCTCTGAGCAAGAGTTACAGGACATCTTGAAGAAGTGGGGAGTCCATGGAAGTTAAGGGCGCAAAGGTTCTGATTACAGGGGCTGGTCGCGGAATCGGTCGCGCAGTCGCTCGAAGACTGGCGGAAGATGGAGCCCATCTTTTTCTTGTGTGTCGCACGCCCGACGAGAAGCTTGAAAGAGAACTAAAAAAGCACGGGGCCAAGTCCGTACAAATGCTTCGCGTGGATCTTTCTTCGCAAGACAGTGTTCAGCACTTGGTCGACGAAACAAAGCATCTTGATATCGATATTCTTTTTAACAATGCAGGCCAGTTGACAGGAGGGCTCCTTGAAAATCAGCCCGTTCACGATATCTATCAGATGATGCAGGTGAATGTGCTCGCGTTGATTCACCTAACCCATGGTCTTCTTCCGGGGATGTTGAAAAGAAAATCTGGCAAGATCGTCAACCATGCCAGCGTGATGGGTGTTATGCAGCTTCCTACCGCGAGCACTTATGCCGCGTCGAAAGCCGCTGTCATTGCCTTTACGAATTCGCTTCGTCAAGAGCTGAAGGGCACCGGGGTGACAACCCTCGCGCTTCTCACGCCTGGAGTGAAGACTCGTATGTTTGATCAAATCGAACCGCTTCATGGACAGCATATTAAAGTCCCGCCGGCAACATTGCCTCCGGAGCGCTACGCCGAAATGATTCGTGAAGCGATTATTGAGGATCTCGAGGTCTTGAATCCTGTGGGGTCGACGGGCTTTGCTCTTCAGCTTGCGAAATATGTTCCCACGCTATTTGAAAAGGGTGTGGCCCTGCGTTTCAGGCGTTAACATTTTTACGTTCAACGATAGACTGTTCTGGTATCGTGTCAGGAACGAGTTCTCAGTCCTAACACTTCTCTCGCCTTCTCATCGAACCTTGTGGCATTCAAGACGTAATCCTTGAAGACATCGTGTGTTTTAAAAAAGGATCTGGACGTGAAACTGTAAATAGGCAGAAGAGTTCTGATTGAGGCTAATCCCATTTTTGTTTTTAGTCCATCCTGGCGCATTATTAGAGCGCTAGCCCCAAAAAACTGATGCATTGCCATGCTGATCAGGTTAGCTGTGTAGGTATACAAGGAGTCATCATTTATGGACATCATGAAAAAAATTGTACTGATGCTTTTCTTAAGCCTAGGTCTCGGATCAGCTTCTTTAGGATCGAATTGTGGCCCCGCGCCGGCGGGATTTGATTTTCAAAAATATGCATATGCACTTGACTGGAGTTAAGATTTTCTCGAGGTGATCTTTTGATAGGTCACGGGTTCGGTTTTGAATGAGTTTTCGATGATCCGCTGGAAGAGTAAACCTCGGGAATTTGAAGTTCGGCGATTGAACCTG
>JBKDHV010000109.1:0-18881 GCA_046336915.1 Bdellovibrionales bacterium
CCCCATACATAGGTGATCAGGGCAAGATAAGGAGTGATCCGCCGAACCGAATCGAGGGGTTCGAAAGAGTGAACAAGGAAAAGATAAACGCCTAGAAGAAGGCTCAGCACAATGAAGTGACGAAGCAGATTCGTGTAGTGCTTTTGCAGACTTTTGTGGCGCTCTTCAAGCAGATTCTGCAGGAAGAATTTGTAGAACCCCCAAGTCACAAGAATCAGGGCACCCAACAGAAGGTAGGGTTCGGGGCTAAGAAGATCGGCGAGGGCTTTTGAGTTAATCCATTTTTCGTTCATTCTTCCGTCGAGTCTGGTCTTGAACCTCGCTTGTTGTCCAGTCCAGATTTCACAAGGAAAGATCTAGATGAACTTCGGCTTTCTTCGCGCTCATCCGAAATGAAAAAGCGTGGGTCATCGAAACATAATCTTAGCGTTGCTTTTTTCTTCGATGTTGGGGTGCGGGTGGCAAGTCGCCGATAGTAGCGCTCAGCTCGCACAGAAAATCGAAGACAAGGTCGTCTGCCAAGATCTTCAGCCCTTTTTCTGGCATGCCCTGCATGATGCGAGTCTTCACGACGTTGCGCCCGATTCCTGGGAGAGTTTTGAAGACGCTCTGAGATCTCGCCCTGCGCTGAAAACAAGTCTTGTGCTGGAGATCGTAAAAGTCCTGAAAGAGACTCTGGGGCCCGATTTCTGGAAGCTTTCAAAAGATGAGCAGATCGAGCAGTGGGCGCAAATTGAATTAAAAATGGACAGCCGGCCTGGATGGGATCGCATGCAAAAAAGCTTAGCTGGTCTTTTCGAGGCCCATGCTCAAAGTCGAAGCCAAGTTTGTGATCCCCCTGAGCCCAAGCCTGTCGTGCAGTCGGGTCCTTCTGCAAAAGGAGCCCGATGGGTGATGGCGACGGCCTACCAATCTTGCGAGGCCACACGCAGCCCTGCGATGTCCGCAGAGACAAAACCCGCTGAAGGGATTCGAGTCACAGGCCGCCATCCCGCTGGGGGTCAAGTTCGCGTGATTAGTAACTTGTCGCTCTTGCAGGGCACTCATCCTTATTTAAGGATTCAGAACAAGGAGACGGGGTGTTTTGACGTGGAGTCTCGCCCGTTGATTTACGATTTTGGCGGAAAGCCCGCCTACCGTTCCAGCGGTGATCGGGAAATGGATCTTTTTAAAGACCACGGCTCGGGAAGTCGCGAACTTGGGATCGACTGTTCCGGTCTAGTCTTTGCGAGTCTGGGGGTTCAGGGCTTGCGGCTGATTCCGAATCAGGACATGACGGCCGGGGTGACCAGCGGTTTTGGCTCGAGCTCGTTGCTCAATCCGCCCAGTGCCTGGAAATGTCTGGAGAGGATCGGGGTTGGCCCAGGCCAAACTCTTCGGGTCGGGGATATTATCACGATTCCAGGTCACACCGTGCTCGTCGATGAAGTCGGGGGGGATCCCTGGGGGCTCAAGTTTACAAGCCATCGGGAGCAGTGTGCTCAGTTGACCGAGGATCAAATGGACTTCACTGTGCTTCAAAGCTCGCCAAGCAAGGGAGCTGTCGGGATCAATCGGTATGTGGCTCGCGACTATTTAAAGGAGTCAAAAAGCATGCGACAAGGCGTCCTAAAATACGCCCGCGCCCAATGCCAAGCTCACTTTGATCAAAAGCCAAGTCGTCCCGTCTGGTCCGATGTGACGATCCTTCGCCACAAGGGAACTCCTGATTGTTTGGGGAGGACTTTAACCCTCGCCCGAGAGTCCTGTGTCCAAAGATGTTCGAGCCTTGAAAGACCCTAAACGAACGAATGGACCGGCCGACGGCCTCAAGGTCCTAAAACCCGCGCAAAGTCTAGTTCGGCGCGTAAACTCGAGCGAATTTAGTCGAAAATTCTTCAAGGATCCTGCTATCCTGATGGGGTAATAGGCAAAGGAAGGTCTATGCGCGGACGTTTATTTATTCTGGGTGTGTCTCTGGTTTCCATGGTTCTTCAACCCGTGGCTTACGGACAGCAACAGGCAAATTGGGCCGCTGAGGCTCTGCGAGTTTTTGTCCAACAAAATCAAAAGGGTGGAAAACCTCTTACCGTAAAAGAATTCTGGGAGCGACAGCGGGGGCAGATTGATCCCTACTGGCAGCGTAAATTGGCGCCTCCTATGAAACTGATGGGCAATGAGCCCATGCCCAAGATGGACGTGATCACGATCAAGGGACCTCAAGGTCAGGACAGCGCGCGATTGATGATGAACGTCAATGGCAAGACTGTCTCGATGGAGTACTTGGGCGGAAAAGAAAAGTTCGCGAGAATCAACAGCGTCGTGATTTCCGAGCAGGATTTTTACGGCGTTGAAGGCATGATGGAGAAACTGCAAGACGACCCCGTGTTCGCGGCCGAATCCAAACGCGTCGAGCAGAAGGCTCTCCGAGCCGACATCATGCCGAGCTATGAGGCTTACAAGAGCATGACGCCAAAAGAGCGTGCTGTGTACTTCGTTAACTTGCGCTTGGTTGTGGAGGCCGCGCAAAAAGTTCTGGATGAGAAACGTGAGAAAGAACAGGCCTCCAGCTTTTCAGTTCCTTATGTTGAGTGGCTCTTGGAAGTGGCTCATGCCCAGCGAAATGTCAAAGGCGACCCTTGTATCGTGCAAGGCTATGTCGGGGTTTGGACTGGCAAAAACAAGAATGATAAGTACTGCTCACAAGAGATGGGCATGATTCATGCTCAGAACTCTAATGTTAAGCAGACTCGGGTCCAGCAAACGATTAGCAGTCTTTGCCCAAAGGGCCAAAGCCCCTGCAACCCTTTTATTTATGGATTTCCAGCTGGAGGCTCCTGTATTGCTTATGAAAATACTCGTGGACGTCCACAAACCGACTTTCAAAGGGCAACAAGTGTGTGCGATTCTCGCATGCCCTTAAGGCAGTCGAATCCTGCTCTCTTGGCAAAAGACAGTCAGCAAATGGTGGCAAGCTTGCTAGCGGCTGGAGAGGACAAATCCGCAATTGCCGATAAGATACGAACTTACTTCACTGCAGACGGGCGTGTCGTTTCAAAGGAAAAGTACGATGAAATTAAGAACACTGTTGTAGCCGATTTCTATCAGTTTATTGATGCGGGTATTGCGACCTGTGATTTGACTTCCGATGGCCGGGGGACTCCCGATCCCAATCAGGGTTCGGCCTGTCAGGTGCTCCGAACTCGTCGCTTGGCATTTCAGAGCTACATTGAGCAGCTCAAGTTTGTAGAAGATCCCAAGGGTCCTACTCCTCCGATCGTAGGAGAAACGAAACCTCCTTGTAAAGAAGGGGAAAAAGAGCACGAGGGTAAGTGTGTACCGACCGCGGTTCCGCCTGTGGCTCAAACCCCTACTCCTGGAGAGGACGACTGTAAAGCCAGGGGACTTGAACCGTCTCGAAATGATGGAAAGATCGAGTGTGTTCCTGTTGCGGCCGCTTTGCCGACGGATCGTCGTGTTGCGGGTCGAGAAGATCGACGTCGAGGCTCCGCCTTTCCTTGGCTGGCTGCGGGCCTGACTGCAGGAATCTTCATTGGCTTGATCGCCCTGATTCGTCGAGGAAGTAAAGCAAAACCAGGTGGACCCATCCCAGCTCAACCGGTGGCACCGGTTCCACTTCCACCAGCTCCGCCTCCTCCTGGACCTGCTGTTCCGCCGCCACCTCCTTTGACTCCTCCTCCGCAGCCGAACTTGCCTTCGGAGACAGGGCCGACGCCTCCTCCACCTTTTAATCCTGGTGGGGGCGGCACTCGGTAGAGAGGACGAAAAGATGAATATTGAAAAGGAAAAATCACCTCTTCGAACTCCTAACTCGGTGCAGGTTTTTGACCCGCACCGCTGGCTGATTGATTTTGAACCGGATCAAAAAAACAAGAAACGGGCCCCACCCAGTGGACCTGTCGGTCGTCGCTCACAGGACGAGATGATGACGTGGAATCTGCTCTCAGCTTTTGTTGATTTTTTCTTTGTCGCGGTCTTTGCGTGCTTGGCGCTGTGGGGCCTCAGTCAGCTTTTGGGAACCTCCATGAAGATGGCCGTGAGTGGTCTTTGGAGACTTTCTCCAACGGGATCTGTTCTTCTTTCATTTAGTTTTCTCTGGATCTATCATGTCGCCATGCCTGCCATCTTTACGTACACGTTGGGGCAGTGGGCTTGCCAGATCACCCGCACTCCGCAAGAGATCACAATCGGATGGTTGATGAAGTCGACTTTGCGATTGGCCGCCCTCTACATCACGGGTTTTTTGATTTTGCCGCTTTTTTCTTGGGCGGCTGGCTCCGATTTGGAAGGTCAACTTTCGGGTCTCGAGCTCTATCCAAAATAGGGAACTCGACACTTCAATCGGCCCACTTGATTACTCACGCACCCAGTGACTGAGAATCTCAATGTGATGAGTCTGTGGAAACTGATCCACCAGCAGGATTCGCTTCGCCGAGTAGCCAAACTGCCGAAGAATCTGAGTATCCAATGCAAAACTCTCGGGATAGCACGACATATAGATCACGTGACGAGGGCCCTTGTTTTTTTCTTCAAAAACAGTCGTTTGAAACAGATCTCCGACCCCATTTCGGGCCGGGTTGACCAAAAGCACATCCACGTCCTCTGTGATTTGCAGGCCCTTACGCCGGAAATCTCCGACGCGAAGATCAACCCGATCTTGCAGGTCGAGCCGCTGCAAATTGATCAGCTGGGCTTCTGCGGCCCGAACTTCAAGCTCAAGACTCAGCAGACGGGTTTCGGGAAAGCTTAAAGCGGGAAGAGTGAGATTCCCGATACCGGATCCGAACTCAAGCACCTGGCGAGGTTGAAGATCCAAAAACCACTGGGCCAAGGTTTGCGTAATCCACTGGTTACTCACATGACTAGGTTGAGTGAAGCTGGCCACCGTCGAGACCAAGTCCACTGAACGGGTGCCATGTGTGCTTCTCATCCATGGATGAAACTCTGGATCGCCCAGGCCCCATCGGCCCTCGGGCTTTCGGATCAGGGCCTTGTGTCGTTGCCCGATTTCCACAAAGGCCATCTGGCGAAGCGACTCGAGTGTGTGGCCTTCTTCCAATAGAAGTTTGATATCCCGATTGGCAAAATCCAACCAGACACCCCGTTGCCCCTCGGGTCCTACGCGTAAGCGAAAGGAGCCCTTCAGAACCGGAAACTTGATCTTTCGAAAATCTTGGTAAAAGTTCTGAAGACTTATGGAAAGCTGGCCGCAGTCGGGTAGATCCACCACGCTCTGTTCCGTTTTCGAATAGAGCCCAGATCCTTTGTCAGACATCACAAAATCAAGTCGATCCCGCAAGCCCTTCTGTGCAAAACTTACATACTCAAGGGGAGTCCGAAAGTTCGGCCCCATCAGCTGTCGCAGTCCTTCTGTTTTTCTTTCGATCTGAGCCGAAGAATTCAAGCCAATCAGGTCACATCCTGGGCAGCGGGACGAGTAGGGGCAGTGAAAAACAGTGGCCGTCATGTTTTCATTTGTGATAAGGCGAAGCCAGCCGTCAATCGAAAATCAAGTGACGGCTCATTCCCAATCGAAAGGGGACACGAGGATGAAATTTTTGGCTGCTCTTGTTTTGCTGTGTTTGTCGCTTACGGCATCGGCCCACTTGGCTTTGAATGAGACCCTGAGCTTTGATTATGTTTCGAACGACGGTCAGATCTATTTGGACTGCGAGATGGTTCCCTTACAAATTGAACCTGAACTTTACCGCGTGACCTGTGGGCAAAGACCCGGTTTGGTCAAAGTCTTTGATGTGCGCTTTCGAGTCCGCGCCATGGGCTCTCAGGCCCAGCCCACCTACGAAATTGCGATGTGGGTGACGGATCGCAACACTCAAAAGCGCTATGACCAGGGCTCGACCGTTTGGCTGAAGCTGACCCGGGGAGCCATCAATGAGGTGACTCTGCATCAGGAAGTCGAGAACTCCTACGCCGCCCTTGTCGCTCGCTACACCGTGCGAGTTCGCTAAAGGATGTCAATTTCCAAGGGGTGAGCAAGGAGCCCTCCTCGTGCACCGCGGGGACCGCGCTGGCCTTTCAAGCGAGTGACCGAGTGCGTAGCTCCTTTTAAAAGCCCCAACTCCTGATTAGTGTTGGGGTCTATGAAAAAACACATTCTTTTCGCTCTCATTTTGGGGGGGCTTTTTGCCTCTCAAGCCTACAATCAAACGCCGGCTCCGACGGCGGCGACACCCACGACCTTTATTTCTCAGTCGCGTCAGCTCACCTTTGTGGGACCTCGTTCGGGCGAGGGTTATTTCTCGGCCGATGGCAAAAAGATGATTTTTCAAAGTGAACGGACTCCTGAAAATCCGTTCTACCAAATGTATGTTCTGGATCTTGAGTCGGGCAAAACCACGCGGCTCAGTCCTGGCTTTGGGCAAACGACCTGCGGATGGATTCATCCCGACTTGAAGCGGGCTCTTTGGTCCAGCACTCATTTAGATCCGAAGTGGAAGGAAACCCAGAACAAAGAATTCGAAGAGCGCAACAATCCTGTGAAAAAGCGCTACGCCTGGGCCTTCGATCCCGCTTACGACATTTTCGAATCCGATCTCAAAGGTAAAAATCGAAAGCGCCTGACTTCGGCGCCGGGATACGATGCGGAAGGCAGCTACAGTCCGGATGGAAAGTGGATCGCCTTTGCTTCGAATCGCTCGGGCTACACGTCGGATCTGACTCCGGAAGAAAAAGATCTCTTCAACAAAGACTCCAGCTCTCAGATGGAAATCTACATCATGAAGGCGGATGGTACCGGCACCAAACGTCTGACGAATGCGCTTGGTTATGACGGCGGACCGTTTTTCTCGGCCGATGGAAAGAAGCTCACCTGGCGACGTTTTTCTGCGGATGGAGCGATTGCTGAAATTTGGACGATGAATGTGGATGGTTCTGAGCAGCGCGCGGTGACTCGCCTGAAGAAGCTGTCGTGGGCGCCCTACTTTCATCCGTCTGGGGACTACATTATCTTTGCTTCAAACGTCGAAGGACACTCGAACTTCGAGCTGTATATTGTGGATTCTCAAGGCGAAAAAGAACCTGTTCGCGTCAGCTTCGAAGATGGTTTCGATGGACTGGCAACCTTCTCGCCGAAGGGGGATCAAATCACCTGGACCCATCGAAATGAAAAGGGCGAAAGCCAGATCTATGTGGGGCAGTGGGATGATCAGGCCGCTCGACAGGCCTTGGGCCTTCCACCCAAAGTGACAAGTCCTCTCGCGCTCTTACCGGATATTGCGGAAGACGATTTTCGGGCCCTTGTGACTTACTTGGCGTCAGCTGAAATGCAGGGGCGCCGAACGGGAAGTCCAGAAGAGAAGCTCTACACCGCGAAGATCGCCGAGCTTTTTAAATCGTGGGGTCTGATTCCCGCGGAAGGCTTTCAGGATTTTTTCCATGAGTTTGAATTCATCAGCGGCGTCCGTTTTGGCGCCGGGAACACTCTGACGGTGACGCCCGCTCCGGAAAAAGCACCGGGCTTGAGCCAAGATTTCGAACCCTTGTCGATGTCAAAGGCGGGTGTTTTTCCTCAGGCACCTGTCGTGTTTGCCGGTTATGGCCTGCGTGTTCCGGCCACGGATAAATTTCCTGCCTACGATTCCTACGAGGGTCTGGATGTGCGGGGTAAGTGGGTTCTTGTTTTCCTAGATGTGCCCCAAGATATCGCGCCCGAAAAGCGTTTTCACTTCAATCAGTACGCCCGAGCCGAGTACAAAGCGACCATCGCAAAATCGGAAGGTGCGGTGGGGCTCTTGCTAGTCCCTGGCCCTCGTACGCCGCTTTTGGAAAAGTGGGGGAAACCTCGGCTTGAAGGAAGCCCCCTTGAAAGCGGGCTTGCGGTTCTGAAGCTGAGCTCGGCTCTTGTCGCGCCCTGGATGATTGCCAACGGTCGAGATCTCGAGACCTTGCAAAAGTCTTTGGACCAAGGCGAAAAAGTCGAAGGATTTGAGATCAAGAATGTAAAACTTCAGGCCCAGGTCGATCTTCTGGTGGATCGAAGCCGCGGTCGCAACGTGGTCGCTCGCCTAAAAGGTGGAACCGCAAAAACAGCCCTGATTGTCGGAGCCCACGGTGATCATCTTGGAATGGGAGATGTGGGAAGTTCTCTGGCCACAGCCCAGGATCAAGACCGCATCCACTATGGCGCCGACGACAATGCCTCTGGAGTTTCCGTTGTGCTCGAGCTGGCTCACGTATGGGCGAAAGTGAAGCGAGGAAAAACGCCCATCAAGAAGGACTTGTACTTTGCGATCTGGTCTGGCGAAGAGATGGGACTTTTGGGTTCCAAAGCCTTTATTCGGGATTGGACTCAGCGAAACGGGGCTTTGAACAAAAGTTTCGTGGCCCACATCAATCTGGACATGGTTGGACGTCTTCACGACAAGTTGATTGTTCAGGGCGTGGGTTCAAGCACCGTTTGGTCGCCGATGATGGAAGAATTAAGTGTGCGGACTGGCTTGGCTGTCACGACACAATCAGATCCCTATGTGCCCACGGACTCGATGGCCTTCTATCTTGAGAAAGTGCCGGCCATCACGCTGTTCACTGGAGCCCACTCGGAGTATCACTCGCCGCGGGATCAAGCGCATTTGATCCGCTACCCAGGACTTGTTCGAGTGGCCCAGTTCACGGATCAACTTGTGAGAGATCTCACGTGGACCGATCAGAAAATCACTTACACGGACATTCCGCAAAGCCGCAAGAATCAGAACGGTCAGCGCCAATTTCGAATTTTCTTAGGCACAATTCCCGATTACTCCCAGGAAGGAGTGAAGGGCTTAAGAATTTCTGGGGTCTCGAAGTCAAGTCCAGCTGAGAAAAGCGGGCTTCAGGCTCAGGATGTCATTGTTGAGCTCGCCGGAAAGAAGATCGAAAATCTCTATGATTACACTTATATCTTGCAAAACTTAAAACCCGGCAGCGAAATCGGCATCAAAGTTTTGCGCGCGGGCCAAACTCAAGAGCTGAAAATCGTTCCGGCGCTCAAGGAGTAAAAAAATCTGGAGCCAGAAGCCCAGATTGGACTCGCGCCTTTCGAAATTCTTTGTTAGCCTGAATAAATCTCCACGGAGGGAGAGAAAATGTCTGAGAGTCTTTCGTCCAAGGTCGTGGACCCGTTGTCCGAGCCTTCAAAATCCTGGATTCCTACCGAAAACCTCAATCCTGAAGTTATTCGCAGAAAACAAAAATCGATGCTGGTGTATCGAGTTTTTGCCGTGGCCGCCTTGGTCAGCATTCCGGTTGTGATCAATGCCTTCAGTCGAAATTCCTATGCCGCGTGGTCGACGTCAGCCGCGGTTTTGGGACTTGGGATCGTGTCATTTTTCATGTACCGAACGCAAAGCCGTCTGAAATTTCAGATCGATTCGGCCTGCCATCAGTTGGGGCCCGGGGTGAAGCTCCGTCGAAAATATTTGAAGGACTCCACGGATTTGTATCAGATTTTTCAAGAGGGTCATCGCTATTACTATGTCCAAAGCTTGCAAACCGGCGAGAAGCGGTTAGTTCCTAAGGACAAGATTCTGCAGGACTACGATTTGGCCATTTAGGCCTGGGAACCGTAGTCCATTCTGCTGATAAGTTATATTATGTTACAGTAAGGGAGAGGCGGGGTTGTTGATTAATTGCACAAACCCCTAGTTTTTCGGCTTCAGAGTTCCAAGCTCGCCGGATTCAATATGAAATAGTTGAAGATCGCCATTTGGAACTTTCTGAATTTTATAATTGGCAACTGCTTTTGGAGCCGATGGGTCAAAGCCAGTAAACCACAAGGTAAAAAATTGAGAACCATTTCTCTGACAGCTGGTAAGGCCGAATCTGACTGGCTCTGGAATTTCTTCGAATTTTGCCAACAAACTATCTGCATCCAACTGACACGGTTGATTCGTTTCTGAATCAATGTAAAGGCCATGATACAACGGCGGCAATGAGCCTCGCTTACAGATAGCAACAATTCGAGCGAACTTAAAGGTCAGAAGGGTTTCCTTCCTTCGCTCTAGATCAAATAAAAGCAGATCCTTAGACGGGAGTCTTTCCACTGTATAGTTGCTGACATCTTGCTGCCCTGGAGGGCTTATCTTATCTTTCCAGATTGTAATCACTCGGCGTCCGGACCGCTGGCAGCTTCGAAGTTCTGAAGTATGGGTAAAGACACTATCAGACATAATAAATTTAGTTGCTGTTAACTCAATTCTAAGAGTTCCGCTTGGTCTTTTCTTCTCGTACACGCCTCGAAGGTCTCGGGGCAAGTTCCCATTTTTGCAAATAAATCTTGGATCATCAAGGTCGGCCGAAAAGGCACTCGATATACAAAACAAAATCATAGACACAAAAAGTAAACTAAGTTTCATTTATTGACTCCTTTTGATTTGAAGAGCTTTACAGCAACAAGACGGCGTAAGCAATCAAACCGAAAAAAATTTATAGCTTTGTGAAGAACAAGACTGAAGACAGCCTCGATTCGCTTCTGTTTTCGAAAGAGTTGAAATTAGAATTTGAATTCTAACGGCGTACGATATAGCGCCCGATATACACGAACGCTTTTACAACGGGAACCAGTCTGAACCAAATATTCAATGCGCCATTAAGCGCTCGATGTATACGGCTGGCAGAATTAGTCCTCAGTTCCAGCATCACTGAAAAAGCCTATCACCGCTGGAAGCCAGCAGCCTTAGCTTCCCTTCGAGAAGAAGTGTCCGATCAGATCTTTTGGTCGAAACCCAACCTACGGGCGCTGCCGGCAAACGCTCTCGTGCAGGCTCAATTCCATCTGGAGAGATTTAACAAGGTCGTACTGAAGCCTTGCTCGGAGTTCAGCCATTTGGGCAAGCTCCGAAAAGAATCGTGCGTTTTCGCCTCCGAAACTGAGGCTGTTTTTAATTCTTCCGGGCGGATTTTCGAGTTTAACACCCATTTGATTAGAAATAAAATCGATGACCTGCGCCAGAGCTTCCCTAGACTGTTGCGCCGAGCTCAAATCAATCTCGTACTTCTCCCCTTCCTTTACGATTTGATAGACTCCTCCCCCAACGTAATAAATGATGTCAGCTTGGGAAAGAAGAAGAATTCCTGCGCCGAAGATGTACCCCTCGCCAAAAACTTTAATCAATAATCCAGCTGGGGACGCCGCAATCATTCGAAGGAGAGCATTTGCAGACCCGACTTTTCCCATCTGGAGAAAAAGTGGAAGACGAGAGGCTCCTCCGGAAACAGGAGTGTTCATAACGTCGTAGAAACTCAGACCATTTGCAGCCAAAAAAATCAAACCTGAGGTCACGGCAAGACCTGAAGAAACTTTATTAAGGACCCTCGCTTCTTGGGCAATTTGTGCCTGAGCTTCGAAAGCATCCTCATAGACCTTGGCTGATACGGCCTGCCTTCGAATTTCTCTTTGCAAACTTGGGATCTTGCTGCATACATCTTGAGCCAAACCTTGGCGGAATAGGCACACGACACTCAAAACAAGAAATAGTCGATTCATTGAAGGCTCCTTTTTTTAAATCTGGTGTATTATCCAACTAGTTTTAAGAATTGGCCTATTACTTTTTTCATAAACTTAACACTACTTATAAAGAACTAATCTGGATAAACTCGGGTCATGTTGCGTTTCATTTTCAATTAGGGACGAAGCCAACTTTCAAAGGTCTCCGTCGAAAAGACCCCCTCGGGATCCATGGCGCGCACCTGCTGATAGAATCGATCTAAATTTTCTCCATAATAGGATCTCAGATTCGAAGTTCGAAAATTTTGATCAACATTCTTGCCCCAGTGAAATCCGACTTGATGTTTCTCGGCCAACAGTCTTAATAACTGGGTCCTTAACTGGGCGGATGTGGACGACTCATCCTTTCCATCGGGTCCGTACTCTTTTGGCTCTGCAAACTCGGCCAGAATGTACAGTTCACCAGCCCGCCCTGGCTGATCAATGTGGGACATGAACGTCTCACCTGTCGACCTCGCAAAGCGCATAAAGACACCGACTACGGGAAAGTAGAACTCATTTTGACGCGAAAATTCTCGGATCGTGTACAGAACTTCATAGGCCTTTGACTCTGGGAAAGAAAACGAGAGGTCTTGAAACGTGTACAAGGGATTTGGGTCAATTTTTCGCGACAAAAGCATTTTGTGAGCTGGCCCTACAACACGCATGCCGGGGATGTCCTGACCGTTTTCACGATAAACATAGGGTCTCATCGCTTTGAAACGTTTGTCCTCGGCTTTTCGGTTCACGTATGGCCAAGACTTCCCTAGGAACAAGGCCTTTTTAATCAGGTGATCTTGCAAGGTCATTTCACTGCTATCTCCAAGAATGATGTTTTCAGCGCCTGGTTGTGCTGGAGATTTCGTCATGGAGCCCGAGAACTTTATGGCCCGGTCTTCATAGGGAAACCAGGCGATCGATTCGGCATCAGCTACGGGTCCCCAATTAACTTCCCCACGTCGGGCGAGCAAGGCTTGATCACCCTCGAGGGTTGTCGTTACCATTTCGAGATTAAAATGCGGGACCACGCGAAGCTTGATTTCGTAAACGGCTCCTAACAACCCGAGTCCGACCTTGGCAGCCTTGAAAAGATCGGGACTTCGCTCGTCAATCACCACTGTTTCGCCGCGGCCATTTACAAGAGTCATCGAAAGAATTCGCTGCGAAGAAAGAGCGGGATGAACCCGAGACGACCCATGAGATCCTGTAGAAAGAAGACCGCCGATCGTAAGACCCTGGTAATACGGAAAGGCAAACCCCAAAGTTAAACCCCTTGCCGCAAGGTATTCGTAGAGATCTCCAAGCTTCACTCCGGATTCCACTGTGACGAAGTGTTCGCCTGAGGGTGTCGTCCCAAGGCCTTTAATCCGATTCAGATTCAGAGTTCGAACGTAGACCCCATCACTCCGAATTATAGAGGTGATGCTATGACTCGCGCCAGCTAAGCGCACTTTTTGACCACGATTCGCGACAGTCCTGATAACATCCTGAAGCTCCTGCAAAGTTGTCGGCGAAAAAACTAACGCATTTTGATGAACTGTTTCATGGTTGAAAGACTGAACCGGTTCCTTTCGGGGCTTTAAAACATCCTGGCACTGGGGTGCCGTGGCCTGAACCAAGGGTGAAACCATTAAGCAAAAATAGAGATCAAAATATGGAAAGGATTGTTTCATAAAACACTACTACCTATCTATAAGTAATTACTTCACTTCAGTTAACCGCATCGACATTTCAGAAACTTCACTCCATTTCTCTGGAATGAAGTTAAGCCCTTGAAACAGCTTCAGATAAGGACCCGCTGCACGTAGCTCGAAATCTACGGCATCCAAACTTCGCGGCAAACTTGTTTTTCCTTTAACTTCCATGCGTTCAGTCTGCAGAAATCCCCGGCCCGTTGTGTAAGCAAAAGAGTCTGTTGAAAACGGAATTTCAACACGGTTCCACCACGATGACCTGAGATCCGCACGCAGATAGAAATCATTATCAAGACGTACTTCAAAGTTTTGAAGAGCTTCAGATGAGGCTTGCTTCAACTGGATGCTTCCTAACTCTTTCGGATATCCGTAAAGGTCTCGTCCAATGTCACGACCGAGCTGCGCCGCGATCCTGTCTTGTCCGTCCAGAACAAGAAGAACCATAAAGTTTGCGACTCGCGGTCTCGTGGCATTCGGATCATTTTTGGGTGGAGAAACCATATAGCTCTCGACAGATTTATAGATGAGAGTATCTTGTAACTGCTGAGCAGGAATCATAACGACGAATTCACGATAGGGACCAAAGGTACTCATTCCATAGTCAACTAACGTGACCGTCATTATGGCTCGATCCCCACCTTCAAGAGGAATTGGGCGCAGACCATAATTTTTCATCAGATTGGAAGCGGTTTGATAAAGGACAGATCCAACGATCGAGCTCTGTTTGGCATTTCGAAAATAAAAGGGCTCTTTTGGCTTCCCTCTTAATAAATCCAGTCCATATTGCGACGAAAAGCGACCTTCAGGATCAAGGGTTGATCGAGCCTTCTCAAAGCGTTCAAAAAAATTGCGATTTTGGGGCTGAAGAGCCGCCGCTTGAAAAGCAAGATCGTTGTTCTTTCCCCAGTGTAGCTTCACTTTATGCTTTGTGATCAGAGTCTCCATCAAGAGATCCCGAAGTTCGTCACGCGGTGAGGGCTCAACAGCGTTTGTGTCTTTCGGTTTATATTCTAAAAATTCGGCCAGAACATACAGATTCGAGTTTGAACTTCCATCTTCGATATGTGATAAGAAGCTACCCTTCTCGCCTGCGGATCGACCAAAGCGAAAAGAAATTCCTGCAATCGGAAAACTGTAGTTGTAGGTTTTCGAAAAATCCTGAAGGGTTGACATTACCTGTTCGATTTTCTCAATTGGGAACGAGAAAGAATTGTCGGTCAAAGTATAGGGCCATTTCAAATCATCACCCCGAGCCAGCAACATTTTGTGGGAAGGACCCACTACCGAGTGACTGGGTACTTCCTTTCCATCCTTTTTAACAATAAAACGAGGGTGGTCTTGAAGCGACTCGAACCGCTTTTTTTCAAGAATCGCGTCAGTAACCCCAGTCGTGTCTTTTCGCCCAAGAGCCAGGGCCTTACCAAAAGCATAATCCATGACGCTAGGCTCTTGATTCAAGCCTAGATTCACGTTTTCAGCCCCATTTTGGGTCTTTTCATTTGTTATGATACCGGACTCCAGAATGGCCTTGTTTTGTCCAGGAAACCAAAGAACAAAGAGGTAGTCCTCTTGCGCCGGTCCCATAAGGTACTGAGCCAAAGACTCTTGATTCAAGTCCATCACTCGAGAGGTCATTTTGACATTGAATTGTGGGACAACTTTCAACTTCAGCTTATACACCGCGCCTAAATGTCCCAGATTCACAGTTGCAGCCCTAAAGAGGTCTCCATCTTCAGGTCGAAGGGTGATCAGGTCACCATTGGATTGAACCATCTGAATCTCGACTACCGTCTGGTGGGATAAAGCGGTGTGACGTCTTGAGCTTCCATGAGAACCTGTGGCCACAAGACCTGCAATCGTCAGTCCGCGAAAGGCCGGAAAGGCAAACCCCATTGACAGACCTTGACGTGCTAGGTGCTCACTTAAGTCACCCAAGAGAACGCCGGCTTCAACCGATACGAACCAATCCGAACCTATTTTTTCGACCGGACCAATTCTATTCAAGTAGGTGGACTTAATGTAGTAGGAAGTATCCCCCAAAATGATCGAAGAGGTTGAGTGACTTGCGCCCGACATGCGAATCTGCCTTCCAGCGATAACAGCTTGTTGAATTGCTTGGCGTAACTCATCCAGATTTCGTGGATACACAATTTGGAGACGGGAGGACTCGTCATGGGTCTGTCCGTTATAGGACTGGAGCACAGCCCGACAGGAGAGACTCTGCGCTGGAACCCGGGATAGAGTGAAGAGAGTAAGAAAAAGCACACTGTAAAAAAAACGACATGCTTTCAAAAAAAGATCCTTTCACAAACAAAACTTTATCAACATCAAACCCCAAAGCCCAGGCAGATTATAACGTTCTATTCTCATATTCTCAACAGTAATGTCTATAGCAGACGCTATATAGCATCGCTATAGACGATTGAGTGACAATAGGTTATACAGATGAGCGTGAAAGAAAAAATTTTAAGAGCGACAGCCAAAATTCTCTCTCAAAAAGGACAAAAGGGTGTATCAACCCGCGCTGTTTGTTCCGCTGTTGGAATTACAGCCCCTACCCTTTACCACTACTTTGTCGATAAAGAGGATCTTCTTGAAGCTGTCACAAAGTCGGCCTTTGAAAAAACTCGAGATCGAAAAATGACCCAGCTTGAGGGTGACATTTTAGGCTCGCTTTTGCAGATCTGGGATAACTACGTTGATTTTGCATTAAGTGAGCCTGAATACTATTCGATAGTGATCGCGGCTCTATCACAAGGCCAAGTTCACCCGACCGGCCAAGTCTGTTTTCAGCAAACAATCGAGCACTTCAATAACGCTGAAAAAAATGGTCTGCTCAATCGGCCCGCCCAAGAGGCTGCTCTGCTGTATCAAGCGGCAGCCATGGGTGTCGCCGCATTGTCCCTGTTGTCCGAATCCAAAGACCACTATCGAAAGCTGTCTAAAGACATGAAAAAGATGCTCCAAAAAGGCTTATTTAAGGATCCTTAACAGTATCGCCGTTCTTCGGATTGACGAGCCATTCGTCAATCACCTTCTTTACTCGCTCGAAGTAGTTTTGATAAGAATCTTGAACATCCTCGGCCCTAATCGGGATATTGAGATCCGCTTTGACGCCGTAGTTTTCGATCAGACGGCCGTCATAGCGAACCATCAGACTTGAAGTCAGAGAGACTCGAGCCTCGATCACAGAGCGGAAGTTGAAATTCTCCACTGTACCACCCGCTCCACCGGTCTGAGTCTTTTCTCGAGTGCCGATGAGAAGACCGCGGCCGTAGTCTTGAAAAAGGGCCGGGGTCGCATCGCCTCCGGAGAAGGCGTATTCATTGATCATGAAAAAGATGGGTTTTGTGTAGGTTTGGTGCTTCTGGATATCGACACCTAGCTGAAGAACAACTTCTGCCGGTAAGGGATTTTTGAAGTACTCTCGATCCGCTGTGAGCTCCGAGTATTCCGTTTTCGGTAAAAGAGAGACGGGTTCACTGAGATCTCGGCGCTCGGTGAAGGCTTTGTGAACCTTTGCGAACTCGACTTCCAACTGTCTAACAAAGGACTGAACTTCTTGAGGAGAAAGAAGGCCGTCCTCGTTCTGGCGAATCACGTCGATCAGGTTCTGATAACTGCGCAAAAAACCTTGGGTGGGTTTGACCGCAAACTTGATATGACGATCGTGCTGATAGGATCCCGTCAGAGCTTTAATCAAAAGATCCGACATGGTGACAAACCCACCCGGATTATTCGTTTGATCAAGGATCAAGTAATCACTTTCCGCCTGAAGACGGCCGATGATATATCGAGTCGTGAAGGCCAACCACTGGATGGTTTCGGGATGCTGATCAACAAAGTCGGGTCCATAGGAGGGAACTCGCAAGAACCCCACCCGCTTTCCATTCCGCTCGAAGGTACCAGCGAAAAACATATCGGGAATCAGGGTATTCTTCCATTGCGGGTGGTTAATCTTGACATCTCTGACATCAATTCTCTTAAAGTTGGAGGGCAACGCAAAAAAAGGTTCCACGGCGCCCAGCATGATCAACGAGCCGTCGTTACTCGCGTTTGAGATTTTACTTCGAACTCGCGACGGAGCTTGCGGGTACTTGGTTTTGAACAGTTGATGGACTCGACCTGCAAACTGGAGCTGCGGTTTCGAGGAGGCCTCAAGAAGTGCCTCGGGCGGCACAGGCGTGCCCTTCGCAGCACTTTTAAAGCCCTCTCGTGGACTCGAAATCAGTCCCGTTCCGACAATTTTAATAGGGACTCGAAGATCGTAGAAGTCTTGTTCAGAACCCGCTCGTTTCAGACGCAAATCCAGCGTGGTCCACGGAAGACGTGAGAGGGGAAATCCCCGACTCTCGCGAAATCGAGACAGTCGGTAGGCAAAGGACGTCAGATTCGTCAGGGGATTTCCATCCGCATTAAACTGAGGAAAAAGACTTTGGAATTTTTGCGGTGTCATCCCATTGATCAGCAAGAGCTCATCCCCGATTCCCGGCTTTTCAATGTTTTTGGGGAACGCCAACTCAATGTGACCTACGAACAGACGATTCTCGGCGACATGAAACTGCAGAGGAAATTCCCAGGAAAGCGTCGAGGGCAACTGAACTGACACATGGCCATCATTTAATTTCGAAAGGAATCTCGAGAAGACGACATACATTTGATAGTCATCGGTCACGGCTCCGGCTTCGCGAAGTGTCTCTCGTTTGATCTGCTCCCAGTTCTGACCTGTTGACTGCATTTTGAAACTCAAAGGCCCGTACTGAGTCTCGAGAACTTGAATCAGTCGCGCCATCTCCAGCTTAAAGCTTTCGCGAAATCGAGATTGCGAAACGGAATCCTGGAGAGTGTCCAGAGTCACTTCCTTCTGAGCCAAAACATCCTGGCACCGAGGGGCCGAGGCAAGGGCCACAGATCCAAATGAAAAAGCCGAAAGAACAAACGCGGGAAGAAATAAAAAACGTACCATAAGCCCTCTATTTTGGACTTCAATATAGAGGACAATATATCAAAATTCGCCTGTTATTATTCTGACTTAGAGACAAGAATTGTCACCTCAAAGTGATCCCAATTCAGCGGGAGATAACCTTAGGCCTCCGCGATGCGTTTCGCTAGTTCGAACCCCAAGGATTGCTTTGAAGTAGAGCCCGGCCTTGCGACTTCTCTAGATCAAGATACTTGATCCAACTTCCGACAAGCTGAATAGGGAAGGCAGAGATCAAAGAGTCAGCTTCTTGGTTTTTGATCGCCATAGGTTTTTCGACAACAAAACCAAATCGGAAGGTTTGCTTATCCGTCTTACAGAAAGCCTCTAGGGTCGAAAACGAATTTCTTGCAAACTCAAAAGATCGGCAGTTTTCAATTTTGAGTGGAACCCCTCTGAGGGAATAGGTCGAAAAGAAATCTCCAGCCTGACCCACGCGACGCTCCCGATGATAAGCAAAGAAGTTAACTGCATTAGCTCTGTTCGATTGAAAAGCGACTGCCAGGTTTGGTCCTTCCCTTTTCACTAATTGACCAGCGCTAATAACTGAGATGCTCATGAAAAAACAGAAGAAAACTATTTTCATAAATATGCATATGCACTTGACTGGAGTTAAGATTTTCTCGAGGTGATCTTTTGATAGGTCACGGGTTCGGTTTTGAATGAGTTTTCGATGATCCGCTGGAAGAGTAAACCTCGGGAATTTGAAGTTCGGCGATTGAACCTG
>JBKDHV010000110.1:0-1111 GCA_046336915.1 Bdellovibrionales bacterium
TGCTTGAAACTTTTCGCACTGAACAACCCACGCTACCTACAGACTAAGTTCTCTCGGTTATGTCTAATAACCCTCAAGAACTAGCTTACCTTTTATTCGACTTACGGCCGAAACTAAAGGTTGCAAGTACAGGTTGCTTTCAATGAACCAAAAGTCTCTTGCTGAAAACGCAAAGAGGGGTTATTAAAAGTGAAAATTTCGACCCTGCTATGCTACCACACATAAACTCGGTATGCTAAAATTTCATTCATATAATATCATTTGACTCACTATTCTTTATCTACAATGCAATCATCCAGGCCACTTGTGGAAATTCCCAATGAGCATTTGAAAGATCCGGAGCTTCAGCTGTCCAACCAGCGTAGGAACTACAACTCTTTGTCCGAGCTTCGCAGCTCAGGAATTCCTTTCACTTTGGCTCCTCCACCCGAAGAGACTTCGTTCGGTAACTTCAGCTGGAGGGATCTTGAGCTTCGCTATCAAGAGGGCAGCGGTCTTGGAGTGACTTCTCGAGGAACTCCGGGTGGCTATCTGGTACCTTACTGCCTAGCGTGCAAGAGTTACAGTCCGTCTGAATGGCAACGAAAACTCGCAGGGATTGATCCTGAGTTCCAGCCGGAGAGATATGCTCTCGAACTGAAGCTCTGCGGCGATCACGAACGGGTGATTCAACACTGTATTTTCGACGCCAGTCCTAGGGATGTCGCCAGTCGGTACGAGCTTCTCAACATCGCTGCGAGGTACAACTCTCTATACCCGGGAGACCATGGAGTCTATTCGTGCCAATTCGTGATATTGGATACACTGGATCCCATTTATGTGGCAGCTGGTATACGGACCTACCCTATGCAAAGTACGGAAAGGTATCAGGTGTTCATAGAGCGCATGGTACCTGACGCCACCAGTGCAATCTGTGGACTTGAGGGAGGTTTGAAGCCTGGAGAGCAGAGGCGGGTGCCCTATGATGCAAATGCTACCTGTAGACCTGCTCCAGAGATGGATGGATGCTCCGCGATTGCCTTACCAGTGGACAATCGACATGCCGGCTGGGGCGAGCACGAGCAGAGGCACTGCACAGCTGCTAGACAGGATTATATGGAGAGTCGGCAGG
>JBKDHV010000111.1:0-12358 GCA_046336915.1 Bdellovibrionales bacterium
CCTTCATCCTGATAGGGCAGTCCCGCCACCGCTTCGACGAAGGCGTGAAACGTTTCGTGAACCACGACCGAAGGGTCCAAACCGATTCGGCTGAAAACCACGTCGTCGCCTTCTCCTAAACGAACACGACCTCGAAAGTAAAAGGCGGTATTCGTTTTTGCTGGATATCCCACCGAAGTTTCAGCTTCAACCACAAACGGGAGTCGAAAGTTCAAATTCTTTTGGGACCAATCCAGGACTTTCGAAATGTAATAAAAGACTTGCACCTGCTCGAAGCGTGAGTCTTGAACAGGGTAAACAAATTGAGAATCTTCAGCGTAGGCCTTTTGGTCTGACTGCGTGCTCACTCGAACCTGTGGAGACGTCAGACTGTTTCCCGCAAGCGGAGCCAAGAGAACCTTTTGCAGAGAACTCTTCAAAGGGCCTTCCGGAAAGAGGGTCGCTGAAGCGCTCGTATAACCCGAGCCGAGGGGTTCGATTTTCAGAATTTCCAAATCCGGAGTTAAATAGACGCCTTCCAGACGACCCTGGTTGGATTCAAGAGTCAGAAACCAAAGAATTTTTCCGCCTTCGATGAGCAGTTCAGGTCGTGCCGCCCAACGCCGTTCGTGAAGACGAGGATGGCGATTTCGAATGCTCTTTTCCACGAAAGGCTTTCGCATTTTCGCAAGCAGCAGCCGCCCCCGAAAAGCCATGGGGACCCGAGAGGCCCATCGAGAAGAAATAAATTCAGGCTTTTCTCTGATGACTTCCTTGAGAAAGGAGTCGCGGATTTCGACACCGAGAATTTTTTGTTTTTCGAAGACCACGCGCTGAGCCCCTCTTTGCAGGGGCATGGCATGGGATTCGAGACCGCTCGCCATCGTTGGGGCCGACTCTGTGTCGCTCCAACGATGGGACTCCATTTTGAGATCTTCGGAGCAGCCTCCAAGTAGGAATGAGATGATCAGGAGGCTTCGCTTGAGATCCTTCATGATTTACTCCACTTTCATGCTTCGTTCCATAAAGGTGCCATCACCATTTACAAAGCGAAGTTTGTGCTCACCTGAGGGCAACTGTCCCAAACGAACTTCTTTTGTGAAGGGAACAAGAACCATCAAACACATGCCTTGGCTGACGAGCGCTTTTGACTTAATAATATGGCTGAAGGTGCCCGGGCTTGAAACGTCGGCTCCGTTCCAGCGATAACAACCGTTTGGAAGGATGCCGCTGACAACAACGTAAGTATCAGCTTCTGAATCAAAGCCGCCCGGCACGAAGACATCACTCACGCCAATTACAACTTCCTTTGGCGGCGTTTGCTGAGCCTGCGCCATTTGAAAAGATCCAACCATTAAAACTGCACTTACTAAAAATTTGGTAGTCCATGATGCTTTCATCATTCCCCCTTTAGGTGTTTGTATGAGGACTTACGTGTCCCTTGCCCCTTCAAAAGAGCAAGGGCGAGACCGGGCCCAGGACCGCCCGAGTTTGATCTGAGCTGAAAAATGAGATAAAGATTCTCAATTTAAGACAAGGGCCGCGAGACAAAAGAGCCCTGACATTCAGAGTCAATAGGTCTTAACGGAATTTTGAAGTCGCCTAAAAAAGCTCTGTTATGTCGATTTCTAACCGGCCTAGGACAAGTACTTCGTGAGCTCGTCCCGCAACCACTCTTGGATGGGCCGAGGATGGATATCAAGACTCTTCAGCTTGTTTGTGTCCATGAACCAATCTTGCGATATGCCATAAGGCGAATGGGTCTCCTCACTCGGGGTTTCAGTGAAAACACGTGCCTGACCGGTCGCCCTTTCGATTGCTGAAACGAAGTCCTCAAGTACAATCGGATCCGCGGACGCGGCATTGAGCGGCCCCTGCGGAGATCGCATTCCCACGCTTTCAAGAACGTGAGAGGCATCGTCCGAGCTCACCATTGAGATTCGGGCCGAAACATTCGGGAAATAAACCGGCTTTTTGGCTCGAACGCGTTCAATATGCCAAGAAAAACGACCACTGGAATCATCAGCCCCAACCACAAGAGGAAATCGAACAGCTGTAATAGGGAAATTATTGGCTTGGAAAAAAACGGCCTCACACTGTCTCTTGGCTTCTGCATAATCAGAATGACGAGTCTCCTCTTTAAAGTCTTTGTGAGTCTCGGGTTCAAAATCACTTTCTTTCAGCCAAGCGCCAGGGCCGTAAACTGATTGGCTGGATGTAAAAACATAGTGGGCCGTGCGACCGCGAAAAATCTCGATCGCGGCTTTTGCATCTCGGGCCTCGAAACAAACCTGATCATAAACAAGATCCCATTTTCTCTGCTCTACCACTTTCTGTAGGGCCTGTGCGTTGGATCGATCACAGTGAAGACGCTCAACTTGGGTTCCAAGACCATCCTCATGCTGGCCTCGATTTAAAAGCGTGACTTGATGACCCGCTTGAAGGCAACGAGAGGCCAAGCGCTTTCCGAAGTAGCGGTTTCCACCGATAATGAGAACTCTCATGATAGCCCTTAACGGCACATCACTGTGATGTGGGGATTCGGCCCACCAGGAAGACCTCTCCAAAGTTTTCCTTCATGAGTTGCTGGATTGATCACGAGCATTTCGATGTCAGTATCAAGAAGGGTGTAGGCTACTTTTGCCGTCGTTTGTCGCTCCTGGGTTGGAAAGACTCTTTCATCGTAGCGGTCCTCTCGTTTGACCTGGATTTTCAGATCGACGGCCGAGTTTTCTTCCGAAACATCACGGCCGCTAGCTGTGCTCAAGCCGACGAGAACTTTTTGATCCGCCGATGCGCAATGCTGATAAGCCGGCGCCGCCCACGTGGGAGACAGAAGGCCCGCCCAACAAAGCGGACCGACGATTTGTGCTGGATAACGCAAAACTTGAGCAAACATGCTAGATCTCCTCGCAAGATGTGAAGTTTCTTACACAATTGCATCGAGAAACTGACCACCTGTCAATGGACGCCCCAGGCCGCTGCCGGGTCGGGTCGAATAGAAACTCTGCCAAGTTTAGGGCGGGCAAAAAACCCGACCCTCTTGCTCTTGAAAAGTCCTCTTAGGAAATAAGCCCCTCCATTTCTGGAATGAAGTTTGCTAATCATATAGATATGGGCCTTCGCATTCGAGGCGTTCTTCTCTTAGCGCCCCTCATCTTTTTTGCAGGTTGCACGACGGTTGAATTCGTGAGGAAAGATATCTCCCCGCGTAAGCAGGCGGTTCTTCGACATTGGCCCGCTTCAAGTCCAAAAGAAGAAAAAGAATATCGCGATAAAATCGAGGCCCAAGCCCGCGAGTACTGTCAGGGGGACTATCAAATCGAGCGGGAGTATCAAGCTCGAGAAGAGACAGGTTCAACTGTCGGAATTGGAACAGGTTACGGCGTTGGCATGGGGGGTGTCATTCTAGGTGGGGGTCGACAAGGAACAGCCATGTACAATTTTATTGAAGTGAGTTGCAAAACGAGCCCCTCGACGCAATAGAAAAAGAATTGTAGACTTGAAGGAGCCAGTCAGGAGCTCCAAGGTGGATGCAAAAACGATTCAGGCCTATGATCGAAAAGCTCAAGATTATAGCCAAGAGTGGCTGAACCAACCCGTCCCCACTGATGTTTACCAGTTGCTTGAAAACTTCTTCATGAAGGGCGGAAAAACGCTTGATGTCGGCTGCGGCAATGGTCGCGACACCCTTCCAGAACTCGCTAAGTTCCATGAGCAGTTTTCAAATGTCTTCTGTGAAACCGTGATTATGCGCTTGCCTCACGATGAACGCGAACAAGCAGTTCGAAGACTGCGGACCCTCACGGCGTCAGAAGGAATTCTCTATCTTTCTTGGAGAGTCACAGAAGGCCAAGATGTTCGGGATTCAAATGGTCGACTTTATTCCGCTTTCGATTCGAAGGAGATCCTGCAGCTCTTTTTTCAAGACGATATTCTTCACTTCGAAGATCGCATAAGCCAGAGTTCGGCAAAACGCGTGTGTCGCCTGATCGTCAAAGTGACCTGATATAGTTCTATTCTTTCACGAAACAACAGCTTCCCCACGAGTTGCGATTGCCATAGAAATTGAGCTTAGCCGCAAATCCGACAAAAGACTGTACCAAAAATTTCGAAAATACATTCAAACCTCGCGCACGGATGGGGTGATTTTCTTATGCCATAGAAACTCCTTGATGGACGCCGTAAGGAGCGTTTACAGCAAGCATCTAACTCAAAGATTCGCCAGGGTTGATCAATACCGCGATCATTTCTTACTGCTCGGCGATCGTACCTTTAACGCCAAGACACTTGAGCCAAAGCTGCTTAATCAACAGGGCCAAGAGGTCTCGCTTAAAAGTTGGGTCAACATTCTTAGAAGTGATGGGCGGTATTTTCGTCGCAAAGAATTATTCGCAAAACCAGCATAGCGGCGCTGGTCAATTGCGGCGTGAAGCGGGCAAGTGGGCAGCTTTAGATTCTTAAAGCTAAATCGCCACTTAGATTACGATTTTGGCCTTCGCTATTCACCTCTCTAAAGCTCCGTGACTACTCCCACCCCACATAGGGTTGGAAGTAGTCACGGAGACGGGGTGAACGCTACGGCCAAAAAACAGAAAAAGCCAAAAAAGGAGGATCATGAATTAGGGGCAAGAAGAAGAAAACCAAATTTGATAACGGGTGCCAAAAGAGTAATGAAAATGAAACGGAGCAATAGAATGGATATTGAAATCATTCCTATTGCGATCCAGCTAAATCACTATAACCAAAATATCGCAAATTTAATTGATCACCTGCTGACGCTTGACCAGGAAATGTTCGGGGCCGATAAGACCAACGAACAAATGGGGGCCGCATGAAGCGTATAGCCTTTTATATTCGCGTATCAACCGAAGAGCAGGCCAGGGTCCAGGACGGCTCGCTCGTGTCGCAGCGTAGACGCCTCGAAGAGTATGTGGCCGGCCAAAACCGCCGCGACTCTAATTGGGGTCAAGTCGTTGAGGTCTATGTCGATGAGGGGCGCTCCGCGAAGGACATGAACCGACCTGCGTTCCAGCGCTTACTGGCTGATGTTCGCTTGGGAAAAGTCAATCTGGTGCTTTCTTCTGAACTTTCACGCATGTCACGCTCCATCCGCGACTTCTGTGAGATTTGGGATCTCTTTAAACGGCACAATGCCAACTTCATTACTTTGCGCGAGCAGTTCGATACGACCACCGCCGCGGGTGAGATGATGGTGTTTAACCTAATTAACTTTGCACAGTTTGAACGCAAACAAACTGCTGAGCGAATCACAGCTAACTTCAAATCGCGCGCGGAACGCGGGCTTTGGAATGGCGGCGCCTTGCCTCTTGGCTTTGACCGCAACCCAAAAGCACCTGGCGAGCTGCTTGTGAACAAGGCTGAGGCCAAGACGGTCCAGAAAATTTATGACCTGTTCTTAAAAATCGGCTCTGTCCGAAGAACCTGTCTAGAGCTAACCAAAAATGGAATTACCGCTAAGCGCTTCACCAATAAGCACGGCGAAGAAAGAGGCGGCGGACACTTTACGATCACAGCATTGCAGCACGTCTTAACTAATAAAGCCTACGTTGGCCTTCGCGAGATCGGCAAAAGCAGAGGTGAGACGAAAGTTGTCAAAGCTGCATGGCCGGCCATCATTGACCTTGAAACTTTCGATAAGGTCCAAGAGCGCCTACAGCTCAACAAACATAAGTATAAGCCAGCCGAATGGAAATCTTACCCGTTCCCGCTAACAGAAATTCTTGTCTGCGGCGAATGCGGAAAGCACCTTGGAGGCAAATCAGGCCACGGTCGAAACGGCAAGCACTTCTACTATGGACACTCCCGAAGGCTGAACTCAGACGGCATCCGGCACCTCAAACGCTGTAAGCTTGAAACCGTCAGGGCACCCAAGATCGAAGAGATGATTATTAAGTCGCTAAAAAAGGTCTTCGACGACCCAGCGTTACTAAAAACCTGGCTCGATATTTATGCTGAGAAAAATTCAAATGAACTCCCAGCACTTGAGGGGCGACTCAGGGCCATTGAGAAAGACATCGCTACCCATCAGCGCCGAATTAACAACCTGACGGCTCGCCTCGCCGACTTGCCACCGGAAGTATCAGCCGATCCGATCTACAAACAGATTCAGGATTTCACGCTAAAGACAACGGAGCTTGAGCAGTTAAAGGCCGATCTGAGCGTCCAAACGCGAAGTCTAAATACGGGTGTCATTGATCGATCGGAGCTACTCTTTCGCATCAAGCGCACGATAAACGCGTTAGAGAGGGTCCCTGCTGAAGATCGCCGACCTATCTACTCAAACCTGATTAAATTCGCTGAACTTCATCCAACGAAGATCCGATTAGGCGTCTATGTACCAACGGTCCCGGCAGCTCACGCTGCCGCGGCCTCTGCTGGGCCTAAATTTCAAAATGTCGCTGGTTCGTGTAATGAAAGGATTGGTAGTGAGGGCCGGACTTGAACCGGCGACCTACGGATTATGATTCCGTTGCTCTAACCAACTGAGCTACCCCACCACGACCGGGCCTGTCATAAAACAGGGCCAAAAAGAATTGAACCCTGAGTTTTAATGAACGCTCAGTGTCTTTGTCAACCTTCCCCCAGCTGGAATCTGTTCTCGATCACGAGAATCTCCCGACTTTCGAGTTGACAGGCCCCAGACCCCAGTCTGGAATAAATTTAAGATTTTTTAAGTTCAGGCAAGAACCAGAGCTGCACGGACCACGCAGCTCAATTGGCCTGAGACCCCTAGCTAAATGACTCGATTTCACGGAGGAATCTTATGAAAAAGCTTAAGAATTTTATGGGCTTTGCTTTGCTTGTGGCGGTCACAAGTGTGGGCTTTGTCGGTTGCAGTGAAGAGGAGAGGGCTAAACCTCGGCAAGAAATCCAGCCCAATTTCGACCCACGGTCTCAGAAGCTGACCGGGCTCCAGGTTCTGGATGCTGAGGGTCAACCTGTTGTGGGGGCTCAAATCCTGATTGGTCCGCGCCAAAAAGTTCCTTTCGAGGGCAACTATGGCCGTACGAATGATAAGGGCGAATTTGCCATCCCACCTGGGTGGACCCAGGCCGAAATGGTGACCCTTGATGCCCCTGGATTTTTACGCGCGACCTATATGGCTCAGAATCCCGAACCTCGGCGTTTTATTTTGAAAAAGCGTTTCGAAGCCCAAGCCGAATTGGGCGGAGTCACTTCGGGTCACCCAGTCGCTCAGCGAGATGGCCTGGTGGACTACGCGCTGGTCATGTCTGCGATGACTCGTCAAGACCTGCTGAATTTCCAAATTCAAAAAGTCATGTCGCCGGTGAACGACACCATTTCCGCGGTGGGCCGCGAATTTCCCATCCCCAGCAATGTGTCTTTACCAAAACAATCGGAAAGTTATTTCATCAGCATCACTCTGGATAAGCCCCAGTACCGACTGTTCTTCCCACAAAAAGGCGTTCAGCGAGTCTTTGCGGCGCGGGGACGTTTTCCTTTGAAACCCGTGGTCGATGGTCTTCGTAATGATCAAGAAATTTTCGAGCTGATCAATTATTTCACCATCACGGGCGGAAGCATTCGCGAGGTCAATCTCGTCGAGAACAAAACAAAGCTCAATATTCCCGTGATGGATCTGACTTTCAAAACGAAGCGAGCCTACAAAGCCCCTCGTTTAGAACGTGGACAGATTCTGGTGGTTTTGCCCGTTGCGAACAACCAGGGCTTTTTGATTCCTACAGATGTGAAGCGGTTGAACTCGGAGCAAGCGATGAATCTTGCAGTCATGGATGACAACCCCATGCTGATCGCTCAGGTCATCAAGAACCAGAACGAATTCGCGCCCGATAAGCCAGGATTGGATCGTTTGAGCGCATCGTTGATTCCCTTTGAAGCCAATCAACCTCAGGTCTTCTTGCCCTTAATTGGGAATCCAACCTTGAAGTCAAAACTTGTTTATTCGATCCCTGAAATTTCATCAGATTTGAATCGCTTGACGACTTACGCCGTGATCTCGGATATCAAAGTCACGCAAGGGGCGAACGGACGAAAGATCAAAACGCCCACTCAAATTTGGGAGATCTATGCGCCGGCTTGGGTCAACCAGATGGCGCTGCCCGACTGGGATTGGAGCAAAACGGCTCCCACCACACGTTTTGAGGTGTCCTTGGTCGGAAGCTTGAATCCTGCAAACAGCGCACTGGGACCTGAACTGATGGAGACCGCAACACATGTCACACGTAGTTCGCTGGACTACTAAATTTTTTTTCGCAGGAGCTCTTTCCCTGGGGATCGTTGGATGTGCGCTTTTTGAAGCGCCGGCCACGCGCCCCCAGGAGGTGCTTCGTAAACAGACTCGTCAAAAAATCTTTTTAGCGCCTTACGACGACGTCTGGCGGGCCGCCCACACGGCCCTCAAGTACCCGATCGTCAATGAGAACCAAGATACGGGCGTCATCGAGACAGAGTTCATCAAGGCTCAAGAGGGTTTTATTCCACCGGATCAACCACAACCCTCGTCCGGTTTGCGCTACAAAATCACGATGCTTTTTGCGAAGGGTCGCTCTCAGGGACAAGAGTCCGTTCGTTTGACGATTGATAAAAAAATTGAAAAGCTTCGGGATTTTTTTTCCGAAGCCGAGTCCATTCAATCCGACGGGCTTGAAGAGAAAGTGCTTTTCTACCGCATTGAGCGAGAGCTTCTCATCACAAAGGGCCTTCGGAAAGCGACGGAGAAAGAGCAGAACCCGGATTCAGCTCCTTAGCAGGATGACGACCGCTATCGGAGAAAAGCTTCTCATTCATCTGTTTATGGCTCAACGAAACTTGAAGAAAAAAATTTCGAGGATGAGCGATCACATTCTTCACTAAATGTGGGAGCGCTCGAAGGGAAAATTTGAACTCAAGCAGAGCATCCCACAGTCGCCCCCTCAAAACGCGTAAAGGGCGCTGCGCTTGAGCTCCGATACTATCGGCGAGAATCAGCCCTCGAATCCGATCAGGAATCATGCTGGCGACCTGAGTCACAATTGGCCCTGAGTTCGAGTGCCCCAGCAAGATCAGGTCCTTCAGATGTCGCTCTTTCAAGTAACTGCCGATCCAGCGAGCGTAATCCTCGGGATACCAAACCTTTTTCATACTTCCGTAATTTCCCGTCTCAGGAAGCTCCAGCACGGCGGCGCGACCAAACTTCTGCAGATGGCTTCGAAGTCGGTAGTAGGTTTCCGCTCGAATCAAAGGGCTGGGGACAATAATGATTTTGGGCGGATCCTGAGTCAAAGTCATAACACCGCATTCAGCAAGATCTATTCCAGCTGATGCGTGACAACTGTTCACCATTAGCTTTGAAAATTTCTGCGCATTGAAATGAGGGCTCGCGTATCTGGCGTGACCGCTTTACTGACTTTGAAGCTTAAGTAGGGCGACTTGAGCTTGGTTTCGCAGAGGATCCTCGGTCTCTTCGACAAGTTTCAAAAACTT
Organism: Bdellovibrionales bacterium; assembly: GCA_046336915.1. GTDB lineage: Bacteria > Bdellovibrionota > Bdellovibrionia > Bdellovibrionales > Bdellovibrionaceae. Next base: position 9,448 of record JBKDHV010000111.1, read on the forward strand.
TTGTCGCTCTTCCTTTTTTGGATCAATAGAAAGATGCTTTGCAATCTGTTCACGAATCCAAAGAGAACGGTTTTGAACTTTATTTTGTCGATCATGCAGCTCTTTCCACAAAAGCTCACGGGCCTCGTCGGATCTCTTCTTGTTCTTTGCCAGGATTTCGACAGCCGCCGATCGAACGACAAGAGCTGGGTCATCCAACTGTTCTTTTGCAGCGTCGAAGGCCGCGTCTTGGTCAAAAGAGTCGAGTGCCAGAAGCGCGACGTTGCGCATGTACCAAACTTTGGACTTCAACGCCTTTTTTAGCTCGGACCGACTTCCTGACTTTTTCATTTCGACCATTTTGACTAAGGCTTTCCACCGAACATTCATATCTTCGTGCTCAGAGAAGGCCGTCGCTCGCAGCGATTGATAAGTCTCGGCCCAGCACAAGCTTGAAATCAGGATTAAGGCGAGAATTCTCAAGAGGCCCCTTCTTTCTTCTGCACAAAATTTTCGAACTGGCCCATGAGATCTTCATTCTCAGGGGAAGCGGGAACGGCCGGCGGAGTGTCACTGGGGGCTTGAGCTGCTTTCTGGCCCTCAACAGCGGCGGCAAACTCTTTCATTAAATCATCGTCAATGCTGGCACTGCTAGCTGCCGGTGCCGCCTGAGCTGGTGGCGCCGCCGGAGCCGCAGGAGGAGCTGGAGGTGCCGAAGCCGCTGGGGCCGCAGCGGGTGCTGCTGGTGGAGGCTGACCCTCAGTTTTCGACTTTTCCAATTGGGCTTTCAGCTTTTCGTTTTCGTCTTTGAAGCGAGAAAGATCGGCAATGTCTTCGCTTATGATGTCGTACTCGGCCAAACGAGCCTCGAGCTCTTTAATGCGCGCTTCTAAACCGGACGCATCCACATTCAAGGGCGTCGCATTGGCCATCGCAACTGCTTTGGTCAATCGATCCTTTAGCTCTTCAATGAGTTTGTCTTTTTCTTCAATCTGAGCTTTGGCCTTTTCGACCTCGGCGGCCGCTTCAGCTGTCAACGCAGGCCCCTGGCCTTGCATCTGTGGATCCGAAGCCTGCCCTTTTGAAAAATCAAAAACAGCCGACTTCGCCGAAATCTGAGTCTCAAGAATCTTCTGCAAAGACTTTTCGAAATCGGCAGGAAGAGCGACCGTACCGGCTGTTCCTGCGACGTCAGACTCTTTGGTTCCGAAAAGAGTGATGAAAACCAAAGCGACGATAAAAATAAGCGTTAGGACAATCAAGACCTGAATAATGGTCTGATTATGGGAGGACCAAAACTGAAGAAATGGATCAAGGTTCACAGCTTCTATTGTCGAATCCGGGATCTCGAGCGTCAAGTCCCGCGCAAAAACTCGACTTCGGACCTTCGTCTTGAAAGTCGTACTCGACGCTCGTTCCAAGACCTGCTAAACCTAGTGCTATGGAAAATTCGCATTTAGATCTGCTTCTTCGAAATGCCACGTACGTGGTTCCCCAATCCGCCACATCAAGTGAGCTCACCGAACAAACCCTTGAGGTCGGTGTTCGGCAGGGAAAGATCGTGGAGATCGCCACCAAGATCTCGACCCCCGCCCAAAGAACCCTCGACCTGAAGGGCCTCCATGTTCTGCCTGGCCTGATCGACACCCAAGTTCACTTTCGAGAACCTGGACTCACCCACAAAGAGGACCTCGAGTCCGGCTCACGGTCGGCTTTGTTCGGGGGCTTGACCGGTTTTTTCGAGATGCCGAACACAAAGCCACCCACGACGTCTCGAGAAGCCCTTCAACAAAAATTTGATTTAGCGCGAGGCCGATGCCACGTGAACTACGCTTTTTACGGTGGATCCGTCGGAGAAGATTTTGGGGAGCTCGCCCGGCAAGAAGATCATCCGAACTGCCCCGGCATCAAGATCTTCATGGGAACATCCACCGGTGGCTATCTGGTCGATAAAGACGAAATCTTAGATCTGATCTTGCAAAAAACGCGGCGGCGTCTGGTGGTTCACTGCGAAGATGAACCTACATTGCAGGAGCGACGGCACCTAATCGACAAGGATCCTCATCCCCGTACCCATCCGATCTGGAGAAATGAGCAGAGCGCGCTTCGTGCGACTCAGCGGATTGTCGCTCTTGCGCGAAAACACAATCATCCTTTGCATATCCTTCACATCACCACCGCGGAAGAGGTCGAGTTTCTACGCACACAATCGGATCTGGTGACCTTTGAAGTTTTGCCTCAGCACTTAACACTGGTAGCGCCCGAGTGCTACGAGCGCCTGGGCTCACTGGCGCAGATGAATCCGCCCATTCGGGATCGCCGCCATCAGGACATGCTGTGGAAAGCGGTTCAAGAGGGCTGGGTTCGCATCATGGGATCCGATCACGCTCCCCACACGCTTGAAGAAAAGGCTCGTCCCTACCCACAATGCCCCTCTGGCCTTCCAGGCGTGCAAACTATGGTGCCGCTGATGTTGAATCATGTGCATAACGGAAAACTCAAGCTCACCCGCCTGGTTCAGTTGCTCAGCGAAAACCCCAGCCGTCTTTTTGGCGTGAAGAACAAGGGCCGAATTCAGATTGGCTACGATGCTGACTTCTCGATTGTGGATTTAAAAAAGGTTCGCACGGTCGAGCACAAATGGATTCAAAGTAAATGCGGCTACTCCCCGTTCGAGGGCCTCTCACTCGTCGGATGGCCGCACTCGGTGATTCTAAAGGGTGAGGTCGTTTTTCAAGAGGATCAGATCTTGAAACCTGCCCAGGGCCAGCCTCTTGAGTTCGTTAAAACGTAATATGCATATGCACTTGACTGGAGTTAAGATTTTCTCGAGGTGATCTTTTGATAGGTCACGGGTTCGGTTTTGAATGAGTTTTCGATGATCCGCTGGAAGAGTAAACCTCGGGAATTTGAAGTTCGGCGATTGAACCTG
>JBKDHV010000112.1:0-2465 GCA_046336915.1 Bdellovibrionales bacterium
CTTAACGATTCAGTGAACGATAAGGGCTTTCTGGGCTCAGTGTTCGGCATCGTTGTGTTGTTGCTGATATTGATCTTCGGATCAGTGTTGTTGTTCGGTTGAGAACGAAGAAGACCTTTAGCCCAGGGAGGAATTTTTCTCCCTGGGCAACCAAGAAGACCTAACCCAAGAAGACCCACAGGAGGACCAATACATGTCGACGTTCACGCTTATTTTTATGGTAATAAATATGAGTACAGGAAGCCCAGTTTACACAATGGGTATAGAAAAATACGGATATAAAAATCAATGCATAGAAGTAAGAGACGCAATGTTAACAATGGAGAAGGAGGAGTTGTCGCGCAGGTTTGTGTCAGTTGGGAAGGGTAACTACCAGCTGGAAGTCCGCTGCATAGCAACAGCACCATGAAAGCCATTGCGTAGCAGCGACCAATAAGTAATGAAGAAGACCTTTAACCCCTAAAACAAGGAAGACCTTTTATGTTAAATGACCCTAAAGACGACTCAATTTCTTATTTTTTAAATCAAAGTATAGGGAACAGTGATTTTCTAGAAAACTATAAAAACCCCGCAAAAAAATTATCGCACCACATTGCTCTACATTTTCAAGAAGATAAAGGCACAAGAACATACAGGAGATTTTTGAATTCAATAGTGAAGATAGAAAAAGAAAAAGATCTAGTACTAAATGCAACCAATTTTCAACTTGTTGTTAGTGTTGATTATTCCAATAACCCAATAGGTGTTTATTTGGAAGTCCATGAATCAAAAGACCCAAAAAACAAGAAGATTGTTCGGATTGGCACAGGAGTCCGCAATTTTATTCTAGCAGAAGAGCGATTTAAGTTTTGTGGGGTTGCTAAAAAGTCTTTAACTAAATTAATGCTTTTAGATCCAGATGAGATTGAATACGTTAATCCGCATAGAAGTATGGGTTGTTTGATATATGAAGCATTTTTCACCAACAAAAATACTGAGGAAGACTCAACAAAGTGCCAGCCGCACACTACTGCCGACAAAGCGTTAAACGCTTTTGCCACGCAAAAGGAGGTGCAGGCACTTGAAAAAAGACTTGATGAAGTTATTCAACAGTTTCACCACAAATTCTATGGAGCACCAAAATGAACACATACCGTTTAGCATACGCCTACCCCTCCTCAGAGTTTGGAGGGAAGGCAGGAGGATGGTTTTGGGAGGCTGCCCAAGGGGAAGCTCCGAAAAAACCGGAAAGCCCTCTCTACGCCTCTGCGAGGGCTGCAGTGCTGGCTTTAAAGCGGGGTGAGTTGTACCCGGTGACGGTTTTGAACGCGACAATTTCTGCTACCTATTTACTGTCGCAACCGGATTTGACTCTTAACGACGTCTTTCAGCCCGAACAGAGCAAGCTGGGGATGTCCGAAGACGTCCTCCTGCCGAGCAACAATAAGCCGCAACAGCTATACTTGGAAGAACCTACTTACTTCCCCTAAGCGAAATGTTCACCCGCTTCTTCAGCAGACGTCGAACATAGTCTGCTGAAGTGTTGGTCTGCATTGCCGTCAAAGAAAAGGAATCCGTCCCGCCTTGGAACCTGCTGCCTTCGATGTCTGCCCAGGAATCGTAGATCGCCAGGATCTCCTTCTCCTGGGCAGTAAGGCGACCTCTCTTCAGGTCATGCTCTTGGCTTTTACTGATCATAAAACCTCCGTAAATTTTTGAGTATCTAGGAATAATCATATTCTGGGAGCCGGGGGGTGTTCATGTGCCGTCGAACAGGGAAACAACTTTCACTAAAATACATCTTTCTTGAGGGGCATGAAAGTTTTCGTTATCGCGTAGCCACGGACTTCGCCACCAGTACTTGGGTCAAGTTTCTTGGCAATTTCTACTGCTTCAATGGCGGTAGCACCAGCGTGCATAGCGGCCATTGCCGGTACTCGTCCGCTGCCGATGGCATAGAAGGGTGCGAGCACAGCTTCCCCGTCGGTATGGGTTTCCCCGACAACCCACTGCCGCAGCTGCCCCTGGGGAGTTACGCCCAGGACGGTAAAGCCTGTCTCGCTGTGCTGAGGGACGTACTTCTTCCTTGCGAAAATCGCCTGAACAGCATGCCGGCCTTCGACGTAGTCCCCAGCGATAGCGAAAAGCATCCTGCCGTGCACAGGGTGCGTTTCTTCGAATATCTTCATTGCGCTATCATGCGCCACCCAGTGGTTGCACATCGCCCGGGAGTCAGCCGCTAAGATTCCGTCTTTAAAAGCAATTGTCGTCATAATTGAATTAACCTTCCTGTTAAAAGTTCAGCTTGCATGATTTTCTGTAGTGTTTCTTTAGAAGCAGCATAAAAATCTACCCGTCCTTCTTCAACGGCATCAAGAAATGCGTTGGCTTGGTTTTTCTCTTTTGTGTATAAACACTCAGAAACAACATTCAGTCCTATAGGTGGAGTTAGGTTTTTGGTCATGGTTATCCTTCGTCGGTGGCCG
>JBKDHV010000113.1:0-4302 GCA_046336915.1 Bdellovibrionales bacterium
CAGGTTCAATCGCCGAACTTCAAATTCCCGAGGTTTACTCTTCCAGCGGATCATCGAAAACTCATTCAAAACCGAACCCGTGACCTATCAAAAGATCACCTCGAGAAAATCTTAACTCCAGTCAAGTGCATATGCATATAAGAAATTTCAGGGCCGAACTGATCTTTTTTCTTAAACTTAAGACGACGAGTCTTCTCTTTGACGGTGATCGTCATTTCCATGGGGCTTGTGTACTCGTAAGCGGAATTCAAACTGAGGGCCCCCCGCGTTCCCACAAGTTCATACCGGGCCGTTGGTGTGGCGCCGAAGCCACAAGTAAACTGTGCCAATCGATTGTGGGGAAACTTCATCAAGACACTCAGCATCTCATCGACTTCCTCGAAGCGGCCATCGTGCGGATTGGTCGCGGCAAACGCAAAGACCTCTGTGGGTTCATCCCGGAAAAGGTAGCGAGCCGCATTGATGCAGTAGACACCGATGTCATGCAGCGGCCCCCCGGCCTTGTCCACTTTCAAACGAATGCTGTCCTCATCTTGAATGCTAAAACTGAAGATCGAGCTGAAGAACCGAAGCTCTCCTAACTTTTTGGATTGCGCGATCTCGACGGCCTTCAGATTGGCGGGATCAAAGTGCAAACGGTAGGCGACCATGGCCTGCACCTTGTTGTCGCGAGCTTTTCGGATCATGGAATGGCAGGACTCTTGATCTCCGGCCAAGGGCTTTTCACACAGGACGTGGACGCCTTTTTCAGCGGCGCGCTCGGCGAACCAACAATGATCGGTGTTGGGGGTTGCGATGTAGACGGCATCAATGGCGCCCGACTCAAGAAGGTCTTCGTAACGATCATAAGTGGCCGTCAACTTCACTTTGTAGCGGCGTGAAAGCTGGCGAAGTTTTTTTTCGTTCCCCGAAACCAACGCGACCAGTTCTGAATTTGATTTGGCGTTACGAAAGGCTGGCAGCACAGCCGCCTGAGCAATGTGTCCAAGCCCAACGACGGCATAACGAATTTTGCGACGTGACTTCATACAACCTCCCCGGGTGTGAAAACATCTTGAAGCAGCATAAGACGTGCCACGAATGTGAAGCTGTCAAAAATCGCAAACGAATTCTCGAGGAATATTTTCCAACGACTCATCCCGTTTTGTCCCGTCGGGTGTGTTAGCGCCCAAAACGGCGCTTCGCGTGGCGGCCTGTGTTTGTGAAAAAACTCTTGGAACATTCCTTGCTCTAGACCCTGGTCAAAAGACTCTTCAATCAAGATCAAAAGAAACTAGAGATCGTCCTGTCGACTCTCGTCAGGATTTTGTCTCTGCCAGCAGAAAGGATTTTCAAATGGCCAGTCGACGTGATGACTTTGACCGAAACAATCGTTTTTTTTCTGATTCCGGACACCAAGATCGCCGTGACCGCTTTTCTTCTATGAACCGACGAGGACCTTCGATGGGGTCTCGGAATTCTCGAGACTTCGACCGGCGCTTCGATGATTTCGAAGGACGCTCTCCACGAAACGACAATTATCAATTCGATCGCGATCCAACTTCCTTTGAAACTCGACGACGAGATCAAGATTTTGATTTCGACTCCAATCGCAGCTGGCAGGATTCCCAGTACGGCTACGGCACTGCGAACCAGCGAGGCTCCTATCAAGGTCACGGCATCGATATGGACAGCTCTCGCAACAGCGGTTCCCGCTCGGATAATCCGCGCAGCGAGGGATCTTGGGGCTCGACAATGGATTGGGCGCACCAAAGCGGTCGCCAAAGTCTTGGATCAGGATATGGCGCCTACCAAGGATCTTCCCATGGTTCCTACCAAGAACCTCGCGAATCCAGTTCGTGGTCAAGCTCGAGCTGGTCGCCCCAGCATCAAAGTGTCAATCCTGGATTCCAGGAATCGACGCGTGAAAGTTTCCGAAATGAAAACATGCCGTGGTCCCCGCAAGGAACTTTTGCCGGACGTGGGCCGAAAGGTTATCGACGTTCCGATGAGCGAATTAAAGATGATGTGTGTTATGCCTTGATGATGGCACCCCAAGTTGACGCAAGCCAGATCGAAGTTGATGTGAAGGATGGGGCCGTTTTCCTCACCGGTAGCGTTGACGATCGAAAAATGAAAAGAATGGCCGAAGATTGTATTGAGCATGTTCAAGGCGTGACCGATGTTCATAATCAACTGAAGGTGCAGTCTTCCCTTCTGGGCGCCATTGGCGCGGCCCTCACGGGTCAAACTCCCGATTCAAAGCGCGACGAGTCCTCGCGTCCCGCACGAGGGAGCGATAAAACGTCCATGAGTCCAAGTTCTTCAAGTAGTTCACGTGATTCAGATTTCACGCAAGACTCGAAATCTCGATCAAATCAACAAAGATCCTAATGCCCTATTAGGACTGTCACATTCCACCTCAGAGCGCCGCTGTCTCCACCAAGCAGCGGCGCTCACCTTTTCAGGGGCTCGCCTTCGTTGAAATTCTTTGTTAAGATGGCGCTCGGCCCGTGAAAGCCCCCGTTCACGATCCTGATCATGACCCGCAGATTAACCTGGAGGTTGGAAACATGGCGAATGAAGATCTCAAAAAACGGCTGACGCCCGAGCAGTACCATGTCACTCAGGAATGCGGGACCGAGCCGCCCTTTCGAAATGCCTACTGGGATCATAAACAAGAAGGAATTTATGTTGATATTGTCTCCGGAGAGCCTCTGTTTGCCTCGGGGGACAAGTTTGATTCCGGAACAGGATGGCCCAGCTTTACAAAACCGCTCGAGAAAGAGGCCGTCACAGAACACCCGGATGATTCCCTTGGACCTTTTTATGGTCCTCGGATTGAAGTGCGAAGTCGAAAGGGCAACAGTCATTTAGGGCATGTGTTCAACGATGGTCCTCGTGACAAAGGGGGCTTGCGCTACTGTATCAACTCGGCCTCCCTTCGCTTTATCCCGCTCGAAAAGCTAGAGGAAGAGGGCTACGGTCAGTTCCTCTCGCTCTTTAAAAAATTGTAAAGGTTTTGCCTCGATCCCGCTGGCCCCTTTTCAAGTTCAGATTTGAGAACTTCATTCCTCGTCGTGTTTAAACACAAGATTGTGATGAATTCGTGTTGCAGCCAACGCGGCCTGCCCGATGGCCACTGAAACTTGCGCCAGAGCATTCACACAGTCACCGACCGCAAACAGTCCCGGGATTGAAGTCTCTTGATGGGCGCTCGTCTGAATGAAACCCCCGCGAACTCGCTTGAGCCCCCGCAGGGAGGCCGTGGAGCTTGTGTCAAAGCGCGTCCCCATGACGACATAGCCAAAATCAAAGACTTTGGGTTTCTTAAGATCTTTCAAATAAACAAGGAGCTTCTTCGGCCAGGGTCAAGCGTGGACACAGCTTCGAGATGTACTTCACTTTTCGTAGGCAATGAGAATCCTTCACAAGAAGAGCGACTTGCTGTCGGGCATGATCGTATCCATCGCAGATGGGGCAATAACCCAGCAGACCCATCGACCGCAGCTCCGGGATGACAGCCAAATCCGGTTGCTCATCGACAAGGCCTGTGGCCAAGATCACATAGCGAGTTTGAAACTGTCGGCTGCCGACTTGGACTTGGAAGGATTTTCGGTCTCTGCGAACTTGCGCAAGACCTCGTTCAAATTCGACAGGGTAGAGCTGGACTTGATGGCGAAGCCGACTCAAGAGTTGCGGCCCCGTGAGACCTTTCGAATAGCCGACAAGGTTTCGAATGCGCGGGATCCAGCGCGCGCGTGGAAAACCAGCATCGACCAAAAGCACTCGTCGACGAAAGCGCCCTAGATACAGCACCGAAACCAGTCCCCCTGGGCCGCCGCCCACGATGATGCAGTCATAAAGGTTCCGAGTGTTTTTCCGGGATGCCATCACGTCGAATCTTGCAAACTCAGCACCATTCTGTTTTAGAAACTGCCCCATTTGAGTGGGCTTTGCTGAAGATGGGGATGTCCGGATTTTTGTGAATCACCAGGGCCTCATTTGGTTATTCTGCCTTTCAGCCTGAATACCAAATTTGCTTGAACCCCTTTTTATGCCCCTCAAAGACTCTAAGAGACTCTATCATTGCCCCCATTGTCACAATCAGCACTTTCGTAAAAAAGGCTTTTACTACAGGAAAGTCTCCAAAACCTACATCCCCCGATACTTCTGCTTCTCGTGCCAGAAACACTTCTCCACTCGAACTTTGTCTTTGACCTTTCGCCAGAAACGCCCGGATTTGAATCAAAAAATCAAAGATCTTCTCAACTCCGGGGTCTCTTTAAGAAGAACCGCTGAAAAGCTCAACTGTCACTATCA
>JBKDHV010000114.1:0-50067 GCA_046336915.1 Bdellovibrionales bacterium
TCGCCGTAGTTCGTCTCGACGATACAGCCACCCGGCTTCATGTTCTCATCGGCGACGAATTTCACTTTTTGCATAAAGTCGAATTCCACTTTTTGCTGGTTCTTTAAATTTTCAAGAAACTCAATTTGCGTGCTGGAAACATGGATCGTCACGCTTTCTTCGCCTTGCGCGAGTTCCACAGATTGGCGAATGATTTCAATGATGGGAGTATGGTCAGTTTCAAGGTGGGCCTGCGCCAACTTTGAAGCCATATGAAATAGAAGCTGAATCATATGAGCTTCGTTATGGCTAAGAACTTCCTTCTTCATTGAAGAGATAGACGAAATCAGTTTACTCATCTCATCAAGCCGTTCAGAGATCATGCGGGCGTTTTCTTCAAACGCTTTCTTGCGTCCTTCATCCAACCCAAGAGCATAGCCCTCACTGTAAGCCTTCTCTTGGATCTGCTGAAGTTTTTCAAGAGCCCGGTCTTCGACTCGCTGCTCATCGGACTGAAGTTCAAGTTCTTCGACGCCGGTCTGCTGGCGCACGACATCGCTCATGCGAAAATCAGATCCCTGCTTCTTCGCATCCAGATAGTCCATGGCCTGCGAAGGTGTTCCCAACTCAAATTTCGTGGGATTGTACTCAAGTACCTGCGCAGAGGCCTCGCTCTTTTTAAGAACCGATTTAGACCATGGCATCTTCTGATCCACCTCGAGCAATTAAGATCTTTCCTTCAGCTTCAAGTCTTCGAGCTGCATTCACGATTTCCTGCTGAGCCGATTCGACGTCAGACAGACGCGACGGTCCCATATTCGACAGGTCTTCTCGTAACATCTCAGCCGCACGTTGAGACAGATTTTTGAAGATCTTGTTTTTAATATCTTCATTCGCCGTCTTCAGGGCCAGAAGAAGCTTATCATTCGCAACTTCTTTAAGCAGAACCTGAATGCCGCGGTCGTCGATTTTGATGATATCGTCAAAGACGAACATCAGTTTACGGATCTCTTCGGCCAGAAGCGGATCCTTCTCTTCAAGACGCGACATAATGGACGTTTCCGTATTCTTGTCCATGACGTTGAGCATTTCGGCCACAGGCTGAACACCACCCAGTGTTCCTTGTTCGACGCTCGCTGTGTTCGCCAATTGATTCTTAAGAACCTTGTCGATTTCGGCGATCAGCTCAGGATCCACATGTTCAAGGTTCGCCATTCTCAGAACGACTTCGGCTTGAAGAGCTTCTGGAAGACGTTTCAAGACCTCGCCCTTTTTCTCGGGTTCAAGATGCGACAGAATCACCGCGACAGTTTGAGGGTGCTCGCTGACAAGGAAGGTCGCGAGCGACTTGGCGTCGACCATTTCCAAGGACTCAAGAGTTCGAGCTGAACCAGAGGCAATATTAAGACCCCCTAGGATTCCTCGCGCACGGTCTTCACCCAAGGCATCGACGATCATATCTTTGCTTGTGACGGATTCTGAGAATATGTACTCCTCGGATTCCGAGATCATTTCGTAGTACTCTTCAAGGACACGCTTGGTCACATGGATCGGAACAACTCGATACTTATTCATGACACTCAGGAGTTTTCGAATGTCGCCGTCCTCCATATATTTCAAGAGGATCTTAATGGCGTCTTTACCAAGGAAGTTAATAAGAATCGCAGCCTTATCGAAGCCTTTTAACGATTCATACTCGAGATGGTCAGGTTTATAGATTTTAATCGCCATATCGAATTACGTATCCTTTCTTACAAGCCACATTCCAAAGGCATTCGCTGCCTTTTCTTCATCCTTGGTCATGATTCCTAAGATACGATCCTTCAGAAGCTCGCTCTCGGCTTTCTCTGGATCCACTGATTCTTGCAGGACAGGTAATGCTGAACTCATTCCAGGCAGAGTGCTGTCGACAGACTGAAGCTCTTCAAGTTCTTCGATTGTTCGTGGCAACATTTCATCCACAGTGTCTTGGAAGCTGTCGGTAATCCACTGCATGAAAGGTCGAACAACGATGAAGAAGAAAAGGGCCAGAGAGAACCCTAGCAGGGCCCACTTGAAGAGCGCATGCAGGAGCTTTCGGCGTTCTAAGTTTGTGAGCAGTCGCTCAGCTTCCGAAAAGTCTTCGGGTTGGAACTGAATATTCTCGATTTTTACTGTATCGCCGCGGGCGGCGTTAAACCCGATCGAATTCTTCACCAGAGTTTCGTACTTGGCGATCTCTTCGGCCGATCGAGGAACCCACTTTGATTCTGTCGTTCCATCTTCCTTCGTGGTTGTCTGAGTCATTCCATCGACAACGACAGCAACACTCAGTCTTTCTAGATTTCCAGCCGCCTCTTTGATGTTCTTGATGGTCTTGGGAACTTCAAAGTTTGTGGTCTTGATTTCTTTTTTGACGTCCTGTTTGAAACCAATTTGCTGAGAATCTTCGGCGCCCGGCAGATTCGCTCTTGATCCCGGAACTCCGGTGGGGCTGACGCGCGCACCGTCCAAAGACTCTTCTTCGGATTGTTGATTTCGAATGGCCGTCTTTTCGGGATCTACGGATTCTTCAACAGACGAGATAATCCGATGCTGAAGAGTGGCGTCGACTTTCGCGACAACTTTTGCATGACCTACGACTTTTCCTAGAATCGATTCAATGCGGTTTTCGATTTCAGATTCAATTTTCTGTTTAATGTCCAGAAGCTCATCTGTTCCCGCTGTGACGCCATTCATTTCGCGCGTCAAAACTTTTCCGCGCTCATCGAGGACAGTCACGCGATCGGGGTCCATGCTCTCGACAGCGTTGGCGACGAGAAATCGGATGCCCCGAACTTGATCCGCCGTCAGCTCTTTACCCTGGTGAAGTTCAACGACAACAGACGCCGAAGGCTTGCCGCCTTCTTCAAGGAAGGTTTTCTTATTCGGAATCGCAAGAATGACCTTCGACTGGCGAACGGCCGTCAAAGTGTTAATGGCACGCATCAGTTCGCCCTGCAGGGCCCTTTGATGATTGATTTTTTGAGCGTAGGAGTTAATTCCAAAATCTTGCTTATCAAAGATTTCGAGGCCCACATTTCCCATTTTGGGAGAACCAATCTCGGCCATCAGGGTCATTTGAGTCGAGTGTAAAAGATCCTTTGGTACAGAAATTGTTTTTCCGTCATCCTTCAGGTGATAGGGGATATTCTTTTCATTCAATTTCGCTACGATCGTCGCAATCTGATCAGTTGGAATGTTTGTGAACAGGGGCGCAAAGTCACGTCCTGAAACCATGAAGAGCATCGTCATCACAGCCGCAACAGTAATGACCGAGACCACAAGAACCGAGAGCCGTTTTGTCGGCCCCAGGTTTTTGAAGAATTCACGAAACTGTAGAATTAAACCGCCAAAGATTTTATCCACTTAAGCACTCCTCAAACTTGCATCCGCATAATTTCGTTATAGGCATCAATAATTTTATTTCGAACTTGGACCATGACTCGAAGGGCGATGTCGGCTTTTTCAGTCGCGATCATCACTTCGGCGACGTTATCCGTTTTTCCCACAGATAAATCCTCAGCCTTTTTATTCGCAACTTGCTGAAGGGTATTGACTTCATCGATGGCTTTTTTCAGTGTATCCGCGAAGCTTCCACCTTGTGCAGCACCCGCTCCCGAAAGAGAGTCGCTTTCGCCAGATGTGAGACGGCTTTGTGAGTTCTGATTGACTCGCAGAAGCCCCGTATCGAGGGATCCTGCTGAATTTTTAATCGTAAAACCGTCCATGGTCTCACCTCTTTGGGGGAAAGAACTTAAAGTTCTTCCTTAAATAATTATAGCGTCAAAATTCATTCACTTCCAAAATCGAGTTTCGAATCCGTTCTAACGTCCTATTTCGAGAGCGCTCAAAGCCATGTCCTTGCTGGCCTGTAAAGCCGAGACGTTAGCCTCGTAGGCCCGGGTCGCCTGTATCATATTGGTCATCTCCTCCATCGTATTGATGTTGGGATACGCCACAAGACCGTCTGGATTTGCGTCCGGGTGGTGAGGCTCATACTTCATCAACGGCGCGCGGGTATCAGAAAGCACGTCCACGACCTGGACCCTGTGCATCTGTCCGCGAGGGTCTGAGGATGAAAAAATTTCTCCAAAGTTTCGAGCATCCGGCATCGCCCCGAAAACTACATCTTTACGTCGGTAGGGACCGCCTTCAGGAGTCTGAGTCGTATTGATGTTCGCAAGATTCGAAGAGATGGTGTTCAAACGCATTCTTTGCGCTGCCATTCCCGAACTTGCGATTCTCATACCGGTGATAAAATCAGCCATGAATTTCTCCTTTATCGACCGTCACCTGCGGCATACTTCAAAGCCGCAAGCTTCTTGTTGATAAGTTGCAAGGCCGCTTTGTAGAGAAGCGCGTTCTCTGAAAGCATGGCCATCTCTTTTTCAATATTGACGGTGTTCCCGTCATTATTGACTTCACCGTCAGGGTCGTTATAGATGTCGGGTCGCACTTGCGCAATGTGCCCGCCTGCGCCCTTGTTCTCTAAGCCAATTTTCGCTCCTTCTAAGTCGATCGCTCTCTCAAGGGCCTTTTCAAAATCAACCTTTTGCGCCTGATAACCGGGTGTCTCAGCGTTGGCGATGTTTGAGGTCGTGATGCTATGGCGAAGCTGTCTCATCGAAAGAGATGACTGGAGTCCGTTCACCGTTTTATCAAACAAGCTCATGGAATCCCTCCTGCTTGTACTCATTGAGTTTGTTTCGAAGAGTGCGAATGCTAATTCCAAGCAGCCGAGCCGCCTGGGACTTGTTCGAAGCTGTCAGCCGCAATGTTTGAAGAATCAGTTTCTTCTCCATTTCCGCGAGTGTTAAGCCAGCTTCCACTTTGCTAAGGCCGAATTCGCTAGGCTGAAGCACCAAATGCTCAGGAAGAATCTGTTCAGAACAGAAAGTGAGAGCCCTCTCGAGAATCGAGACAAATTCGGTCCAATCCCCTGTCCACTCCACCGACTTGAGCTTCTCAAGGGAATCTGGATTTATAATCGGCGCGGACCGCCCGGCCACGAGGCTGTGAACCTGAACCCAAAACTGGGCGGTGGACTCAATATCGTCCTGACACTCGCTCAAACGGGGAAGTTGGATCGAGCGAACATTCAGCCGATGATACAAGTCATGCCGAAAGAGACCCTCTTGGACTCGAACCAGAATTTGAGACGAGGCTGTCGAGATGATTCCCTTCCCAAAGCGAGCGCCCTCACGCAGATAAGCCGAAAGGGCATTCTGAGTGGCGGCGGACCACTTTTCCACATCTTCAAAAAGAAGAGTTTTTGCTGAAAAGTCGATGAAAAGGCTTTTCCAATCTTTGACGGTTCGTGGAGCTTGATCAGGCTCAACAATATGGAAAGGACCGCGCAACTTCGCAAGAGCGAGGGCCCAGCTTGTCTTACCCGACCCACGTGATCCAACGACAGAAACTGGAAATGGTGAGTTCTGAACGGATTTGATTTCGTTTTGAACACGTCTTAAGCCTTCAGACTGAAAATTTGTTCCGATGAAATCCATTAGTTTTGCCCCTCATCCCGACTCATCGCAGGTATGCGGTTGATATATTTTTTGTAGTCATCTCTCCAGTTCAAGTTCTGTACTTGCTCGCGCGCAAGCTTCTGCCAGAAATCTGATTGAGGACCCTTAAATTCACTCCAGACTTGTTCAGCTTTTTTCGTCTGGCCCTGTTTGAAGTAAATTTTCCCAAGCTTGTAGCGAATGGAAGCGACAGGCCGGACTTGCTCGTAGGCTTCAAGCATCTGCGTCGCGGCCTCGATCATCTCGTTGTCATCCTTTAAGCGCTCAGCAAGCTCAAGGCGTCTTTCCAAAGATTTAAAGTGAATGTCATCGTTCGAAACCTTTGTATCTTGATAGATTTCGTGAATCTTTTTGTAGGATCGGAGGGCCTCACGAAATTGACCGCTTTTTGTTTCGATTTCTCCAAGCTTTAAATAGGGACGATCAAGCTTAGAGGGCTCGCCTCTCCAGGTTTTCAAAAGCTCCATAACAAAGCGACGAGCCGAATCCAGTTGGTCCTTCTCAGTTAATAAATTGGTCGTCAGCACAACTCGCTCGATCTGCTCTTCTTCGTTCAAGGACTCAATCTTCTTGATTTGTCGCAAAGACTCGTAGGCATCCTGAAGGCGCCCTTGGTTGTTTTGGACTTCAGCCAATCTTAGATAAAGACTTTCTTTTGAGGGCAGGTCTTGTACGATTCGAATTTCACGTTCTCGATTCGTACCCTCAACGGCCAACAAGCGATTGAGAACTTCACGGTAGTAGCGCTCAGACTCTTTGGGAACCCCTGCAAATTCGAACGCTCGGCCAAGATAAAAGCGCGTGTCTAATCGATCTGAGTTCTTCAACCAAACTTCAGAATACTTTTGATGAACCTTCAGGCCTTCAATAAACTCCTTCTTT
This sequence comes from Bdellovibrionales bacterium, assembly GCA_046336915.1. Lineage (GTDB taxonomy): Bacteria > Bdellovibrionota > Bdellovibrionia > Bdellovibrionales > Bdellovibrionaceae. The sequence goes on from JBKDHV010000114.1 coordinate 6,411, forward strand.
TTGACCAGTTGAAAGAACTTCTCATTGATGTTTGCGACGATTCGCTTTGTGAATTGATCTGCATGACTCATGGTTGGATTCTTTTGATAGTATTTAACAAGCAGATCGATAGTTTTGTCGTACTCGCCCCGTTCGTTGTAACCCTCCGAGATGAGAATTGTGGCAAGCTTGTCAGCATCCACAAAGTCCACTCGCTTCGACAACTCCAGGATCTCCTGAGCCGCGACCTCAACCTCTTTCGGCTTCATGCCCTTCATACGCGCCGCCGTCATTCGAATGCGGGCAATTGTGGAATTCAGATTATCCCCGTAGCGGAAGTAGGTCTCAAGATAAGCTCCCATGACTCGCGACTTATCCGCTCCGAGAATTTCTAAGTTCTCTCCCAATCGGGTGAGGGCCAATGGGGCATGGGAATCCGAAGGGAAGCGTTTTACGTACTCGCGAAAGTCATCCAGAGATTTACGAAAATTACCTAACCAAAACTGAGCCTCGCCTTTATTGAAGTAGGAACTCGGGAAGCGACCCTGCGCCTTGGGATACTTTTTTCGCGCGCTTTCGTATTCTTCGATGGCTCGGCCATACTGTTTGGACACGACAAAGATATCGCCCAAATGATAAGCCGCTTCTTCGCGAATATCATCGTAGCTCGTGTCCTTTTCAACGTCGCGAAGCACCTTTTCGGCCTCTTCAAACTTTTTTAAGTGGATGTAGCTAAGTCCGACCCCCAGCCGAGCGAGCTCTCGCGACAGGGAGGAGCTCGATTCTGCTGCCTTATTTTCGATGTGCTGATTGAACGCCCGAAGAGCCGCCAGATAATCCGCCTTCTCGTACAATCGAATGGCAATCAGCAAAGAGGTCTTATCATAAAGAGGGCTTTTTGGATTCTTTTGCAGAGTCTCACGATAGGCCTGAATCGCACGATCAAAATCCTTCAAGGAGCCGCTTTCTTGATACAAACGCCAACGTACATCAGCCTTCATGAAGTCGATCATCTCGTTGTACTCAGATTGCGGATACTTGTCGTGAAACCATTCGACAGTTTGCAGAAAGATTCGATTTCGCTTCTTTTCAAAAAGCTTCTGCAAAAGGCGCATCTGTTTGTTTTCGTCCGTCACCTTCGGATTGACCTGATAGACGGTGCCTGAACTCAAGACTTCATGCCAACGCAAGGGCTGACGTAAAAGCCAGGGGAAGTGAATGTAGAATCGGTCTCGGCTCTTGATGATGGATTCTTCACGAATCTCGTAGTCCTTGATAGTGAAGCGCTCAAAGTTAGGGTCCGCTCCATCGAATAGGCCGAAGTTAGCTTGATTGCTGGCCAAGGCTTGAACGCCATTGGGATCGACGGTTACGACCTCACTCGCCAGACCTCGCTGAGCTTTTGCTGCTGTAGGCGCAGGCACCGCTTCAGGTTCGACCTTTTTTTCAGCTTTTTTTGCCTCGGGATTCAGGTAAAAATCCAAGATGAGTCTTGAGGGCTCGTCGGTCAGATAATCAAAGTGTTCGACTTCAGGACCTGACATGACAAAGCTGATCAGATCACGTCCCGCCGAGTGATTCTTTTTCACAGTGATGGATTTCACCAGACGATTTTTAAACGCTTGCAATTTCCGAAGACTTTCAGGATCCAACGACTCGACCTCAAGGTCCATCTTCGAACCCTTACGAGTGACATCATACTTCCAATCCCGTCGCCCCGACATTTCAAGATGAACGGTTTCATTTTGAAAAGTGATCTGCGCCTGAACGTCCGTTCGCGCGGGCTGGGCCCAGATCTGAGCGCCGAGGGTCATCAACATAATCAAAACACTACGGACCAAAGTGAGTCCTCCCCATAAAAGTCCAGGATCTACTCTCTCGTAAGATTTCAAAGCACAAGCGATGCCAGCCGTCAGGTCATCCTGATTTCAGAGAAGCTCTCTGGATGATCGACACCATGACTGGACCGACAAACTTCTGACTCATCCAAAGGTCCAATGGATCTTCATCCAGAACAAGGATTTAACCCTCTTGAATCATTTCGAATTTTCCGATGAGAGCCCTATGCAGAACCACGTCTTGATAGGGGTCTTTATGACCTTTTTCCTATCATCATGCATTTCAGTGAAAGTGCCTTTCGAAGCGAATTCGAAGGCTTCAAACGTTTCGTTTCAGAATCCGTCTTCACCCTACATTCCTTTGGAAACAGAAATCGCCGACTCGGCCTGGATCAGCGAAAGAACTGCGAACACAATTTCCTACTTAAGCGAGTGCAAATCTCAGAATGCGGATCTTGAAGCAATCGCAATGGACACGATTAAGGGCATTGACCGCGTGAAAGTCGAGAAGCGTGAATCCCAGCAGGTTTCAGGTCATCCGGCTTTGGAAATCATTGCCGTGGGAACGGTGGATCGATCCCCCGTCAAAATAGCGGTGACGACCGTTCGACACGGCAACTGTGTGGTCAACATCAGCTATGGCGGACTTCTTAAGCATTTTTCACAAGAACTCGGTCATTACCAGGATTTTAAAAAGGGGTTTCGAATCCCATGATGTCTTCAACGTTTGAAGTTTTTTGCACGCGACTTGGTGATGTCCTGGTGTTCATGGGCGGTCTGGGACAGCTTTTCAAAAAGATCGTCGAAGAAACTTTTAGAGGCAAAGTGTATTGGAAATTGTTGGTCGAGCAGATCTACACCATCGGGTGGCGCTCGCTGCCTTTGATCATGATCACCGCGATTAGCACGGGGATGGTGATGGCTTTGCAGTTCGGATTGGGGCTTGAGAAGTTTGGGGGCAAGCTCTATGTTCCAAAACTTGTAGCTGTGATTGTTCTGCGCGAGATGGGGCCTGTCTTCACAGCGCTCATGATCGCCGCTCGCGTCGGAGCCGGGATGGCCAGTGAAATCGGGTCCATGACGGTCACCCAACAAATTGATGCCATTCGAGCCCTCGGCACGTCCCCAATTAAAGTCATTGTGATCCCAAGAGTCCTTGCGTGTCTGTTTGTCCTTCCCCTACTTGTCGCGATCGCGAACTTAGTTGGCAACATTGGAAGTCTTATCGTAGGCACCAGTGAGCTAAAACTTGACGCTCTCTTTTATATTCAAAAAATTGTAACCACAGTCGACTTCCACGATTATGCCTCTGGAATTTTTAAAACTGTTTTCTTTGCTCTTTTTATCTCAGTCCCGGCCTGTTATTTCGGACTCAATGTGAGCTCAGGAACGAAGGAAGTTGGAGCTGCAACGACCCGCGCGGTGGTTGTTTCTTCAATTTTGATTCTTGTTGGTGATTTCTTTTTAACAAAACTTTTTTGGGTTTTTGAAAAATGGGCATGATTAACGTTCGCAATTTTAGGAAGTCCTTTGGCTCGAAAGTCGTTCACGACGGGGTCAGCTTCTTTGTTCGCGAAGGTGAGTGCCTGGGGCTTATTGGGGGCTCTGGCGTCGGAAAGTCCGTCATTCTTCGCAGCCTGATCGGCCTAGAAAAACCCGACTCGGGTTCGATCGAAATTGACGGGGTTGAAATCACCCGAATGTCAGAAAACGAATTGATTCCAATTCGCCAGAAAGTGGCTTATGTCTTTCAGGGTGGCGCTCTGTTTGACTCGATGAGTGTGTACGAGAACTTAGCCTACCCCCTTCGTGAACATCTGCAGATGACCGAAGCCGAAATCGAAGCCCGCATCCGAGAAGTCTTAAGCGAAATGGGGCTTGCGGGTAACGAAGAGACACTTCCCTCGCAGCTTTCGGGTGGAATGCAGAAGCGTGTCGGACTTGCGCGCGCTCTTATGATGAATCCAAAAGTCATTCTTTACGATGAGCCCACGGCGGGCCTAGACCCCTTCAATACCAAAAGAATTCAGGAGCACATTCTGAAGCTGAAGAAAAAAGGGGCCACTTCGATTCTTGTGACTCACGATATGCCTACAGCTTTAGCCGTTTGCGATAAGATCGTTTACCTTTTGAAGGGAAAAGTCGCGGATACGGTTCTGTGCTCGGATCTGTATACGGAAACTCACGATTTGATTATGAAGTTTATTGAAGGGGAGATCGCCTAATGGAATACCGCCGACAGCTCCTGATGAGTGGAGTCTTCATCCTGATCGGAATGGTTGTGATTCTGATCTCCATTATGATGCTTGGTGGAGATAATCACTTCTTCCAACCCAAGAACTCGTTATACGTAAAATTCGATCAGGTTCAGGGTCTGAATCCTGGAGCGGTCGTCTCATTAGCAGGTCTTCCGATTGGAAATGTGAAGGGCTTTGATTTTGATGGTCGAAAAATTCGTGTTCATATGGTGATCCGAAGCGCCGACTTTCGTAAGCTCACGCGCGGAATCGAAGCTGAGATTCGCACGCAGGGGGCGCTTGGCGATAAGTATATCTACTTGACGGCGGGCTCTCCGGAAGCACCTTCACTTGAGGACGGGACCGAAGTTTCCGCCAAAGTTTCAACGGATCTGATCGATATCCTGAGCGACAAAGGGAAAGAAACGGAAAAGATTTTTGAAATCATCAACGAAGCCCATCTTTTACTTAAAACGATGAACGATTCCAATCGTGTGGGAAAGATTATGGCCAACTTTGAAGACAGCTCTTCGTCCTTCAAAAAGGTCACCGATCGAGCGGATCAGTCCTTTCAACGATTGGATCGCATTCTCCTTAAAGTTGAAAATGGTGAAGGCACTCTTGGCGCTTTGATTTCTGATCCTTCGATTCACGATCAAATCAAAAATATGCTGGGTGGTTCGCAAAGAAAGACTCACGTGAAAACAATGCTGCGAAAATCCGTACAGTCTTCCGAGAGCGAATCAGGACGGTAGAGCCGTCAAGCGATACAGACCATGAAGGGTTCGAGTCATCTGAAGAGCGAGTTCTCGGGACTGGTACTTCCCGCCCATCACCGGATACTCATCAAGAGCTAGCGAAACCAATCCATGTAAGGAACTCCAACAAACCATCGCGATCATCTCGGGACTCTGAGTTTTGAGATAGCCCTCTTTTTGAAGTTGCTGAACAGATTCTAGAAGCAAGGCAAAAGCCTGTTGAGCTTCGGCAACCCGAAGGGAGCGATATTCTGCGGGTGATGTGAACATCGCGCGAAAGTAACCCGGATTTTCTAAGCAAAAATCAAAATAAGACATCGCGAGTGTTTCCATCTTTTGGAAAACGGGTAGAGAGGTATCGCGAATCGCTTTTTCCATCACGCGACTGAGTCGCGAAAATCCCTCTTTCTTAAGTTCCAGAAGAAGGCTGTTTTTGTCGGGAAAGTAGTGGTAGGGCGCTTGGTGAGTGACCTTCAGTTTTTTAGCCACTTCACGCAGGCTTAAGCCCGCTAGACCCTGCTGACCCAGGATTTTAACAGATTCATCAAGTATTTGATTTTTCAGTGTTTCTTGCTTACTCATAGCCCTATTTTGAGACTTGGACTTGACACTGTCAAGCTTTAACCTGACAATGTCAAGTATGAAACAACTTATACCCTTAGCCTTTCAAGTAACTTCCAATGTGGCCCCCGATCTTTCCGCGAAAGTGGCCTGCGAACTTTTCCTTCGCCCGCGCCGCCTTCCGCTTTCAACTCGAGAGCGTGAGATTCTGCAACAGGCCCAAACTGAAACTCTTCAATCCGGTCGCCGAGTCTATTTCTGGGGCGAAAACGTGCAAGATCCCCTGATCGCTTTCGTTCACGGATGGGAATCGCGCGGCTCTGCCTTTCATAAGTGGATTCCTCTTTTGATCGAAAATGGATTTCGCGTGATGGGCTGGGATGGCCCCGCTCATGGCGAGTCTCCCGGATTTAGAACAACGGCCCCCGACATCGCACAAGCCCTAGTCGCTGACCTAAGTGAGTTGAATGTTCCTCTTCATGGAGTCGTGGGACACTCACTTGGCGGCGTCGTAGTAGGACTCTTAAGTCGACACCTCACCCTTCCCCCAAAGGTTGTCATTGTCTCGGCCCCCTCCCGAATCAGCGGCGTCTTCTCGCGCTACAACGATCAAATTCGTCTGTCGAGAGCGGCCCGCTCGCGCTTTCAAAACATGATCGAGCGCGAAACAGGAATCACGGCCGAAGAAGGAAGCTTGATTAATCAAAGAATTCCGGAACTCGCGAAGACTCTGCTCATTCACGACATGGACGATCGCGAGGTTCCTTTCTCCGATTTCCAAGAGCTAAGCCAAGCCTGGAATGGGGCCCGAGCGCTCGCCACTCAAGGACTCGGCCATCGCCGAATCCTCCGAGATCTCTCGGTCGGTCACGAAATCACAGAGTTTTTGAAAAGCTCGTAGGCGAGGGTCTAACTCGACGACCAGTCCCCGAGGGAAGGCTCTCCCAAAACCCTCAGACATGCGTGTGGCATTAGGGCTTGCGGGGAAACCCCTCACGCCAAGCCGAACTCTGGTTTTGGGAGAGCCTTCCCTCGGGGTTTTCGAGTTTGGGGGGTAAGAACAAAAGAAGGGGAAAGACTTGCGCCCTTGTTCTTTTTTGAACTTTTGGGCGCGAGTTGTTGTGTGGACAGATTTCTCGGGATTACTTTTTGGCGATCTGACAGTGCTTTTGATCAGAAGAGTAGACCATTCCGGTGCTGAAGATGACATTCCCGTCTTTGAGTTTAATTAAGAATCCTCGTCGTCCGGACCAAAATGTTTCTCCGGTATAAAACTTCTCAACGTCTTCTGGGTTAATCCCGCTGATAAGGTCTCCAGCTTCGGCGGCCCCAAGTTCCTGAAGATCAGTGAATCGGCCAGAGTCGCGAGTGCTTGAACTGTTAAGCTTAAATCGCTCCCATGCCGTCAGTTCACGATAAGATTGATTCTGAGGTTGACCAATAATCCCGATATACCGGTCGTAGGCCAGATAACCCTCTTCCGTGTTAAGTTCTAAATCAACCTTTTCCCAAACTTGAAACTTACCCTTCTCAGTTGAGATCGCTGCGGAGGCACCACCGCAAGCGACAAACGACTCAGTCGCGTAGGCTGTTCCTGTCAAAAAAGTAAACGACAGACCCAAAACGGCAAGTTTCTTGATCATAAAGGCTCCTTTGCTTGTTTAAATCCGAACAAGTACGTCAGTTACAAGAAATGGTCCAACTTTGATCCATCCAGCAGTTCAGCGCACCCACCCCGTGAGAGGGAAGGCTCTCCCAAAACCCTCAGACATGCGTTTGGCAAAGGGGCTTACGGAGCAACGCCCTTCGCCAAGCCGAACTCGGGTTTTGGGAGAGCCTTCCCTCGGGGTTGGTTTGACTACTTTCGAGTGGTGGTGATCTTGAGGAAAAAAGGCACTACTTTGTGATTCGTTTCGCTTTGACTGTGTATGAAAAGTGATTCGGGTATTCGGTCCAACTGGGTTTTGCAAAACTTACCTCGCGCGAAATAACAAAAAAAGCTCCCGCTCTTTCGATGCGAAGCTGTTGCATTTCGCCATCGACCAAACTCAGATACTCAAGAGTCGAATTGGTCACATTTAAGATCGACTTCCAGTTGCCGTAGTCGCCAAAATTGACGCCAATAGATTTCGTCAAATCTGTACAGCCCGCGTTTGCCGAGGCGATATGCACTCTCCCCTCCCCTTCCCCAAAAACCTCAAGCCCAAGCGAGAGGCGCGGGCCGCTACTCCGAGCGCGGGCTTTTTTTCTCCATTTTTTGAACAAACTGCTGGGCCTTGTCCTTCGCATCTCCTTCGCGCGGAGTCTGCTTACGATCCAAGGTGAAGCGGATCTCTTTGATCTGCATTTGCGGATAGGCCTTCTGCACGGCCTGAAGAATGTTCGGCTTTAAAAACTGCATCTGCTGCAGGACCGTCGAGTGCGGAACCCACAGAATCAAGGCGCCCCACTGAAAGCCGACGGGTTCACAGGATTTTGCGATTGTAGAACCTACAATCTCGTCCCAACGCGACCACATCTTCCAACGCATGAATTGCTCGGAAAGTGGCGACTTGCCATTTTCGAAGAGCTTTTGTAGGACTTCAGTTCCCGATTTGAATTTCGCGTCATAATCCATGTCGGACATGCCCCAGGAGTAACAACAGATGAGCGGATTATCCACTAAAAAAATCACCGTTGTGGGAGCCGGCCTTGCGGGCAGCGAATGTGCGTGGCAGTTGGCGCAAAAGGGCTATCAAGTCGAACTGATTGAAATGCGCGGACAGACTTCAACGCCTGCGCACAAAACCGATCGTTTTGCCGAATTGGTTTGCTCAAATTCCTTTGGCAGCCTAACACCCACAAGCGCTCCGGCTCAGCTGAAATGGGAAGCGGAAAAACTGAACTCGCTCATTTTGTCGTGCGCCAAAAAGGCCTACGTGCCTGCCGGACAAGCTCTTGGTGTAGACCGAGATCTTTTCGCTCAACTTGTCACCGAGTCCATTCGACAACATCCCAGAATTTCCATTTCACAAAAAGTAGTTCACTCGCTTGACGAAATTCCTCGCCCCGCCGTGATCGCGACCGGCCCGCTCACGCACGATGATCTGTCTCGCTCGTTGCAAGAGCATTTCGGCGGCGACTTTCTTTATTTCTTCGATGCCATCGCCCCCATCGTGGATGCCGATTCCATCAATATGGACATCGCGTGGAAGGCTGACCGCTACGACAAGGGCACTCCGGATTACGTGAACTGCCCTTTGAACAAAGAGCAGTACGTGAAACTCATCGAAGAAATTCAAAACGCACGAAAGATCGAACCGAAGCATTTCGAAATCACTCCCTTCTTCGAAGGCTGTATGCCGATTGAAGTGATGGTCGAGCGTGGCCCGCAAACTCTACGCTTTGGTCCAATGAAGCCCGTGGGATTGACTGATCCTAAGACAGGTCGCTACCCCTACGCCGTTGTTCAACTTCGCCAAGACAACAAAGAAGGCACGGCTTACAACATGGTGGGATTCCAAACTCGCATGGCCTACGGCGAGCAGACTCGAATCTTTCGACTGATCCCGGGGCTTGAGAACGCAGAGTTCTTAAAGCTAGGAAGCATTCACCGAAATCTCTACATCAATTCTCCGCGACTCTTGAACTTGGATCTTTCCTCCAAGCGCGATGAAAATCTTTTCTTCGCAGGACAAATCACCGGTGTGGAAGGTTACTTCGAATCGACCACGATTGGACTTTTGGTTGCACACTTTTTGAATCGGAAAATTCGGGGTCTTCCTGTTGAGCCCCCTCCCCGGGAATCCGCTCTGGGATCGCTTTTGCAGGCGATTACAGATCCTACGCGGGCTGAGCACTTCCAGCCGACGAACATCAATTTTGGTCTTCTTCCGCCTTTACCTTTACAAGACGCGCCCCGAGACAAAGTGCTCAAGAAGCAGCGTCAACTTGATCTTGCGCAAAAATCGCTCCTGACGTGGCTTTCCTCAGAACGAACTGCAGCGCTTTCAGAGCCTTCACTCTAGAATTTTTTCCAATTGTGGCTGAAAAATGACCATTTTGGGGGGTTCGCGTCTTGAACCGCCCTCCCGATGGGAGTAGACCCGTTCCACATTTATGAAAAGATTGAACCTGACTTCAATCGGCCTGACCTTACTTCTTGTTTCTTTCATCACGGCCACCGCGAGTTTTGAACCTTTGCCGTTTCAAGAAGCTCAAGCTTTGAAACGCGCGAAAGATCTCGAGCCGATCGAAGTCCTTATCCTTGAAAACCCGCTGACCCTTCTCAAAGGCCAATCCGGTTCAACATGGGGTCTTGATTCAGATCGACTTCACGAATTCTCGCAACACACGGGTCTTCGGCTGAAGACGACCACATTCCGATCGCCCGAAAAACTGCGTAAGGCCTTTGCCGAGGGCCGCGGTCAGATTGTTGTGTCTCGCCAAGATTTGGACTTAGGAGAACTTGCGCAACCCGGCCCCTTGCTTGAGGAAATTCAGAAGGGCCTGTTTTGCCATCGCCATATTTCCTTAGAAGAGACACAGAATCTTTCTACGCTACGAGTTCTCGTAGGACAGTGGCCCTTGAAAAAGGAAGTCCTTGCGCTTGAGGACCTGAAAGCGGACTGCTTTGTTTCGGAACTTAAAGAAGGCATCTTTGCCATTCAACCCTACCTGAACGTTCGTAAATTGAAAGAGATCCCAACGCAGGATCATCATGTTTGGTGGGTTCGTCACGGCCATGAAAACCTTCTCGTTTTGCTTAATTCCTGGCATCGCAAGGACGCCCGCACTGGAGACATGGCATCGCTCGAGCACCGCTATAACGTTACGGTTTCAACGCTAAAGGACTCGGACATTCGTCGCTTCTACAAGCGCGTGGAAGAAATCTTGCCTCAGTTTAAGCCAGCCTTCCAAGAAGCGGCTCAAGAGGTTCGATTGCCTTGGACTTTGAGCGCCGCCGTGGCCTATCAGGAGTCTCAATGGGATCCCGCAGCTGTGAGCTACACGGGCGTGAAGGGTCTGATGCAGCTCACTCTGCAGACCGCGTCCCATATGGGAATCAGCGATCGCGAAGATCCTTTTGAAAGCATTTGGGGTGGAACGCGCTACTTGAAACATCTGTGGCAAGAGTGGGCGGAAGTTCGCGATCCGAAAGACCGACTGCTGATCACGCTCGCTTCCTACAATATCGGGATTGCGCATATGTTTGACGTGATGGATCTGGTTCGTAAGCAGGGGCAAAATCCCTATCGCTGGAAAAATCTAGAGGCCGCACTCCCCCTTCTTGAAAAAGAAGAGGTGTACAAGAATCTCGTCTATGGTCAGGCGCGTGGTCGCGAGACTGTCGACTTCGTCAAGCGGACTTATTCCTTCTATCAACTTTTAAGCGTCAGTCGTTAGAACAACACTCGGTTTAGAAACGTCGCCCGCGCGCGCCCCGCGAAGGGTCACCGCCTTATTCAACGGTGACGGATTTCGCAAGATTTCGAGGCTGATCGACATCGTAACCCAAATGTGAAGCCATATGATACGACAGAAGCTGCAAGGGCACGGTGGCGAGCAGAGGATTTACGATCCAATGAGTCTGCGGCAAGGACAAATAGTACTCGCTCTTATTGCGAAGTTTTTCATCCTCACCGGTTCCGATCGAAATAATCTGACCCCCGCGGGCTTTTGCTTCTTCAAGATTTGAGATCGTCTTTTCGTACCATTGGTCCTTCGGGCAAAGCATGACGATCGCCATTCGATGATCAATCAAAGCAAGCGGGCCATGCTTCATCTCACCGGCCGCGTAACCTTCCGCATGCAGGTAGGCGAGCTCCTTCATCTTCAGAGCGCCTTCCATCGCGATTGGATACGCGAGTCCGCGCCCCATGTACAAGAAGCCGCGGTAGTGCTCAAGCTTGTGAGCCGCCACATCGAAGTACTTGTCGTAGTTCAAAACAACTTCGATCTGCGAAGGAGCCGCTAGGAGAGCGCGAACCATCTCATTTTCGTCGGCTTTCTTCAGGTGCCCTTTCGCTTTTCCCCACGCCAGGGCCAAACACGAAAGCACTGCGATTGTTGAAGTAAAGGCCTTCGTAGTTGCGACCCCGATCTCGGGCCCACTGCGCATATAAAACTTCGCATGGGCTTCCCGATCGATCGAAGAGTTCTTCACATTGCATAGACTTAAAGTGCGAAGACCCTTTTCCTTCGCCAAGCGCAGGGCTGCAAGCGTGTCAGCGGTTTCTCCGCTTTGCGAAATCGTCATGAAAAGGGTTCCCGGCTCGAGAACGGGATTTCGGTAGCGAAACTCACTGGCGATGTCGACATCGACAGGAATTTGTGCAATCTGCTCGATCAAATACTTGGCAACAAGAGCGGCGTAGTAACTTGTTCCGCAGGCCACAATGGCGAAGCGATTCGTGGACTTGAGCAGGCCCTGCAGTTCCGCAGAGCTGAGACCCTCCACCTGCAGCTGCACCTCATGGGCCTGAGCGTTCACGTGAGGCTCGAGAGCAGCTGCAACGGCGCGAGGCTGCTCGTAGATCTCTTTCAGCATGAAGTGAGCGTAGCCCGCCTTTTCGACCATCTCGGGGTTCCAGTTGATCTCGACGACTTTCTTCGTGAGGGGTGTGCCTCGCGAGGTGAAGACTTCGACTTTGTCGCCCTTCACGCGCACGATTTCGCGATCCTCAAGATAGATAAACTTTTTCGTGTAGGTCAAAAGGGCCTGGACATCCGATGCCACAAAAGACTGCTTGTCCCCAAGTCCTACGACCAACGGGGGACCATCCTTAAAGGCCACCATTTCATCGGGAGCCTGGTCCCAAATGACGACGATCGAGAAGGCCCCTCGCAATCGCGGAAGCACGTTTTCGACAGCAGTATACAGATTTCGAGTCTTTTCGATCTCACGGGCCACAAGATGTGCGACGAGTTCCGAGTCGGTGTCCGAAAGGATTTCAGATCCCCCTTGAATCAGCTCTTCGCGAATCTCTTGGTAGTTTTCGATAATTCCGTTATGCACCAGGCTGATTCCACCCACTTGGTGGGGATGGGCATTTCGTTCAGTGGGAGCCCCATGAGTGGCCCAGCGCGTGTGACCGATTCCTAAATTCCCGTTGAACTTTTCAGTCTTCAGTTTTTCTTCGAGAGCTGAAAGTTTGCCGGAGGCGCGAATTCGTTTCGCTTTGCCATCGTGAAGAATGGCGACACCCGCGCTGTCGTAGCCTCGGTATTCAAGTTTCTTCAATCCTTGCAAAATCACGTCTTTGGGTTCCAGAGGGCCTAGGTAGCCAACAATACCACACATGCTTTATTCCTTGTCCTGAGTTTGAACGGAAGAGGGACTTTTGGGAGTGTAATTTTCAATGTTCGTTTGACGTCCACGCGCAACGGCCAGCGCCTTGGCGGGAACAGGTTTGGTGATCGTCGAGCCGGCGCCGACGAGGGCATCATCGCCAATTTCGATGGGAGCGATCAGTTGAACATCGCTGCCAACAAAAACGCGATTTCCCACTTTCGTTTTGTACTTTTTGCGATCAGCCGCATAGTTCACAGTGATCACGCCACAGCCAATGTTGCAGTCTTCGCCAATTTCGGCATCCCCGATATAGGCTAAGTGAGCGGCTTTGGACTTCTTTCCAATTTTCGATTTTTTAACCTCAACAAAATTTCCGATGTGAACGTCTTCACTCAACACGGTTTCGGGGCGCAATCGTGCATACGGCCCGACGGTGCAGTTGTTACGGATTTCTGTTTTCTCAACGTAGCTTCCTTGGCGAATCTGAACACTTTGCCCGATCATCGAGTCCGACACAAAAACTTGCGGTTCGAGAACACAGAAGGCTCCGACCTCGGTGCGGCCGCGAAGAAAAACGTTCGGGTAGATCACGCTTCCCGCGCCCACTTTCACGGGCTCTTCGATGTAGACGGATTGAGGATCGAGAATCAGGACCCCTTCTTCCATCAAGCGCTTTGCTTTCTGAAGAAAAAGATAGCGGCTGGCCTTTGAAAGTTCCGCTTGGGTGTTGACTCCGTGAGCGACCCGCGAACTGGTGGTGAGGGCTTGCACGTTATAACCTTTTTCCTGGGCCATCAGGATGATATCGGTCAAATAGTACTCACCCTTCGAATTCGAATTCTGAATTTCAGGCAGCAGCTCTTTCAGCAACTGAGCCTTCACGACATAAAAGCCCGTGTTGATCTCGCGAATCTTCAAAGTTTCAGCCGAAGCATCACGTGCTTCCACAATCGCCTTGAGCTCGCCTTTGTGGCGAACGACTCGCCCCAGTTCCCCTGGTTTCCGAACGACAGCGGTGACCACGGCCAAATCGGCTTTGAGCTCGCGGAAATTTTCAAGCAAAGCTTTCAGGTCTTGGGCTTCCACCAGCGGATGATCGCCGTTCATGATCAGAACATCGCCCTCCAGGTCTTCAACTTGAGCACAGCGAACTGCGTGTGCGGTGCCCAGCTGCTCTTTTTGCTCGAAACAGTGCGCACCTGTGCTTTCCACAACTTGACGAACAAGGTTCTGCCCGTGACCGACCACAAGACGAATCTCCGTCGCCCCGGCCGAGCGCGCCGCCTGAAGACTTCTCAAAATCATGGGCTGACCCGCAACTGGGTGAAGAACTTTCGGAAGTGGGGACTTCATCCGAGCCCCCTTGCCAGCAGCTAGAATCACAGCCGTCAGCGGATGCGATGAAGACTTTGAGGTTTGAGTCATTCTGCTCCTCGCTTTTCTTTCTTCAAAAAATCAGTTTGAATAAAAGTATGCAAGGAAAAAGTCTAACACCGGAAAGACCCTGGATCGAGCGCAATCCGACGTGGGGCCTTACGGCATCAGGCAAAGATCTCGAGCTGTTACAAAATGTCCACAGGAAAGACGAGCGTCCCTACCTTTTCATCGGAGGCGTTCACGGTGACGAGCCCGAAGGCGTGCGCCTAGCCGAGGAGTTTTGTCTGTGGCTCAAAAACCACTCGACGCTCGACGACCACCCCTGGATCCTCATCCCGTGCCTGAATGGCGACGGTTACGCTCGCCGCCAGCGCACCAACGCCAATGGTGTCGACCTGAATCGGAACTTTCCATCGCGGGATTGGGCGCCTTCGACCGAGAAAAACCGCTACTACCCTGGCCCGCGGGCGAACAGTGAGCCCGAAGTGCAAAAGCTCGTCGAGCTGATTCAGTCGCGAAATCCGAAAGTTATTTTCCATTTTCACTCGTGGAAACCCTGCATCGTCTACACAGGCGCTCCGGGGCGGCCTTTTGCCGAGATTTTGACTCGGGGGAACCCCTACGAAGCTCGCGAGGATATTGGCTACCCCACACCGGGGAGTTTAGGGCAGTATGGATGGCTGGAGCATCGCATCCCCGTGGTGTGCCTCGAGGAGCAGGAGCATGGCGACTTGGATCAGGTCTGGCCCCATTTTCGTGAAGGACTGCAGGCTCTCATTCGAAATGAGGGCTCATGACGTTTAAGGCCATCGCTTACGACCTTGATGACACCCTGATTGATACCAGCGGGGTCTTGGTCCCGATCGCCTCGCGGGCGGCCTACGACGCCATGAGCGCTCTCGGTCTGCGCGCGTCCTTCGAGGATTTTGAAAATGGCCGTCGCCTCGGCGCCCTTTCCATGAGCCATCAGAAAATTTTTCATAAATTGGCCGATCAGTATGGTCAACCCGCAACACCCGAGATGGTCCAAGCTGGCATTCAAGCCTTTTACTCGCCCCCGCTGCCGGCGCAACTCCACTTGCTGCCGGGCGCGCTTGAGAACCTGAAACTTCTAAGCCCGCGCTGTCCCCTGTTCCTGGTCACCTCGGGAATCGTGGAAACTCAGAAGGAAAAGGCCAAACGAGCCCAGCTGTCTTCGTACTTTCAAGGTTTGTATTTTCTGAACAGTCTTGCGAAAGAACGCAAGCGCGTGGCGTTTGCCGATATTCTGGCTCGATTGAAGATTCAACCACCTGAGCTTCTTGTGATTGGCAATCGTCTGTCTCAAGAAATTCGCGACGGAAAAGAGCTCGGTTGCACCACCTGCTATTTCAAGTATGGCGAACATGTCGGCGAGGTCCCTCAAGACCAGCTTGAAGTGGCTGACTTTGAAATCCTGAACCACAAGGACTTTGTTTCAACATGTCGACTCTAGATTCACGACTGTTGATGGTGGGTGCCTGGGACTCTCAGATCCTCGAGAAATGGGGGGCCCTTGCCTTTCGGCGCTGGGAAGATCGCCCGCGTGATCTGAAAAGTCAGCGCTTCGAAGTGATCGCGCTTTCGCTGGAAACAACGTCGGATCCGGCCTTTCAAGATCACTTTGAAAATTGGAAGAAGCTCAACCCCTTTTTGCAGATCCTTCCCGTCTGCTCGGGTCAAGAAACTCTGGAAGCCCTTCAGGAGCTTCACTCTAAGTATCACTTCACGGCGTTTCTGGATTCGTTTCAAGACCGGCGTCTGGATCAGATTTTGATTCAATCTTTATCGCAGTCTCAAGAACAGCAACAGGACGAACAGCTTTCGCTTTTGCAGTCCGAAGAGGCCCACAAACTGGAAGCCCTTCAGAACGAGCTCGAGCACCGTGTGGAAAAGCGCGCGCGATATTTAAGCGAAATGCGCCGAAAACTTTTTGTCACTCACGAACGCGTTGAGGCTTTTCAAAGACTTCTTGTTCAACTGCCCTCGGCGCGCAGTCTTCAGGACTTAGAAAGTTTGATGAACGATTGTCTTTCAAGACTGTTGAAAGTGCAGTGGATTAAAATCGTTTTGAAGCCGGATGATGAGTCCTCTTTGCAGGAACTTCGACAGAAGTTTGATTATCAGATTCATCGTCTGTTTCTGTACGATCGGCACGACAAACGGGGTTCCATTTTCCTGATGGCCTCGGAGCCTCGAACTTTCACCAAGGACGAGTCCGAGTTTTTGAATCAGGTCGCTGAAGCGATCTCCCTTTCTCTGGACGCAATCCAAGAGCTGGAAAAGCTTGCGGTTATTAAGGCCCAGTGGGAAAAAACTTTCGAGGCCCTCTCGGACCCGCTTCTTCTGATCGATGAAAACTACTTCGTCATTCAGTCCAATGTTCCCTCTCAAGATGGAAGTGGCCCGAAGAAGTGCCATCAGTTGCTTTTTGATCGCGAGGCTCCCTGCCCTGGCTGCAAACTAGGACAGACTTTCCAAGTCGCTCATAGAAATCAGACCTGGGAAGTGCGCGGCCAAAAGATTTTAAGCTCGCAACGTCTTTACGCTCACTTCTATCGCGATGTGACCGAAAATCTTGAAATCCAAAGACGACTTCTGGAAACTTCTCGTTTGGTCGAAATGGGAACGATCAGCAGTTCGCTCGCCCATGAATTGAACAACCCACTGGCGGGACTCTTGACCTTTGCGCAGATGCTGAAGATGGATCTGAAACCCGATGATCCTCTTCGACCAGATGTTGAAGAGATTGAACGGGCCATCCTCAAGTGTCGCGATATCGTTCAAAACCTGTTGCTGTACGCGCGGGATCCAGGCTTGGACAAGGAAGAGACCGTCGACTTGGTCGAGCTCATGCAAAGGTTCCTGAAGATCCTCGAAATCCCGACACGTCTGAAGGGTCTTAAAATTAAGCCTCTCTTAAGCGACAAGCCGATTTACTGTCAGACCCGCCAGACTTGGCTTCTCAGCGTGTGGAAGAGCTTGGCCCTTTGGGCCCTGCAGGCGCTCGAGAAGGCTCGTCAGCAAGATCCGAATCTGCGCAACGAGATCATCGTGTCTTTAAGTGAGAGTGCCACCGAGATTCAATGGAACTTGGAAGTTGATTCCGATCTCACGGACCAGGAAAGCCCCCTGCCCTTAATTTCAAGCTTTGAAAAGATTCTTTCCGAACTTCGCTGCCGGCTGTCGATTGAACGCGTCCATGGTCGGGGTTCCCGGGCAAAAATTTCCTTGCCCCGCGACTCCCGTCCGGCCCGAAAGCCCGCTCCCTAGCGGATTTTTTGACAGTCCCGTCAAAACCCAATTACGATAAATAGAAGAGTTTCGAACCCACCATGGAAGGAAGGTTCATGAAGAGTCCCCGTATTCTGATCGTCGAAGATGAATCCAGTCTGCGAACCGCTCTTTTCCGAATTCTCGATCGCAAAGGCCACAGTGTGATCACGGCCAATCGAATCGAAGAAGCGAAGATCGTCATCCAGGGGGACCATCCTGTGGATCTAGCGCTGATCGACTTGAATCTTCCCGATGGAGATGGCCTTGAGTTCATGGATGTTCTGAAAAAGCAGCATCCCCAGTGCGAGGTGATCATTCTCACCGGCCACGGCTCGATTGAAACTGCGATCTCGGCTACTCAAAAAGGGGCCTTCCACTTTGTTACCAAGCCCTTCGGTATTGAAGAGCTGATGAGTCTTGTCGACAAGGCCATGGCCCACAAAAAACTGGCTCAAGAAAACCAACAGCTTAAGTCCGCCCTGAAAACAAAGCAAAAATTTGATCAGATTATTGGAACCTCAGAAGGCATCCGCCACGTTTTAGATCTTGTCGAGCGTGTTGCAGACTCAGATTCCACAATCTTGATCACCGGAGAATCTGGAACCGGAAAAGAGCTTGTGGCTCGCGCGATTCACTTCAGCTCATCACGATCGACGGGCCCCTTCATTCCGATCAACTGCGGCGCCATCCCTTCCGAGCTTCTGGAGAGTGAGCTCTTCGGTCACGTGAAAGGCGCGTTCACCGGCGCCATCTCCAATCGCGTCGGCCGCTTTGAAATGGCGGACGGTGGCACTCTTTTCCTAGACGAAATCGGCGACCTTGAGCCGTCGCTGCAAGTGAAGATTCTTCGCGCCCTTCAAGAGCGCTGCTTCGAGCCCGTCGGAAGCACAAAGACAGTGCAAGTGAACGTCCGCGTGATCACGGCTACGAACATCGATCTAGAAAAAGCTGTCGAGATGGGCAAGTTTCGCGAAGATCTCTACTACCGACTGAATGTTATCCCTATTCAAATCCCCGCGCTACGAGAGAGAAAATCGGATATTCCCCTTTTGCTCAGTCACTTCATGGAAGTCTACGGTCGCGCCAAGGGTCGTAATCTATCGGGCTTTTCCAACGAGGCCCTTGATTGTTTGATTCATTACGCCTGGCCTGGAAACATCCGCGAACTAGAGAACCTAATCGAGCGCCTGACCATTCTGAAAGGTCAAGGCACCGTCGACGTTCCGGATCTTCCGCTCAAGTACCGCGCCCAGAGCCCCGTCTCACAGGGCACAGGCGCCTTTGTTGAAATTCCTGAAGATGGAATGGACTTCAATTCCGCCGTCGATGCCTTTGAAAACAATTTGATCTTGAAGGCCCTTGAAAAAACAGGATGGAATCGAAACCAAGCCGCTGCGCTTTTGCGCCTGAATCGCACCACCTTGGTGGAGAAAATCAAAAAGAAGGGCTTACGCCCCCCGCAAGGCCAGCACGAAGAATTTCTGTAAGCAGTAAGTCTGCGCGATGCCAGAGAAGCGGGAGTTCAACCGGCACCCAGTCCGATTTCGCAGCAAGCATGGGTTCGAATAAAGAAACCCACACCTTGATGTGGTGTGGGTTCTTGATATTGCCTGACTCGCTTCAGTCTACTGATTCATCATTCGCAAACAGGCATTCAGATCGCTGAAGCCTGCAGAGGACAGCGAGGATCAAACCCGAAGATCCTCTCCACACTTCGAACGCGACTCGCTCTCTGCAGGTGGGCCGAATTCATCATGAGGTCCCAGCGGCACTCGAGCCCACGGGACTCGGGCCCACGGCTTTCCAGTCGCTGAACAGGGCTTTGGGGGTCCAAGATCAGTCGATGATTCAGTCTCCCTCCTCCCCCGCCCGGAACCTCGCCACATTCCTCAAGATTGCGGCTAAAGAAGCCCGCCGGCCAAGATTACCGCCAAAAAAGCCCCCATGGTTTAACAAAGCGCATCTATTTACAAGTTAAATATTGATACTTGAATCCGCCACGGCGCTTCGCTCAGTTATTATATTGCCCCGTAAATGATGCCATCAAAACAGCTCGATCTGATCCCTCGACAAACTCTCCGCTCCCTCAAGGCTCGCACCTTTGGTGGCACAAAGCTTAAGAAACGTCGTAAAGTGAAGCGACCCCTTGAAGCGGGTCGTATCCATCATGTGGTGTTTAAGTCCTCGAAGGCCCAAGGAAAGCTCTCGTTCTATACGCATAAGCAGCTCGTGCAGTCGCTCTTAAGAGAGAAATCAAAGAAGTTCTTTATCGAGGTGCTGGATTTCGTGAGTATGGGGAATCACTTGCACTTAAAAGTCCGGTTCAAAGATCGACTGCGTTTTCAGCAGTTCTTAAAGAGCTTCTCAAGCCTACTCGCCAGACAAATCACAGGGGCCCGCAGGGGAGTGAAGTTTGGTCGCTTCTGGGATGGCCTTGTCTACACGAGAGTTCTTTTAAGCTCGTTTGAAGAGCTCGGGTTGAAGGGTTACTTCGAAGCCAATCACCGCCAAAGAGAGCTCGGCTACCAGGAGCGGGAGCGCTTCTTGAAGCAGTTCAACCAGTTCCTCTACCGGCTTAAGCAGAAGCGGGCCTTGAACTCCACTTAAAGCTGACCCGGGCCGTGAACTCCGTGTGACGCAGCGGTGGGCCTCGGCCTGAAGCTGACCCCGGCGCAAAGCTCCTCCTGGATGCATCAGTCAGGTCTTCAAACCGACGAACCGCTCGGGCCCCAGCGCTCTTCAGGATTCTGGGGAGAAAAGATCAGCAAGATCGCAGGGACTTTTTAATTCAACGGTCGAGTTCACCTCTGCACATTTTCCCCACGAATTCTAGAAAGATCCCGGTCGAACTTTACACCGTCTTGGGAAGTTCTGTGGATTTCTCTTGAGAGACGCCCCCGTAGCGGCGAAGGATATTCATCAGCTCGACTTTTTGAAGCGGCTTCGTGAGATAGTCGCGACAACCCGCCTTTAAGCAGTTCTCGCGATCCTCTTTCATCGCGAAGGCGGTCAAGGCAATGATCGGAGCTTGGCAACCCCGTGCGATAAGAAGGCGAACGGCTGTGAACCCATCCATCACGGGCATCTGCATGTCCATCAAGATTAAATCAAAGGACTGTTGGTCGTACTTTTCAAGGGCCTCGACGCCATTCGAAGCACGAACTACGTGGTTCCCCTGCTTTTCAAGAAGTTTTTCTAGCAAAAGCTGGTTATCCATTGAATCATCAACCACGAGGACGCGAAGTCCTTGCCCTAAAGAAGATGACTCAACTTGGACCCGGGCCTGAGACTCAGAAGCTAAAGTTTCGAACGATGAAGTCAGCTCTTGAAAACGAAATGTCAGTCGGAACGTCGACCCAACGCCCGGCCAACTTTCAATAAGTTCAATCGTGCCACCCAAAAGTTTGGCCAGATGGCGAGACAATGAAAGGCCTAGGCCCGTGCCCGCATATTTTCGCGAGATCGAACTGTCACCTTGAGAGAAATGTTTAAAAAGTTTTGGAATCTGTTCGCGCGAAATTCCCTGACCGCTGTCGATCACCGAGAAATACAGTTGATCACCCTGAGCCCCGTAAACAACCTCGACAAAACCTGAAGAGGTAAACTTGATCGCATTTCCAATCAGGTTCATCAGAATTTGCCGAAGCCGCAGTGGATCTGTGATGACAGTCGCTGGTAAAGACCCGTGTTGTTCAAACCTAAACTCTAAAGACTTTTCAGCCGCCTTCAGATTGAGAAGTGGAAATAGGTCCTTCATCAGCGCTAGCGGCGAAAATGGAACCATTTCAACTTCTAAGTGGCCGGCTTCCACTTTCGAAATGTCCAAGATATCATTGATAATCGTGGTCAGGCTGGAACCCGTTCGTTCGATGATTTGCAAGTAGTGTTGACGCTCAGACTCCGTTAAATCCGGATCTTTAAGCAAGTCCACAAAACCCATGATCGCCGTCAGCGGGGTTCGAATCTCGTGACTCATGTTCGCTAAAAACAAACTTTTCACACGGCTGGCCTTCTCGGCTGATTGCCGTTCTTTCTCGAGTTGCGCCTGGCTGGCAGCGAGAGTTTGTTGCGCCCGGAGAGTTTCTAGATGGGTCTCGCGCTCGTTTGCAAGAGCGAGCGCCAATTTTTCGTCGCTTTCAAAGACACGGGCCTGAGCCCGGTGAAATTCGCCGAATAACCAACTGATCAAGAACCCTTGAAACAAGTAAACACCCAAACGGGTCAATTCAAGTTCAGGGTTTGTGAAAAACGCACCTTCAGCCGAAAGCAATGTCATCTCTACAAGACCGCCCAGAACCGTCGCGATGAACCCGAATCGGCGTCCCGCAAGCCAAGCCGAAACCACAATCGCGCTTAGGAAAAAGGACATCGGGACGTAGTCCCGGAAAAACCACAAGGCCCCAACGTTCGCGAAAACAACAAAGGCCGCCGAAATCAGGGGTACAAAAAAGCGACACCCCCGGGTTTTTTGTGGAATTTCAAAAATGAATGCGGCCCATTTCATATGGGTCGAAGGACTAACACACTTCGAAGGATTCTAAAATCCGCCTTTCTTAGCTCGTTGAATCATGAAAGAAATTACCGGATTGCATTCTCCTTCCACACTGTGAATTTTCGTAATAACGTAGTTGCCACATGAAATTGAAATTCGCCTTTATCTTCGTGATTTGTGCGGGTCTTGTGGCCTGTCTTGAATTCAAGAGCTCCGTTTTTGATGCGGAAACGGACATGGGCTCGGCCTGGAATCGTCACTTTCGAATTCCCAATTATAACTTGGCCGGCGGCGATGTCGTTCGGTTCGCTCTCATCACCGACAGTCACCAGAACTACAAGGATCTTGATGATACCGTGAATATCGTCAACGAATCGGGTGCTCAGTTCGTGATCCACCTGGGAGATTTCACGGATAGTGGCACTCGAGATGAGTATGAAATCTTCTTTGCTTTCTGGCGAGATCTTTTGATTCCCAGCTGGGTCGTACCTGGAAATCATGACCTGGCGACAACGCGGGACAAGCTCTTCCGACGGGTGTTTGGGGCGGATAACCAATCCATCGTCACCCCGTTTGCAAAGTTTATTTTCTGGAATAGCAACGCGCTTGAACTGGTCCCGACTCGCGCCGATCTGAACTGGCTGCAACAAGAAGTGGCTTCGGCAAGTGCGACCGAACCCGTCTTGATTTTTCAACACCAAGACCCCTTCAACAATCTCACGTTTACCCCCGTAGATCGGGCGCAGATGACAACGATCATGAGCGCTCACCCTCAGATTTTTGTTTTCCACGGACACTTGCACCGCTTTTCTAGAAGCCAAGTTGGCAATGCTGAGTTTTTTCAAATCCACCGTGTTGAGGGACGCAAGTGGGCCTACGTGGAAATCGATGCAACGAATTTAAGAGTTTATTACTGTTCAAAACGCTCTTGTGATGAGGTTTATGAGAACGCTGTTATTTCTCCTCTTTCCGTGCCTAGCGTGCGCTAGTTGGCAAGTGGGATTGGGCTCTGGCGCCTACCTCGGAGCCTTGCAGTTGCAGGCCCAGTGGGAGTCAGAGACTCGCACTCGCCATGCTCTAGTAAGTTATGGAATCACTCAGGATTCGATCGTGGGAGAAATTCGCCAGTATTCCACAAGCTACCAGTGGTCCCCCGGCGAGGTTCGAACTGAAAAATGGGTTTGGGATCCCCTTCTGGTCGGAGGCTTTCTGACTTACACGGATAATGACTCGTACTTTTTCCACTCGCCATCCCGGTACAACAACGATGCCTACTACAACGTCACCAACTTGCGATGGGGCGCTCGTTTCTCGTCTCAGTTGATGGCTTTGCACTGGGGCTCACGCCCTGTGCACCTGTCTGTTGACGGAAGTCTGCTGGAAAAAGGCGTGATCGCCTGGTTCAATAACCCACTCGAGCTTGATATTTTCAAATACTTTTGGAGCCTGGGTTTCTCGGTCCGAGTCGCGTTCTAGGCGCTGTTACGGCGCCGTTCCCTCGTTCGCTGGGGGCGCGGTGTCTCGCTGCTCTTGAGCATCATGCTTCTGGCGGTAGATTCGCCGACTCTGGCGATCCTGCATTTTTTCAAGCTTCACTTTTTCTCGCCCACTCAAATTTCCGTCTTCGAGGGCTCGGTCTTGAGCTCGATCCACGCGCTCTTGGCCTCGCTCAAGACGCCGGGCCTCGGCTCGGTTCAGCTCGCCACTTTGCACGCCTTGTTGGATGCGGGCTTCTTGACGACGCTCCCGTCGTTCATTTCGGCGCGCCTGTGCGAAATTCAGCGCCATCAAGGAAAGGACCATTGCGATGACAAGGTTCGTTTTCATGTTATATCTCCTCTGAAAATTGAAAACGGATCTCGAGTCGGGCTCTTCACCTTCCCAGATCCACTACCTACAAAACACTGCAGACCCAAAAAGGTTACACTGTCCCAAATCGAAACAGAAACTGCACTCTTCGTGTGACCTCTTGCCACTTACAATCATGGACGACTCGAAAGGCTAGCTCAAAGCGATCATGCCATGCTTCCTAAGGGTTTGTTTTTGTAATGCCTTAAAATGGCATCTTCAACAGAGTTCATAGTTCGAACTGGAGTAAAGTGTATTTCAGTTTGGTATGCTTATTGTATCGTTTTAGAGTTTCGAAGGAAAAATGACAACACTTGCAGTCTCCTTTGTAAAAAATCTTATGTTTTTACTCCTATTTTTACCGTTGCTTAGTAATGCACAAATCCAAGCTAAGCTTGAAGATAAGAATATAATCACGAGCACCGTTTTGCAGGAATCCACTGAAGTTCTAATGGGTGAAATTAAGATGAGTCTTGGTGGACAACTTATTACTTCGGGCCTCGGCCCGTGTTCAGCTTTAGCAGTTGTCTACGATGGAAGAATTCTTCTCGGCCATGTCGGTCCAATCGATACAAATGAAAAAATTGTTTCAGCACTCAATAACTTCACAAAAGATGTTCAAGATTTAAGTCTGGTGAAGGTTTACGTATTACCTGGTTGGACCATGTCCACACTTACAACCAATATAATATTTGGAGCCCTTATGGATGCCAATTTAATAAAACGTGCTGTTTTTTTTAATAGTATGCCAAATCCATTTGATACATTCGGAATCAATGAAAATGGTCCAATTTATATTAAGAGTGATAGACAGCCACGTTAACGTTAAGTCTTTAATGGCTTCGAAGCACTACCTTTTTGGCACTGCCCAATCCATAAAGGTTTGCGGAAAGTGACAGCTGCTCAAGGCCTACTTTGAGGGCACCGTTTTCGCCATCAGGGACAGACACTCGAACATGACATCCACGCCAATCAAGGACGTAATGTCGGACTGATCGTAGGCGGGACAAATCTCGACGACATCGGCGCCGACCAGATTTTGAATCTTCAAAGATCGAAGAATCTTTTGGGCCTCGAAACTGGTCAGCCCCCCCGGGACTGGGGTTCCTGTCCCGGGCGCGTAGGCCGGATCCAAGCCATCCACGTCAAAGCTGATGTAAGTGAACCCAGTGTCAAACGCGGGAAGTTGAGCCAAAAAGTCGTTCAAGGATTTTTCGCGGATTTGATCCATCGTGAAAACGCGGATTCCATGATCTTGCACGAATTGCAGGTCTTGTCGATCTGCCAAGGGCCCCCGAATTCCGATTTGGATCATGCGCTTCGGATCGACAAGGCCTTCCGTCACGGCATGCCGAGCAAAGGCCCCGTGGTGGTACTCAAAATCCCAAGCTGCGGGATAGGTATCCAGGTGGGCATCAAAGTGAATCAAATTAAGAGGCTGCCCGTAGTGCTTTCGAAGCGCCCGCAGAACCGGAAGAGTCGTCGAGTGATCTCCCCCCACGGCGACAAACTTTTTTTGCGTCTTCAGCAGCTCGGAAACAAAGCTCTCAATTTTTTTGTACGTCTGGGGAACATCAAGAGGGACCACCGAGCAGTCCCCCACATCCGCCACCTTTAATCGATCAAAGATCGACAGATCTCGAGACCAGTGATAGCCACGACCAAGAGACGACATCTCTCGAACCCGAGAAGGCGCAAAACGCGCTCCGGGCCGATAGGACACGCCGCCGTCAAAGGGGATTCCGAAAAGGGCCACATCAAACTTTTCGTGCCCCTCAACCCACGGAAGACGGAAGAAAGTTTTAACTTGGGAAAATCTCGGAAATTCGCGACCACTTAGAGGCTTGTAATCCATGCCGACCTCAATTAAAAAAAGAGATGTGAAAAAGAAAAATCCCGCACTCTCTGCAGAGGCCTTGGAAATCTCCTCAGCTCAATCCTCTCTGATTTCCTGGTACAAAGACAACCATCGGGATCTTCCGTGGCGTCGCACCAAAGATCCTTATCGAATTTGGATCTCGGAGATTATGCTCCAACAGACGACGGTCACAGCTGTTCTACCCTACTACGATCGTTTCCTCCAAAGGTTTCCCAGCCTACAAGCCCTCGCAAACGCTCCCGTCGAGCAGGTTCTCGAGTCTTGGTCGGGTTTAGGCTACTATTCACGTGCGCGTAATCTTCATAAAGCCGCTCAAGCCCTTCAAGAGCAAAAATCTTTTCCTCGAACGGCCGAAGAACTGCGAAATTATCCCGGTTTTGGACCCTACACCTCTCGAGCAGTGGCCACTTTTGCCTTTCAAGAGAAAGTCGGCGTTTTGGATGGAAATGTCATTCGATTGCTCAGTCGCTTCTACGGACTTCCCGTTCAACACTGGCAGCCGAAAGGACGTCACGTCCTTCAAGAAAAGGCGGATGCTCTGGCTCAGACCGATGAGCCCGATCTTCTGAACCAAGGCCTGATCGAGCTGGGCGCGACGATCTGCTCGCCCCAAAATCCTTCCTGTCTTTTATGTCCTTGGGCAAAATCCTGTGTCGCCCGAAGAACCGACCAGATTGCGAAACTTCCACTCAAGAAACCTCGGGCGCTCTTTGAAACTTGGCTCTGGAAACCCGAAATTCACATGAAGAACGGTCGAATCGCCTTTGTTGTGAATGATCATATGCCATTCTTAAAGGGCCAGTGGATCCTTCCAGGACTTTCACAGAAGTTAGAAAAAAAGCCGAAGCAGTTTGACGTCAAGTGCGGCGTGACCCGCTTCGACATCTATATTCGGATTTCAAAACCTCAGAAAACAAAGTCTCGGGACTGGAAGTGGGTTCCACTCGAGGACGTGAAGAAGGTCAACCCCACAAGTTTGATTCAAAAAGTCTTACAGCAAGGACTTCCATGATTTTGCGAGCGATTTTGCCTGCCGTGCTTTCTTTCGGGATCCTTGTCGGCTGCCAACAAAGCGCGAAGGTCAACACGAAAGGCCCCGCGCTGACGCTAACCAAACCAACCTTGGATTTTTTTGAATCCTGCTCGCGCCTCGATACAACCTTGAATGAAATCTGGATTCTTCTTTGCCAAAAAGAGTCTCATCCCTTGCGCCAAGAGCTCTACGAGTACTCTCGAATCTACAAAACTTTTCGCCGCTTAACCTATCAAGATGGATTGATCACTGATATTGCAGTTCGCGACTTCGAGAACATCTACTACGCGTCCACCTACGACGAAGCCAAAGAACGCTTCGTCGAGGCCCTGAAAGGGGAAAAGCCTGGCACAGATGTGTACTTGAAAAAACGCGGGAAGACCGAGTTCGAGCGTCTGACGAACACGCCCGGTCTGGAGTCCCAGTTTTTTTGGAGCTCGGACGTTCATCAACTGTTTTTTGTTCACCGAAACAAAGGGCTTGAGCAGATCGTAAGCCTTGATCGGGATGCCAAGTTGAAGTTTCATCATGTGTCGAAAACTTCGAAGCTTGAATCACCTGTTGTTTTGAAAAAGGATCGAGCGCTTTATTGGCTCGAAACGGCGGCGGGTTCCAATCGGGCGATCTTGATGAAAAAGTCGAAGTCCGCGCCAAGATCACTTTGGATTTCCTCGTCGAAAGTTCTTTTGATTCGCCCCGAACCCGCCGGCGAGCAGCTTCTCGTGGCCTTTGCGACAGGACTGGGCCGAGAGCTCTGGGCCTTTCACCCCGACACCCGGTGCTGGCAGCAGAAGCTCCGCACGACGGTGGCCTGGGATTTCTTCCACTCGATGAATGAGAACGAAGTCTTCCTCAGTCTTTCAGACCGCATCGGGCTTCAGCTGCAGACTCTGCTACGACCCGAAAACACCTGCGAGCCTTCTCCCCCAGGCTTAGGAGTCGAGACCACCTTATGATGCATGGGTTTCACCTTCTCTTGACTCTTGGACTTTTCCTCGGGCTTCAAGCATCTGCGGCCCCCTTGCCGGCCACAAGCTCGAGCCTTTTTTTGAACCCGAAAAAGAATTATTTCCTTCATCCCTTTAAAATCTCGTTGAATCTTGAAAAGACCCCCTACTCGATCAGCTTGAACCAAAATCAAGATGACAAGTGGTTCGTTGTCCAGGATCAGAAAAAGCAACTGATCACGCTTCGTCTGAAACGCTTTCAGTCGGATCAAGAGTACGAGCGCTCGCTGAAAACGTGGATGAAGGATTTCCAGAAGAGTGGTCTGCAGTTGGTCGCGCAAGAAATGGGCGACCGGCGCCCTGAAAAGGGCTGGATCCATTTGCGAGACTCGAATGGACAGCAACTGCTTCAATATTTTCGTTATCAAAATCTGACCTGGGTCTACTTCAACTGCGTAGGCCCCCAAGAGGATCTTCAGGCCCTTCAAAAATCCTGCGAGGAACTGAGCCTTCGCATCCAATTTTTAACCCTGTAAGACTTACAAAAAATTCAAGGATTTCATAAACTTAAAGGGTGTGAAAATATTTTCTGTCGAGCGCTCTGAGAGCGTTTGAGAAAAAGTTCGACACTGCAATCTGCGCGATCTGCCCTTTTGCTTGAGTTGAATTCCGGCACAAGCCTTGTACTGCCCCCGTTTGGCATTTGAAGTTGTGTTGAACGTTGTTGGAGGAAAAATGCAGTTGGGGATTCGTTGGCTTGCCATGTTCGTGGCCGTCATGGGTTCATTTTCGGGCGTGACCGCTTGGGGCGCCCGATTGAGCTCGTACTGTTACGCACCCATTAGTGATCTAACTCGTATCCGGGGCGAAAATATCGATGAGCGCATTCCAGTAGCGTCGGTATCGAAGCTGATCACCGCTCATTGGGCGGTTCGCTCGAAGGGGATCAACTATCGGTTTCAAACTCTTGCGCATATCACTCCGGTGAATCGCGACACTTTTGATCTTCATATGCAAGGCTCGCGGGACCCCTACATGGGAGCCGAGCAGCTTCACTATATGATCTCGGAATTGAATCGACGTGGAATCAAAAAGATCCGAAACTTTACGTTTGATCAGAACTTCAAGTTTTTCTGGTTCGCGGACGACCCCGAGAGCAATCGAAATATTGCCGTTGGCTTTTATGTGAACTCGGATCCCTTACCGCAAACGGTGCGAAATCAGCTTCGGGCTTATGCCGAACTGACTCGCGGCTATCAAGAGACTCGTAAGAAAGCTCTCGAGCGTGGCCTGAAGATGGTTGAAAACCCCGAATTTTCAGTCGAAAACATCGAGCCTCTAAATGCGGGCGACTTTCAACCCCAGCTTGATACGCGCTCGTTCGTCGTGAACTCGGTTCGCCTGGTGAATCTTTTAAAAGAGATGAATCGCAACTCGAACAACCACGCCGCGAATCAGATCTTCGAGCACTTGGGCTCAACCCGAGCGTTTCAAAACTTTATCGAAAAGACTCTGCAGCTGAATCGCGAAGACGTTGTCATGCTGAATGGCTCGGGAGATCGCGTCGATACGCCCAACGGAGCCCGTTACAACGAGGCCAGTTGTTCTGCGATGCTGAAGATCATGGCGGATATGCACAGCTCTCTTGCGGAACAGGGAAGTGCTTTTTCAAGAGTTGCGACTGTGATCGGCACCAACCCAGGAAATGCGACAAATCTGTACGAATCCAGCCTAACCGATGGAGCTGTGGTTGCAAAAACGGGAACGGTGAATCCTTCTGTTTCTTTAGGCGGTCTGATGTCGACCAAAAAGGGACTCTATCTTTTCATGATCAATGTGAATCCTCGCGGATCCTTCGGTGGCGGACGTCAACTCATTCGCGATCGTTTGAATGACCTCTTAAATGATCTGGGTGGACCGGTTTCGCTCAATGCTCAGCCCTTTTCTTTCGTCAGCTTTGACAGCCGCTCGTTTGTTGAAATCAAAGCCCAGAAGGAGAATCTCAAATGATGTTCCTTCAAGTCTTGTTGACCCTTGCTTTTGCCCAAGCCCAGTTTAGCAATCCCCTGATTCAGGCCGTGAACAATGAATCCGAGTCGGAAGTTCAAAAGTTTGCGAAGGACCCCCGGCTTGTGAAATCGCAAGATGAAAATGGCCAGGACGCGCTCTATCACGCGGTTAGCCTGAACAATGAAAAGATCTTGAAGACCTTATTGAAGGCAGGCGCTCCGACGGATCGACTCTACAATACGAAAAAGGAAACGCTTCTTTTCGAGGCCTCCCGGTTGGGATCTGTTCAAGTGGTGCAGACCTTGCTGAAGAAAAACCCGGAACTGCTGAAAAAGAAAAACGCCGATGACGAAACAGCCCTCTTCGAAGCTGTTCGGGCGAATCAAAATAAACTGGTGAAGTACTATCTGTCTCGAGGTTTAAAGACCACCGACAAGAACAAAGATGGTAAAACTCCGGCCGACTTTGTCGCCAAAACGAATTCTGAACTCTCGAAGATTCTAAAAGGGCTAGCCGAATAGCTTCTTGAAGAAGCTTGTGACCTTCTCTTTGAAACCTGCGGGTGGAACCCGAGTCGCTTTGTGGCTTGTCGAATGACGGCGAGGCTCGTGTCTTCGGTTTCCTTGAGTCTTGCCACGAGACTGAGTCCCTTGACCATTCCCTTGGGCTGAGGCGCCCTGGCCACGTCCACCCTGCTGGTGACGTCGCTCGGAATGATGGCCTCCGTGATGACGACGACCCGATTCTGAACGGCCCTCGGAGTGGCGCCCTCCTTCATGGGAACGTCCTTCATGCTGTCGGCCTTCGTGAGAACGCCCTTCGTGCGAGCGCCCCTCATGGCGGCCTTCATGACTTCGCCCCTCGTGACTTCGACCTTCATGACGACCTTCGTGGTGACGGCCGCCCCCTCGACGGCGATCACCGCGCCCGCCACCTTCGTGACGCTCACGTCGTGGACGACCCCCTTGCGAGGATCCGCCCTCGGCCCGTCCTTCACCTTTTGAGAAGCCAAAGGCTTTATTAAAACGCACTTCTCGAGGGAAGGGTTTGAAGTCTTTCACGACGGCCGCATCATCCAAATAATCAGTCGCGACTTTTTGCTGAAGATAAGTCTCGATTCGCTGAAGAGAATCAATGTCGCGATCCGAAACCAAGCTAAATGCCTGACCCATTTGACCCGCCCGCCCTGTTCGCCCAATTCGGTGAACATAGGACTCAGAATCCTGAGGCAGCTCAAAATTCACAACCATATCGACGCCCTTGATATCTAGACCACGGGCCGCCACATCGGTGGCCACCATGATATTCCACTGGTTATCCGTCGCCTTAAAAAGTTCCATCACTTTGTTGCGCTGACTTTGAGAGAGTAAACTGGAAATCGCGACGGCGTGAAAGCCGTTTTCAATCAAGAATTGCGCGATTCGCTCGACGTTATTTTTAAAATTCGTAAAAACGATCGCCTGCTTCGGCTTGTGAAGCGTTAACAGAGACAAAAGAATTTGAGGTTTTTCCTCATGACCGACGTGGAAGATCACATCTTTCACGTTCTCTGCCTTCGCCGCGTCTTTCGAAATGTTGATCTCGACGGGATTCGAACCGAATTGGTAAACCGTCGTCATCACATCCAAATTCATCGTCGCACTGAAAACCATCAGCTGACGCTGATTCGGAATTCGCTGCAACAGATACTTCATGTCATCTTTGAAGCCCATGTCGAACATGCGATCGGCTTCGTCAAAAACCAAAGCCTTCACTTGCTTCAAATCCACAACATGATCTTTGTACAAATCAATCAAGCGCCCCGGAGTCGCAACCACAAAGTCTGCGCCGCCGCGAATACCCTCTTTTTGTTTTTCATAACCGGTGCCGCCGTAAACGCTAACACCTTTCAGTCCTGCGGACTTGCCGAATTTTTGCACGTTTTCAAAAACCTGCTCGGCCAGTTCGCGAGTGGGCACAAGCACCAATACGAAGTTTCCGGCTTTCCAAGAATCAAAAGCGCGAGCCTCGAAACCTTCGGCAGCTTCTTTGGTGCGCAGGATTCGATCCATCAGGGGAAGCAAGAAGGCGCCGGTTTTCCCGGTTCCTGTCTGCGCCAAGCCCGACACATCTTGACCGGTCAGGATCAAGGGCATGGCTTCGGCCTGGATGGGAGTCATATCTTGAAAGCCAAGGGCCTCAAGATCTTGAAGCAAAAGAGGGTGCAAATTTAATTCTGTAAACTTCATGAACGCTCCATTGGTACTCACGCGGCCCGCAAATGTCAAAAGCCGCCCGCAAAATTCTTCAGAGCCGCCACAAACTCGAGGGGTTGTTCCGAATGAACCCAGTGGCCGGCCCCAGGGATTTCGACACCTTGAATCATGTGATTCGATTCGAGGATCTTTTCAAATGTTTCTCGAGACAGCTCTTTGGAGCTTTCTCCACGAATCCACAATGTGGGAACTTTCAACGATTGGATTTCCCCCCAGCGCTCCCTAAAACGGCCTGCCTGAACGGATTCCAGGATCCCTGGCTTGTAGAACCGCCAGTCCCAAACTCCGCCTTTGTCCTCGAGATTCGCGTGCAGAAAGGCTCCGATCACCTGCGAGGCCTCTTTTGTGCGCGCCACCTGCGGGAAGCGGTCTCGGAAAAAATCGCGAGCTTCCTCGCGGCTGCTAAAAGGCGTGGGTACCGAGGCTAGCAGTCGTTCATAGTAGACGTGGGCATTCTCATTCGCCTCGGGTCCGATGTCCTCAATGATCAGTTTTTCAACTTTCTCGGGGTACAAAGAGGCAAAAACCAGCGCGTTTCGCCCCCCCATCGAGTGGCCCACCAAGATAAAGCGATCCCACCCGAGTTCGTCGGTGAGCTCCTTTAAGTCGCGAGCGTAGTCTTCGGGGGCATAGCCGGTTTCGGGCTTGAACGAGCGACCGTGGCCGCGCTGGTCGTAGCACAGACACTGCTCGGTCGAATCCAAATAACCCGTGATCTTCTTCCAGTTGTTCAAAAAACCCATCAGGCCATGAACAAAGACCCAACGGCGCCCGTTTTCAGGCCCCGAAACGCTAAAATTGATCTTTTTTGCATCTGACATCGAAAATCCTCGGAAATAAAAGGAGGTGCTTCCCAATCCGGCCTCACCTATACTATAAGGCCTGGGAAGTTGAACACCCGAATCTGCACCCTGAACGGCAATTGATGAGAATGCGACCTCGACATGCGGCTAAAAGAAGAATGGATTGATCCCTACGCCTTGCGAATTGTGCAGTCCCTGCGCAAGAGGGGTCATCAGGCTTACCTGGTCGGCGGTTGCGTGCGAGATCTTCTGGCCGGCGAACACCCCAAAGACTTCGATATCGCCACGAACGCCCTGCCAGATGCGGCCCGCAAGTGCATCCCGAATAGCTATGTGATCGGCAAACGCTTCAAGCTGGTTCTTGTAAAACGCGGGCCCCACCAATTCGAGGTGGCCACCTTTCGTCGCCAGGCTCGCCCCGAAGAACTGGAAGACGAAAACAAGGTCGTGTCAGGCGACAACTACTTCGGAACGGTCGAGCAAGACGCCGTTCGCCGGGATTTTACGATCAATGCTCTTTTTTACGATCCCTTGGATCACCAGATGGTGGACTATGTGCAGGGGCTTCAGGACATCGATAACCGCCTGATTCGCATGATTGGCGAACCGGTTCCCCGTCTGGAAGAAGACTCGATCCGAATTCTTCGCGCCGTTCGCCTGGCCCACAAACTTCAGTTTCGTTTGGAAGAAAATCTTCGCGCAGGCATTGAAAAGACTCATTCTTTCTTGGAAAAATCGGCTCTTCCGCGACGTCGTGAAGAGTACATCAAGATTCTGCGTCTGAAAGAACCCCACCGGGCCTGGCTTGAGCTGAAAGACCTGGGTGTTCTGCGAACGATTCTTCCCTTTTTCGATGAGTTCCTGGATTCGCCCGAGCGTCGGGATCAGTTTATTCACTACTCGATGCAAATGCCCTCAATGGTGGGCCCGGATAAGAATCCCGCCGAGCTGTTTGGAGCCTTTCTTTTTTCAATTCTGCGCTCACAGTTTCCTGATTCTCCGTTGAATGTGGAAAGTTTGGAAGCGAATCCCAACTGGGAAAACTTTGTGAAGAATCAGGTCGGCGTCTTCAAACAGGAGATCAGCGATTTTTATCGAGTCCTTTTGATGATGAACCAGCTTGAAAAAATCGACACCTTTAAACGCAAGGGCGGCCGACGTCAGCGTGCGATTACGCAAAGCCCGTATTTTCCCGTGGCTCTTCGCTGGGCCTACGCCGAACGCCGACTCCCTTTTGCTGACCTGCTGTACTGGCTGAATCAGTTTCCCGATTCTTCGTCCTCACACACTCCCGAAGCTCGCGCCGAAGATCCCGGCGTCTAGAACGAACTCTAGTGAGCCGCGACCACGCGCTCAACTCGAATCTGCACTTCATTTCGTCGCAAAAACGGAAGCGTCAGCGGGCCATCGTATTCAGCCGCAACAGGATTTGAAATCGCTCGGTATTCGGGGTGTTGGCGCAACCAAGTTCTGAGCTCTTCGGCCCTTTCCGCAAAAGCGTGATCGTCGTTCACACCCGAGTAGCGCATGACAGCCATCATCCGCGTGGGCTCGCGAGTGAGAATGATTTCGGGATCATCCGGCAGGGGGGCCGTCTTCAAATTGTAGTCCTGGGGCAGGATAAAAGAAATCTTCCAGCCCGTGTCCAAATTTTCCTGAAGAACTGGGGCCACCATTTCCATACGCGCTTGATCGTTTACCGAAGGTGACGCCCAACGAGGAACGGATTCGGGATGCCCGTGGTTACGACCGAAAATATAATTCGCCAGTCTTAAGAAGCCCTCTTCCAATGCGTGCTCGTAGTCCCGGCGCAAAAAAAGCGAGGCCACCGTCATTGGGTCGTAGTGACGAATTTCAAAAGGCCCCTCGGATTTCATCAAGGTGTAGTGGGCCTCATCACCCAGACGAATTCCAAAAAAGCCCGGGATGCTTTTCAAACGCTCCGTGAGCGGGATCGAAACGGATTTATTTCGAGATGCTGTCGCCATAAAAAGAAGACCTCCTCGTGATTCACGCTATGTGAGTAACAAAGGCGATGCCGGTCTTGCGAAACCTGGGGCACATCGGGACTGTGAAAAGACCTAGAACCCCTACCTAAAGTGTCAGAAGCCCGCACACCACCTGTAGGGGGGCATTCTGCAAAGCGAACGCCAAAAACGTCCCCGGCTGTAAGTCTATTCCAATGCCCTGCGCGTCTTACGCATGGACATGATCTGCGTGCCTGGCGTGACGAATCTATAACTTTCAAAAGTCTTAACTTGAACTGACCGCCTATCTGCGGCCCACTCGACCCGTGATTCGGTCGTGTTCACTTTTCAGATGCTAGCCGTGCTGAGGGTGTCGGCGTGAGCATGCTTTCCAGCCTGCTCACGTATTCTTGCAGATTCTTAGAAAGCGCGGCCCTTTCTTGTTGATTGTGAATTTGCTCCTGAAGAATGGTTTGGCTTTCGTGTACCACCCTTTTCAGCATTTGGGGATTCTGATAGGGCGAAAGAGGCTCGGGCGAGGTGACAGCATTCCAGATCAAGTGAATGTCGCGCTGATGATCAGCTGACTTCCGAAGCGTGTAGCGAAGAAACTCGGGCAGCCCCTCAAGATTCATCAGGTTCAAGGTGGTCAAAAAATAGATTTGATTCTGCGGGGACGTTTCAAGCAAAAGTCGATTCACGTTTAGATCAAATCTTTCAAAGTTCAAACCTTCGCGGACCTTCATGGCCAAATCCCCGACCGCTTCATTTGAAACACAAATTTCGAAGTGATGATGGGAGTATTGATTGATCAAAGAAATAAAACGGTCCACCAGTTGGCTTCTCGCATTCAAGTTCGTGACAATGCGAAACTTTTTTCGAGAACCCGAGGGTATCTGAAGAAGCGTCTCAATGATTCGGTAAAAAGAGTCCTGCAGGAGTGGCTCACCACCGATAAAGTTAATGCGATACAAAGAGCCCCAAAAACTTTCGATGCGCTTTTGAAACCGGGCTTGGCTTTCTTCGGAAAAACTGAACTTTTCAACCGGCACGTTCAAATGCTGCTGCCATCTTGAGCTGAACTGAGGGCCGCAGTACACGCACTTAAGATCGCAGGTTTTCTCGAGCACAATTTCAAGCGTCTGGGGCTTCAGACTGAACTGGTCTGTATACTCGTGTGAATCAGTTCTTTTTTGCTGAACGCGAAAACTTTGAAGTCCCTGATCTTCCATCTGCCAGCAAAGTTGACAGATCTGCGGTCGCCCCCCGCCCTGCATCTCTTGACGAGCAAGCACCAAATGATTCCAATCCGAATCATAATCCCCAAAGGCCTGCCAGTTGGTCTTACAACACCCCTTCAGCCGATCCTTCGTAACATCATAAATAAAGTAGTTCCACAAATGACTACAAAACGTCGAGCTCGCCACCGTCCTAAAAGCCTAGCGGCTCTGAGCGGGCCTATCAAACCGTTTCTTGAAGAGATCAAACCCTGGTCGCAGGCAGTTTCTGATGAAGCTCATTCGACGATCCGTAGAAGGCTCGATCTCGATTAGATTAAAGCCGCTCGAGCGCCCGCAGGATTCCGGCCGCATCCAGGCCGTGTTTACGGTACAAATCAATTGCGTTGTATGCGCTTTGGCCGAACTCGCCGCAGACTCCAAGATTACGGGCCCGTACCTTCACGCCCGACGCCACGAGGGTCGCGACAAGAATCTGACCGAAGCCGGCGGTGATCTGATGATCCTCGAGGGTCAAAAGTTGGCCGTTGGTTTTCTCAAGAATTTGTTTATAGAAATCAACCGGCACTCGGTTCAAGCAGCTGGGATTGATCAAGATAAAACCGCGGCCGCTTTTTTCAAGCTCAGCGCAGGCTTTCAGCGCTTCGGGCATCAGACTTCCGGCTGCGACCACGGCAACCGGGGACTTTCCGGGTTTTTCTTGCACGATCTGGGGTTGCATCAATTTGTAACCGGTCACCCCGTAAGATTTCGGAAAGTTCTCTCGGCCCAAAAAGAAAATATGGGAATCTGACGTTTCACCCTTCGCGCGCGCTTGAACCATCTGATCGATGGCTTGAAGAATCAGATTTTCAGCCTCGTCACTGCAGGTCAGCGCGTGAACTTTGACATGGGGAATGCTCGCACTCATCGCAACGTAGCTGAGCGCTTGGTGACTGGCCCCATCAGCCGCGTCCTGAAATCCCGTATGCGAGTAGATTGCAATCAGCGGGGCCTCACTCAGGGCCGCCATCGTGAGCGGCAAGGCCCCTTTGGTCACACCGAATTGCGCGAAGGTATCGACAACGGGAATGTAACCCAGCTTTGAAAGACCGGCGGCCGCGCTCACCATATTGCTTTCGGCAACTCCCACATCAATCGTCGCTTCGGGGAATTTTTTGCGGAAATCCGCAACGCCTGTTGAGCCCGCAAGATCCGAAGTCACCGACACTACAGGCAAGCCCTTTTCGTAGGCCTTGATCAGACCCGAGGCGACGCCCTTTTGAATCTTTTCTCCAGGATCCGCAGCCGAGCCCTTTTGTTTTTCAATCTGAACAAGCTCTTCCGCCCACTTCACGAAAAACTCAGGCACCGATTCGCCCTGATAGATCTCTTGTAAAAAGGCCGAAAGTTCCGAGGCACTTTTCAAAGGAAAACCATGTCCCCCTGTCGCACTCTCGGCGGTTTTTTTAACTCCGTAACCCTTAATGGTCTTAGCATGAATCACGATCGGAGTCTGGGGCCGAGCCACCGCATCTTGAAGCGCTTGGTGAAGCGTCTGAAGACACGCTTTCAGATCATGGCCATTTTCAAGCTTTCGATAATCCCACCCCAAAGCTTGAAGACTTTGAAAGGTCGGGCCCATGCCGTAGCTATCTTGATCAATGCGACCGGAAAGTTTTGTGTTGTTATCAGAAATCAAAAGCACGTAGGGACCGAGCTTTCCTTTCTGCGCAAGTCCGGGGATTGCGGCAAAGGCCTCTTTCGCTTCGCCTTCCATGCTGGCTCCATCGCTGAGAACACAGAAGGTTGTGCGCATGCGACCACTCAGTCGCTCGCCGATGGCAAGCCCTTGCGACTGCGGAAAGGCTGAGCCCAAGGGACCGTTGCTTAAGAACACACCTTCGGGAAAAAGATGGACTTCTCCGTGACCCGCCAGGCCCGATTCCAGAGAGCGAAACTTGCGAAGCTTTTCAAAATTCAAACCCGCCATGCCGTAGTTGGCCTTCAGCGCGTAAAGACCGTTTTCCGCATGCCCGACGTCGTTGATGATGTGATACAGATCAAACCAATTTTTGTTTTTCGCTTTGGATTCGGCAAAAACCAAGGCATGCAAGGCGGCCATCAATTCCGCCAAGGCCGAAGGTCCCCCGAAGTGCGAGGCCGCCCCGCCAATCACCGCATGCATATTCATCAGCGACACCAAAGCCCGCGTCGCGCGCGGGTCGGCGACCTTCAGCGGACCCTGGGGTCCGGGCACTGTCAGGTGAAACTGAGGGTCTTGAGTTGGGTTTCCAGCAAGTTTAACGGGAATCGAAAGAGGTGAATTCATGACGGGATCTTAGCGGTGAAAGCCACGCTCGACAGTATCTGTAACGATGCGTAATCTGCGGAATTGAAGACAGATCGGATCCCAACTGTTAAGACTAAGCCATGAACCTGACATTCCCTCAATTGCGCAACCTTCCGAAGGTGGATTTGCATCGACATCTGGATTGCTCGATGCGCTGGAGCACCGTGGTCGAGATCGCGCGCGACCTCAAACTGGAGCTTGATCCCATCCCAGGCCTGTCCCGCAGTTCCTACTTGGTGACAGATCAGATGAAGGATCTGGGCGCTGTCCTGCAAAAGTTCTTAAAGGCCCAGAAGGTCCTTGCGTCCGAAGAAATTCTCACGCGCCTGGCTTTCGAGGCCTGCGAAGATGCCTTCAACGACAATGTGTTGATGGTGGAGTTTCGATTTGCACCCACTTTTATCACCGAGGGTCATTCCAACTTAGACGCCCCTAAAATCCATCGCGCCTTTCAAAAGGGCCTGCAGATGGCTGAAAAAAAATGGGGCCTTGTCACCGGGCTGATTGGCATCGTGCAAAGAATTAAGACTTTGAAGGAAGCGCAAGCCTCGATCGATTTTTTCATCGAGAATCAAAGCGAGTACATCGGTGTAGATCTCGCCGACAACGAAGAGGGCTTCGAACCGAAAACTTTTGCTCCCGCTTTTGAAAAGGCGAAAAAAGCCGGCCTGCATGTCACCGTTCATTCGGGCGAAACCCCGCACCCCGACGCGGGTCAGTGGATTCTCGATTCCATCAAGATCCTGGGGGCCGAGCGCATCGGGCACGGCGTTCAATGCATTCGCCACCCCGAAGTGATGAATCTGTTGAAACAGCAGGGAATCCCTTTGGAAGTCTGTCCTTTAAGCAACTGGCTGACTCAGGCCTTTCCGCGCTTTGAGGATCATCCGCTCCGAAAGTTATGGGATTTGGGTGTGCCCCTGACACTTGCGTCCGATGATCCTGGAATTTTTGCCTCGACGCTCACCGATGACTATGAGATCGCCCAGCGCTATCACGGCTTCACAGTGGAACAGTTTCGACAGGCCAATCAGTTGGCCTATGAAAAAAGTTTTATTCCGGAATCAAAAAAGAAATCTTTAAAAAAGGCGTTTCAACCATGAGAGATTTTTATCCCGCGATCGAACCCTATCAATCTGGTTATTTGAAAGTTTCCGACCTGCACGAAGTGTATTTTGAGCAGTCGGGAAATCCCGATGGCGCTCCGGTGATTTTCCTTCACGGGGGACCGGGCGGGGGCACAGATCCCGATCATCGCCGCTACTTCAATCCGGAAAAATACCGCATCATTCTTTTTGACCAACGTGGCTGCGGAAAATCGAAACCCCACGCCGAACTTCGCGAAAATACGACCTGGGATCTCGTGGCAGATATCGAGCGCTTTCGTGAACATCTGAAAATTAACAAATGGCTTGTGTTTGGCGGCAGCTGGGGCTCGACGCTCGCTTTAAGCTACGCGATCACTCACACAGATCGCGTAAAAGGGCTGGTCCTTCGCGGAATTTTCCTGTGCCGGCGCGAAGAGCTTTTGTGGTTCTA
Organism: Bdellovibrionales bacterium; assembly: GCA_046336915.1. Classification (GTDB taxonomy): domain Bacteria; phylum Bdellovibrionota; class Bdellovibrionia; order Bdellovibrionales; family Bdellovibrionaceae. Next base: position 46,071 of record JBKDHV010000114.1, read on the forward strand.
CCAAGAGGGCGCCTCTTGGCTGTTCCCCGATCAGTTCGAGCGCTACCGCGACTACATCCCCGCCCCCGAGCGAAAAGACATGATGGCCGCTTATTACAAGCGTTTGACCGATCCCAAAGCTGAAATTCGCCTAGAAGCCGCTCGCATCTGGAGCCAGTGGGAAGCGGCGACCTCAAAACTTTTCGTGGATCCCAAGATGATCGACGCTTTCGGCGAGCCCGAGAAGGCCCTGGCCTTTGCTCGTATCGAATGCCATTACTTTATGAACAACGCGTTCTTCCCCACGCCGAATTACTTGCTGGAACAGGCCCCAAAGCTTGCGAAGATTCCCGGCGTGATCGTGCAGGGACGCTACGATGTGGTCTGCCCGGTGAAAAGCGCTTGGGATCTGCATCGCGCATGGCCGACGGCCGAAGTGAAGATCATCCCCGACGCGGGTCATGCGGCTTCCGAGCCCGGCATTCGCTCGGCCCTGATCCAGGCCACAGATAACATGAGCACCCTATGAGCTCTTCGGAGCTTTAGATCAGGTCTCAGATCGAGATTGTCGCGATTTATTCACACTCTTCCTTCGTCAATCACCCTTTGTTGGCGCTACAATAAAGGGATGGGGAATTCGAAACATTTCAGATTCATCTTGGGCCTGACCGCCGTGGTCACATTCGCCACTGTCGTTTCGTTTTCTTTCACAAACTGCTCATCGCACCCGCAAAATGCCGCAACACCCGTGACCGCGTTTTTAAGTCCCGAACAAAGTTACGAAAAATTGCGACAGGACTTCAAAGGTCGAGTCGAAGCAAATTTTTGCCAATCCTCCTTAGCTTACGGTTGCCTGAAGAAAGTGTACTCGGCCGAAGTGGAAAATGCGGAGCTTGCCCCGGCGCAGGAGTGCGCGTCTTTGCAAAGTGGTTTGCAAATCTGCCCCCTGGTTAAAACCTTCCAGTTCAACTCGCAAGCCGCTCAAGAGAATTGTAAGGGCTGTGAAGAGTCCTACGAGTATCAAGAGTACAGTTGTCATTTGAAGATTCCGAACGCGGAAAACCTTTACCCGATCTACTTTACCGAGCCGAGTCTGGCCGCAAGCCTTCAGAAGCTCTCGGACTTTTGCGCTTCGCTGACGGGGGACTCGCCATGATGAAGCTTCCGATTTGTTTTCTTCTTCTTTTGAGTGCTAGCGTGAGCTACGGCCATGCGCGCTTGATGTCCCCCACGCCCCGAAACAACAATGCGGGGATTAAGACCGGCCCTTGTGGCGGAATCGCAAGATCGACCACCCCGATGGTGGTCACCGGGGGCCAAACCCTGACGGTGCTTTGGGAAGAGACGATCAATCATCCCGGGAAGTTTATCTTTTGCTGTCACTTGCCAATGATCAGGGCTTTCAGAACAATGTTCTGGCAACGGTCCTGGACAATCAGAATCTGGGCAACAATCTGCCCCACCGCTATCAGACTCAGATCGTCATCCCGAACATCGATTGCCCGACCTGCACGCTCCAAATGATTCAGAGCATGGAAGAGAATCCGGCGATGCCGACTTTCTACTACTCCTGCGCGGATTTGATCATTCGCCCCGCCGGAGCTCCTGTCCCCGTGCCGCCACCCGCGCCCGTACCAACGCCTCCGCCTGTCGTGGGCCCTTCAGAGGGTGCTCAGGGCGCGAATCTTCCGGGTCAGGGCTCTAACGGCGTGAAGTTTGGCCAAGGCGGTTGCGGCTCTGTGCAGAAAGTTTCAAGCGCCCAGAATCCTTGGGCTCCTTTATCGGTCGTTTTGCTGCTTTTGATTCCGTACGCGATCTTCACGCACTTCTACCTTCGACACCTGCGTCACCAAACCCACAAAAGCTCTGCTTTTTAAGGCCCTTCGGGCCCGTCTGTAAATATTACATGACAAAAGTATAAACACATTTTATTGATCCCAAAAAAAGTTACTGGTTGTACGGTGGCACCACTTTGGTGTTTAAAGAACGACGGCCTTAAGCCGGTTATGGCGAATAGGTTGAAGCTTACGGGGGATTCATGAAAAATTTGGCATCAAGTTCCATCTTGGCACTTCTTCTGGCGACGCTTGCGGCCTGTGGACCTGCCTCTCAATCAAATTCTGTTTTAGGCGAAGGCCAAAACAACATTATCGGTGGAACGACTGTTGTCCCTGGATCTCCCCTGTCACGCCAAGTTTTCATGATCTACATCACAACCGCTCGGGGCGGCGGCATCTGTACCGCGACGATGATCACCGATGTGATCGGCTTGACGGCCGCTCACTGTGTGGATGAAGCCCGCGGTGGTTACGCTCTGTTTGAAATCGATGCTCTTCGTAAGCTTGAAAATGCCGGTTCTCGCCAACAGCTGCTGAAAAGCCCTCGCGTGATCCCGATGACCAGCGTGCGCGTTCACCCCGCATGGACCGGTAGCATCAGCCGCGGCAATAACGGCGACATCGCCCTTTTCAAATTGGCGCGCCCGCGCCCGAGCGACATTGAAATCACTCAGATTCACACAGAACCCATCCGGGCGGGGCAAACAATTGTGGCCAGCGGTTACGGCAACAACTCGGGTTCTTTGCAAATGGGCTCGGGCCTTCTTCGTGAAACTCGCGTTCGAGTTCTTGAAACAAAAGTGACCGAAACTGAATTCGCTGTTGATCAGAAGCAAGCGCGTGGCGTTTGCTCGGGCGATTCGGGCGGTCCTGCCTTTGTTGTCAGCCCCTTTGGCCGTCTTCGCCAGGTCGGCATTGTGAGCTACGGAGAAGAAGGTTGCGAAAACTACGGTGTTTACACCTACGTTGCGCCTTTCTTGCCTTGGATCCAGCAGACGATCCCAACTATGAAATAATTGATTTTAATTTTTCAACCACAAGACTTGGTTTATCTAAGGGGACGCGATGAGCGGCCCCTTTTGCTTTTGTAACGGGTCCTTTAAAGAACTTGTACTGCTCGACATACTTTGTGTCGGATTCCCCAATCAACACTTCGATTTTCTTCGCGTGCTGGTTCATCAGATCCCGAAAATCGGGCTGATGAGCAAGGGACCAATTCTCTAAACAAAGCGCTAAGCTTTCGCGATCTTCGTCCTTGTGCAAATGACTTGAGGATTTTCCACCAGCAAAAACGGATTGGGCGTTCCAACGCGACTCGAGCTCTTTCCAGGGCCGAGTGCGGAAATCTTGCGCCCACCGGCGATCCGAATGCAGACGCTCTTCTCGCTCGGGGAAGCTTTGCAGCCCCGGATTCACCGAAATCAGCAAAAGCTTTTCAAAACTTTCCGGGGACTGCTGAAGGGCCTGCAGCAGAAGCCGGCCCCCTTGCGAATAGCCGACAGCCTTCAATGGACGCCCTGGGCTGCGAGTCTGCACCCATTTTAAAAACTGCGCTCCCCAATCCGACAAAAAGTGATGGGGACCCAGCTCGGGATCTTGAACATAGGCGACAAACTCGGGATGAAATCCCAAATTTGCTGCACGAACAAACCGAAAATCGTCAGGTGCGCCCCAGAAGCCATGAAGAAAAAAAACCGAATCGCCCCGGCTCATTACAGCCGACGATCCCATTCATGCCAAAACTGCTGAGTCTGATGTTCGTCCGGAACAATCTCAAGCAGATGATGACGGCTAAGCTTTAGACTCTCGATGTTTCCATCCCACTTCGTGTAATCCCAATTCCAGAATTTTGCGAAGGGCTCAAAGTTCAGATCATGGCGGTTCAGATAAATGTCTCGCCCAAACATGCGATTAAAAATCATGCCGCCTTTGTTGTTCACAACTACAATTCGCAGATTCAAATCTTGCATCTGCTGAGCAATCCAAGGGCCCGACATATCGTAAAGGGTCGTCAGATCCCCGATTAGGCACCAGTTTTCCGTTTCAGGACGTGCCCACCCCAAAAAGGTCGACACCTGACCGTCGATGCCGTTCGCTCCACGATTGGCCACTACACGTCGAGGCATCGCGGTGTAGTCGGCTGCTAAGTCCCATTCGCGCACGGGAAGACTATTTCCCAA
>JBKDHV010000115.1:0-20978 GCA_046336915.1 Bdellovibrionales bacterium
AGTACGGTCTTCTTCATTGGGTGGCTCCTTCTTTTTTCTGGTTTCAAATTGTGTAGTAACTTATTGAAAACACAGATTGGTTGAGCCACTCAACCTTTAAATTTCAACTAAACCTGGGACATGGCCTTTGGGAAGAGGTAAAGAAGTTTGTCTTAGAAGATCAATTTGCCAAAGGACTTTTGGCGCGAGCCAAGGCTGCCTTTACTGGAAGCGAGGCGCTGGAGGAAATGCAGCGACTTCAGGTTCAACTCCGGCAGACAGAGCGACAAATTGAGGTTTTGGCTGAGCGAATTGCAGCTTTGCCTGAAAACATGGATGTAAAACCCGTTGTTTCTCAGCTTCAGAAACTTCAGGAATTGAAAGTTGCGCTTGAAGAAAAACTCGCGCAAGCAAGTGATGAAAAACCAAAACAAGATGAACCCGTGAACCTTGAAAGTCTATCAGCTTTCAGAAAAGGCCTTCGGGAACTCATCAAGAAAGGAGAGAAGGATTTTAACATTCAAACAGCGATCATTAAAAAGGTCGTTCATCAGATCATCGTACAACCGAATGGTTTTGAAATTCATTTCCATGTAGGGAAAACCTACTACGAACAAATGCCCTCAGAGGATTTAGCCTCTGGGGGCTCTTTTTTTGTGCCTTTTTCTTTGGAAAATCAGAAAAATCCGCGTCAATTCTCGAACTTTTTTAAGGACAGTGGTTCGAGTTTATTGACAATTGGTGGACCTGACCCGGATCGAACGGGCGACCTTTGCAATGCCATTGCAACGCTCTCCCAACTGAGCTACAGGCCCTCTTAGAAAAGAGTCCTTCACTCTACAAAAATTCCCCTGAGAATCCAGACTTGATGCGCCGCATGCCCTGACTCATGGATTTCAGCAAACAATAGCCAGTGCCTTTGATTTCTCGTTAAAGTGAAAACGAAGGAGATCATCATATGCGATCGAGACTATTCTCAGCTTTAGGACTACTCACTCTCATCCTCTTGGGCGCAAGCGCGGCTCATGCCAAGGATCTCGCCAATCGCTTAGGAGTCGGCATCAAGAACAACAATTCGTTTGATGTTCCGGCTGTCGCGGCCGTCTACTATCCCAATGCGGATGTGGGTCTGACCGGAAGTTTAGGGGTGGACACGGCAGAGGACAATTCAGCCTTCGCCTTCAATGTAGGAATCCGACGAATTCTATTTCGCGAAAACCAAATGAACTTTTACTACGGTGGCCAAGCCGGTCTCGTGAATCGCGAAACACCTACGGCGACGGGCTCGGATCAGGATTCAGGCTTTGAACTGAACGTCGTCTTTGGGGCCGAATTTTTCTTCACCGGCCTTGAATCCCTGGGCTTCACTTTCGAAGCGGGCGCGGGGTTGACCTCGATGGATGAGACTCGCTTTCGCACCATCGCCGACCATCCCCTTCGCGCCGGTTTGATTTTTTACTTCTAAAGTTTTTGATCTTGGGTGAGTCTTCGCGTTCACCCTTTTCGTTTCCAACAGAAAGCTCGCTATGAGTCAGCTCACCCCCCGAGCCCTTGGAGTCCTTCAGGTCATTCTGGCCGGCGTGTGTTTTGGTTTCCTCGGTGTTTTCGGTCGAGGGGCCTTCGAGGTGGGGCTGCAAGCGACAGAGCTCTTGGGCTTTCGTTTTTTGCTTGCGTCGCTGCTGACAGCGGCCTTGTGCGGGTGGCGACTGGGCCCTCGCTCACTCCGGGTCTCGCGCAAGGAGCTCTTCCACTTTGCCCTCCTGGGCCTACTTGGCTACGCCGTCTTTTCAAGTTTCTATTTTCTTTCACTGCAGAGACTGTCGATCACACTTGCCGTGCTGTTGCTTTACACCTTTCCTATTTGGGTGACTTTGGGTGGGGCACTCTTCTTCCGGGATCGGCTAACCTGGCGTCAGCTGACTTCAGTTCCCTTAGCTCTCGTGGGGCTTACTTTGTTGATTGGTTTAGACTTCCAGATCCAGCAAATCACGGGTTTGGTCTACGGACTGACCGCTGCCATCACTTATGCCGCCTACATTCTACTCAGCGGCCCTTGGTTGCGAGGCCGTAATCCATTCGTTGCTATTCTCTATATTCAGCTCTTCGCAGGTCTTGCTCTTTTTGCGGCTGGATTTCAATCCTGGACACGGGCCCTGCAAGTTTTGCAGCTGGGCTGGCCGATGATCTTAGGGCTTGCGATCGTCTGCTCAGTGCTTGCGATGTCACTCTTTCAAGCCGGATTGCAAAAGATCAAACCCTGGGAGGCCGCCCTTTTGTCCATGAGTGAACCTGTGGTGGGAATCGCTTTAGCAAGTTTGATTTTTCAAGAGCAACTCAGCGCCCTTCAAATATTGGGAGCCGTCCTGGTGCTTTTAGCCTTCGTCGGCGTTTCGCGAGCGAAAAGCCCGAGCTCTTCGCGATCTACTTGAGGATCATGTCGACAACAACGGCCTTGTGGTCAGAGTGCTGCTTCTCACGCTCGTCGAAGTTCTTTGGCCACTCCGTTCGTCGGCCCGATCCATCAACATAATCCAGAGCCTGGGCTTCGATGATTCGCACGCCTTGACCGCTCACGCGGATATCATCAATCTGATCTCGCTCAGGACGCTTGCCCCGAGGGAAATAGGCGTGAGTCCCACGCTCGTGAGGAGCATCCGGATCGCCCTCTTCAATATCGAAAACACTTTTCGTCAGTTGACGTACTGGCCCTAGCTCTTTTGAGGTCTGAACTTCGGTATTGAAGTCTCCTGCGATGATAAAGGGAAAGTCTTCGCCATACAGAGCTTTGTAATCTTCAATGATTTTTGCAATGCCTTCGTGCTGAGCCGTTCGCAATCGCGAACCTTCGTGGTCAATCACTCGACCTTTCGAGTCGTCGCGGTGGCGCTTCGACTTGTTGTGAAGCACGCCAAGAGCCATCAGGGGTTTTGAATCCGGTTTGGCGTCCGGAGCGAAAAACAAAAGAACTCCGAAATCCCTCGAGAACAGCGGAAGCTCTAGCTCTCGTGGCTTCCCATCCTGGATCCAACGATCTGTCCACCGTAGGTGCTTATGCGAGACATATCGAAACTGAAAAGGTAAAGCGCGTGAAACATAGATACCCACGTCAATGCCTCGGGAGTCGTTGCCAGGCTCATGAAACAGATGATAGCGATTCTGCAGCTCGGGATGATTAAGCACACTCTCGCCACCTTCGCGCCCCCCTAGCTCCTGAGCCGCAAGCCACAGCGGTCTTTGCTCGATTAAAATTTTCTGGATCGCTCTGACCTGATACTCGGGTTTATCCTTCTGTCGAGTCTTCGGCTTCGCTTCTCGCTCTCCCCCTGCGACGGGTTGGATGCCAGTACCAGGAACAAGCTCTCGTGAGGAGTAGAAAAGATCCTTCATGTTCTGGGTCATACCCCGCATTTTAAAGGGCTGCCCCGGAGCGTAGTTCAGAACAGGCTCCACCCCCGGGGTGAGCCGAACAAAATCGGTCCCGAGAACCGACTGACAGCTTTTCGCCGTCTCGGCCCAAGTCGCAGGGCTGAAAAACGTCGCTGTCGATAAAAATGCAAGGAAGACAAAAAAAGGCAGACTTCGACGACGGAGAGCTCGAGATTTCATGCTGGCACCTCTGCTTACCGGCAATGCGAAGCGGATGCCATTTAGTCGTCATTTTTTTAGCCCGATGCCTCGTTTTGAGATCGGCCTAAGCCCTCATTGACCCGATCCAGGGAGTGAAGAAATCTTCGATCAATGAAGTTCTTTAGAAGCCACCCCCCACGACTGGGGGGAAGCACCCAAGCGCCCCGACTTCCCCCGGCCCCGCCGAATCCGTCGATCATAAGGCTCAGCCATCGAGTCTGCGGATGAAACTCTTTTTGCGGGCGCTCACCCTCGATCACGCTCTGAAGATTGCAAGCCAGAACTGGCGCGGCCCGAACCGCGAACACTCCCGCTCGGGGGGTCGGATCGGGACCCATCGCGACGTCTCCGACTGCAAAGATCTGTGGCCGAGAGGTCTGAAGAGTCGCCGAGACTTTCAAAAATCCCGAGACTGTTTCAAGGCCCGCCTGTCCTAGCTCAGGATGAGGCCCGGGTGGCAAGGCCCAGATGACCTCATCAAAGGTTTCAAGCTCTGAACGCAAGGACGGCAGAGTGGTAGCGCATGACAGACGCAGGCTCACGTGATGCCGCTCAAGAACGGCTTGAAAAAGCTGCGAAAGTTTTTCGGGAGCTGACGGCAGCACACGGGCCTCACGCTCGAAAAGAGTCAGGCGATGTGACGAAAGTCCTCGTTCGCGAAGTCTTTGCGCCAAAGCGCAGGCCACTTCAACACCGCTCGGGCCCGCCCCCACGACAGCGATCTGCAGTCCTTGAGAACTTGAATCCAGTCGTCCGAGGAAGCTCTCAAAATTCAAGCATGGCTTCAAGAGTGTCGTCTTCGCCCGCGCCAACGGAAGACTCGGCGTGCGCGCGCCAAGATTCAAGGACAGAAGGTCATAGGCAAGGGGCTCACCTGACTCTGTGGTGATAAGCCGACGATCCGGATCAAGTCCTTGAAGCCGATCTTGGCGGAAGTGCACGCCGGCTTTTTGGCAAAGATCCTGGATTTTGATTTCAATTTCGTGCTTTTGGTAGAGTCCCGCAAGATAGCCCGTCATCATACCGCTATAGAGAGTGCGAGAAGATTCGGAAACCAACGTGATCCTCCACTTGGGGTTCTGGAGCGGTGATCTTCGTTGCTTAAGCCATCGGCGAAGAACAAGAGCGTGGGCATGACCGCCCCCGACTAGAACAAGATGGGACTTCACGCCGATCTCTGAAGCACGCAGCAGTCGGGCTGAATATCCACTTCCGTCCACTTCAAGTTCGAGCAGATCCACCTAAGACTTTGGGTCGCATAAAAACAGACATGAGTTGGATCACGATGGTAGTGCCAGTTTTCAAAATCATCGACCGTGTCCGTAAGCGAGGTCCGCACGAAAAGGGAACCTAAAGGTCGCAGCAGTCGCTTGATCTTCCCGAATTCCTCAAAGGGCTTTCGAAAATGCTCAATGACCTCGGTGCAGACAATGTAATCATGTTTCACTTCAAGTAGTTTAGGCTCATTGTAAAAAAACGGATCATAACCCGCGATCCGGTGCCCCTGTTCTCGCAGGAGGTGGCTGGCCGCCGAGTTCGGTCCGCAGCCATAGTCCAGACCTTCGGCCCGCATCAGCTGCGTGTTGATCACGGCATTGACCACGGGGCGAAGATAATTCTGATAACCCTCATCATGAACATCGTTACGGTGGGTTTGATAGCGCTCGAACTCCTGCTCGGGCGTCAAATGGAACTCGGGCGAAAGGAATGTCAAATGACAGTCAAAACAGCGAAAATACTCCTCACCCGTCTTTTTCCGATGGAAAAGCCAGGTCGAGTTCCCTAAGCAGAGGGGGCATCGTTGAGGGTCCATGACCCATTTTCGCGTAGCCCTTTTGAAAGTTCCACCGTTTTTTAAGGTTTTATTATGCCCCGTACTGGCCCTTTACCCAGACCCGAGTTATCGCCTATCCTAAGACTATCGCTTCTGGGAGTCGCCGATTCCCACGAGGTGATCAACGAATAACCTGTTTCTCCGAGTTCTCAGAAATTCGCTTGAGAGACAGAACGAAAGGAAAGCTATGAATCCGCACACACCCTCCACGGTGGAGCGTTTTGGCGCGTTTAAATCCGCCGTCAATCCGCACCCTCCAAAGAAACTCGAGAAAATCAAGAACAGCGCTGGAAAAGATGCGCCTATCTCCGAGTATTTCGGCTGCATGACTTTTGGACTCGCCCAGATGCGCGAGAAACTTCATAAGGACGCTTATCAGTCCCTTCTTCGCACTCTCGATCAGGGAAAAAAACTTCCGAAGGAAACGGCGGAAGCCATTGCATCGGCCATTAAAGAATGGGCTGTGAACAAAGGGGTCACACACTTCTGCCACTGGTTCCAACCCATGACCGGATTGACCGCCGAAAAACATGACGCCTTTATTTCAATTCAACACTCGTATCATTCTGAACTTCGTGTGATTGAGCGCTTCACAGGCTCTCAGTTGATTCAGGGCGAGCCCGACGCTTCAAGTTTTCCCTCGGGTGGAATGCGCTCAACTTTCGAAGCCCGCGGTTACACAGCCTGGGATCCGTCTTCTCCGATCTTTATCATCGAGGAAGAAAGCGGAAACACCCTCTGTATTCCGACTGTGTTCTTCGGCTATCACGGTCAAGCGCTTGATAATAAAACGCCTTTGCTTCGTTCGCTTGACGCCCTCTCGCGTGAAGGTTGCGACTTTTTAAAACTGTTGGGCGATGTCGATGTGAAAAAGATCCAAGCCACGCTAGGCTCGGAGCAGGAGTACTTCCTGGTGGACAAAAACATTGCGGCCCTACGACCAGACTTGATGATGACGGGCCGAACGCTCTTGGGATCGTCGTCTCCGCGCGGTCAGCAGCTTGAAGATCATTACTTCGGAGCCATCCCCAGCCGCGTGAAAAAGTACATGCAAGAAGTTGAGTTCGAATTGTACAAGCTGGGTGTTCCTGTGAAAACCCGTCACAACGAAGTGGCGCCAAGTCAGTTTGAACTTGCACCCATTTTTGAAGACGTGAATATCGCGGCCGACCACAATCTTCTGACCATGGAAGTTCTTAAGCGCGTCGCCTTGAAGCACGGAATGGTGTGCTTGCTTCATGAAAAGCCTTTTGCCGGCATCAACGGAAGCGGTAAACACAACAACTGGTCGATGGCGAACGATAAAGGGGAAAATCTTCTTGAGCCCGGAACGACCCCTCACCAGAACCTGCGCTTTCTTGCGTGTCTGGCTGTGACTTTGAAAGCCGTTTACAATCACGCCGACATCCTGCGAGCGTCGATTGCAAGTCCTGGAAACGATCACCGCTTGGGAGCGAACGAAGCGCCTCCGGCGATCATTTCTGTCTTCCTTGGGGAACTTCTAGAAAATATTCTGAACAATATTGAATCAGGCAAAGCCTTGAAGGCGACGGATCAGCAGATCATCGACCTGGGCGTGGGCCAGATCCCCAATATTTCAAAAGACTACACGGATCGAAATCGCACAAGCCCCTTCGCGTTTACAGGAAACAAGTTTGAGTTCCGCGCTGTCGGTTCGAGTGCCAACGTGGCTGTGCCGATGGCTGTCCTGAACGCCGCTGTCGCCGCCTCTTTCAAAGCCGCGGCGGAGCGCTTGAAGGAATTGATGAAGAAAAAGGGAGCGCGTGACGAAGCCGTGATGGAACTTGTCCGCGAGATCTGCAAAGAAACGAAAGACATTCGTTTTAGTGGCAATGGCTATTCGAAAGAGTGGCGAGCCGAAGCGAAGAAGCGCGGTCTTCCGATCTTGAATACGACGGCCGACGCGTTGGATGTGATGCGCGACAACAAGTCGACCCAGTTCCTTGTCGACACAAAGGTGCTTTCGGCAGAAGAAATCGCCAGCCGTTACCACATCAATGTCGAACGCTACGTGAAGACGCTCGATATTGAATTCGATACTCTTGTGGAACTGGTCAAGGGTCATGTCATCCCTTCGCTTGAAAAGCAGCTGATTCAGATTGGATCTGCTCACAGCGCTCTTAACTCGGCCTCGCTGAAGAAGCTTCATAAGGCTCGTCAGGATGAGATCGAAGAGGTGCTGGCAGCGGTGCTTTCCGGAATGAATGGATTCACCAAGTCGCTTGAGAAATCTCGCGGAATCCATGATGAATCCAAGCGTATGAATGAGATCGTCGACAATGTTGTTCCCGCAGCCAATACCTTGCGAGCGGCCGCCGACCGCGCCGAGACTCTGGTCGCAGATGATCTTTGGACGCTTCCGAAGTATCGCGAGATTCTTTTTTCGAATACGTTGACGTCCTAATGATCAAGTTTCAGCTTCCGTATCCAGAACTCCAGTTCGAGACCGCCCGCTCCTCAGGGGCTGGCGGTCAGCATGTGAACCGCACGGAAAGTGCGGTTCTTTTGCGTTGGAACATCCGCCTTTCTCCGTCCTTAGATGAAAGCCTTCGCATGAGACTACTCGGTCGGCTGCATCACTTCATTAACCGAGAAGGCGAAATTGTTCTGAAGGCCCAAGAGTTTCGATCACAGAAACAGAATAAAGATGCTTGTCTTGAGAAGTTGCTCAAGCTGATTGAACGCGCCCTTCAAGATCCGAAAAAACGGGTGAAAACCAAACCCACCGCGGGCTCTCGACGTCGTCGTCTAGAGGCGAAGAAGAAAAACGCGGAGATCAAACAGTTCCGAAAAAAAGTGACCGAGTAGTCCGCTCTTTTGTTTCGGTCCTAGGCCTCGAGAATAGCTGCGACTCCCATACCACCAGCCGTGCAAATGGAAATCAGACCGCGCCCCTTCCCTTTTCGTTTCAAAAGGTGGGCAAGGGTTGCAACGATTCGTCCCCCGGTTGCCGCGAAGGGATGTCCAAGGGCAACACTGCCCCCCATGACATTCAACTTGCTGCGATCAATTTCACCCAAGGGCTGAGTACGATCCAGGAATTTTTCACAGAACTCTCGATCCTTCCACGCGTTCAGGGTGCAAAGAACTTGTCCTGCAAAAGCTTCGTGAATTTCGTAAAAGTCAAAATCTTGAAGTTGCAGATTATTCCGCTTCAACAATCGAGAAACCGCCACTGTGGGCGCCATCAGCAAACCTTCACCCGAAACATAGTTCAGGGCCGCCGATTCACAATCAACGAATCGGGCCAGTCTTGACAGACCATGCTTTTGAGCGCGCTCCTCCGAGGCCAACAGCACAACGCTGGATCCATCGGTCAGAGCCGTCGAATTTCCCGCCGTCAAAGTTCCTTGCCCACTTAAATCAAAAGCGGGTTTGAGCTTGGCTAACTTTTCAAGAGACGTATCGGCGCGAAGAATTGGATCGCGGCGCAGACCTTTAAACTCAATGACAAGATCATTGTAAAATCCCGCGTCGTAGGCGGCTGCTCCCTTTTTGTGACTTTCATAGGCCAACTGGTCCTGCTCTTGGCGACCCACATTCCACTCTTTCACCATTCGTTCGCAGTGCTGTCCCATGGAAAGCCCGGTGCGTGGTTCGACAACTCCCGGAAAGACAGGCTTAAAATCGCCTAGACGAAAGCGAAGTGCGGCCTGAAGTCGTTGCCCTAGGGACTTTGACATATTCATTGCAATCGCTTTTCGCCCAAAGCTTCGAGGATACAGAATCGGCAGATCCGTGTTGGTGTCCACACCGCCGCCAATGCCCCACTCGATCTGTCCGGTCTTAATTTTCATTGCGATATGATTGATCGTCTCAAGTCCCGTTCCGCAGGCTCGTTGAACATTGTAGGCGGGCGTCCAAGGATGAAGGTTTGTTCCCAAAACACACTCTCGAGCGAGATTCCAGTCAGCTGACGAAATCATCACGGCTCCCAGGGCCACGTCGCCTAAAATCTGACCTTGCAAATTGGCCTTTTCAATCAAGGCTTGAAGTGACGCGGTCATCAGCTCTTGAGTGGTGACACCTTGGTAATGTCCTAACGATTTCACGAACGGAGTTCGAACTCCCGCACAAACATAAGCGTCTTTCATACAAAAAACCTCTCAATCAGATTGAACTTGAATCGTCTACAAGATTACTCTACTCGGAAGATTCCTTTAAGAGCAACTCACGAATTTTTTCCGAAGCGACGTTGTCAAGCAGGCCTTCCGCATGCAATCGCGCCATCAGGGCTTCAACAAGTTCGTCTTTCTGAAAAGCATTGTCGCCCCACTTCCAGAGAGCGTTCGAAATGACCTCACTCACATAAACACTCAAGAGAGTCTCGTCTTGCAAATGCGTCTTTTCTCGAGTGATAAACGTGTCAACATACGATTTGAGATCTGACAGAAGAGTCGGTTCTTGTGGCCTTTCGGGTGCCCCCAAGCTCCAACTACGGAAGTGTTGAAACCACTTTTGAGTATCTTCGTCAGTTTGAAACCCGATCCCGTAAAGAGCTTTCCATTTCTTGTACAAAAGCGACTCAAGAGAAAGCCGAGCCACGCTCAGCTCAGCGCGCAAATTGATGGCTCGTGTAAGCGTGGCAGTTCCACTCCATTCCTGTGCGAAATAGCAGGCCAAAGCCACTTCCAAAAAAGATCCTTCGTGCCGAAGGTAAGGACTTTGAGCTGATTCGAGGATCGACGACAGAGGACTTGGAGCCGCCTTCCAGTACTCAATGAGCTTCAGTAGATTTTCTGGAAAATCTCTCTGGGCCTGAACAAGGGTTGCTGTGGATTTCTGACCGAACAGCCGTTGAAACTGAAAGTTACGCCATTCTGTTAAATTTTGTAGAAATCGAGACCGAGTTCTCTTTCTGAGCCCCACCTTGAACTGGTCAAAATACTTTTCAATGTACTGAACGTAATAGCTGCAATCGTTCCTTCGGACATAAAGAGTTTTGAGAGGGTCCAACTTTTTATACTTGTCATCGGACAAAACAAAATTCTCATGAACGATAGGAAAGAATCTCTTATTGAGAGGCATAAAGTGATAGGCATTAAAAGTGACCATCGTGTCAGGAAAAAGCTCAGACGCGGCCAGATCATAGAATTCGCAAAGACCTCTTTGAAACAGACAAAACTCGATCCCGTAGCTGAAATTCATTTTATCTTTGGCTACCAACCAGGCGACGTCTGACGGCACCTGGGAAAGGTTTGAATCAGATGTCAGAAAAAAGATTTCTGTCTGGGGGAAATTACGAACGAGCTGATGGATTCGCTCTATCCCCTTCTGAAGATCTGGGAAATCATCAAGGATGAGAGTCCTGGGACGGCCCTTTTCATCATTCAAGTAGTCTTCAACAGTGCGGTAGTGATCCACTTCAAGCGATAGGTATTGCTTGGCTTGCTTACAGCGGCCGATCCACGACTCATCTTCAGAAATAAGGACTAGAGAATCTCTCTCTTGCTGCATACAGTCTCTTCAGAGCTTGAATCAGCAATCGAAAAAACTCAATTCCTTATCTTGAATCGCCCTCTGCTAGTCGTTCGAGGTCCAGAACCAAGACCTTTGGCGAAACTAGGTCTGTCTTTCAAGACAAACCTAGTTCAACTCCTGAGGTCGAGTGGGTTCGCTGGGGTGAACCGCTTGCTGCGGACTTGTTCCGACCATGCCGCCTGGGAAATCAAGATCCAACGCCCACTTCAAGACTTGGTTCACGTTTTCAGCAAGCTCGACCTTCAGATCAGTCAGGACTTCCGCTGACAGATTCTTCAAATCTTTTTCATTCGCCTTGGGAATGAGAACCCGATGTGCTCCATTTCGATGGGCCGCGATCAACTTTTCTTTGATCCCTCCGACGGGAAGAACAGCCCCCGTCAGCGTGATCTCTCCGGTCATCGCGCAGTCGGTGGGAACCTCTCGGCCCGTCAACAAAGAGGCCAGTGCCGTCAGGAGCGTCACTCCAGCGGAAGGGCCGTCTTTTGGAATCGCACCTGCGGGCGCATGCACATGAAGATCAAACTTTGAAAAATCGAACGTCGGATTGAAGAAAGCCATACGAGACTTCAAAAGACTCACGGCCAGGCTTGCGGATTCCTTCATCACATCCCCAAGCTGACCCGTTGTCGTCAGCCTTCCCTGACCCGGCATCATCGCGGCTTCGATGTAGAGAAGATCTCCGCCCACAGGGGTCCATGCAAGTCCTGCCACAACGCCTGGGCCCTGATGCGGCCGCAAGGCTTGAGGGTTGAACTTTTCTTGACCCAGTATTTCTTCTAGATCTTGAATTTTTAGATTTTTCTCACCCGCCCGAGTCTCAACGACGCGCTCGCTCGCCCAACGGCAAACTTCGGCAATCCGACGCTGGAGCTCGCGCACACCGGCTTCGCGAGTGTAATGCGTGATCAAGCGCAAAAGCACTTCATCCGAAAGCTCGAGATGTTCAGGTGAGAGTCCATGCTCGCTCATTTGTTTCGGAACTAGATGCGTCTTCGCAATCTGCAGCTTTTCAGCCGAAGTATAACTTCCGATCTCGACAACTTCCATTCGATCCAACAGGGGGCCGGGAATTCCCTCAAGGCTGTTCGCTGTCCCCACAAAGAAGACTTTTGAAAGATCAAAGTGTGTATCCAAGTAATGATCCATAAAGGCGGCATTCTGCTCGGGATCTAAAACTTCCAGCATGGCACTGGCTGGGTCTCCGGCAAAACCTCGCGACATCTTGTCGATCTCGTCGAGGATCATGACGGGATCCTTTTCTCCCGCTTTTTTCAAGCTTGCCAAGATACGACCCGGAAGGGCTCCCACATAGGTTCGGCGATGTCCGCGAATTTCAGCATCATCGCGCACCCCGCCTAGCGACGCGCGGGTGTACTTTCGCCCGAGGGCTCGCGCAATACTTTGCCCGAGGGAAGTCTTCCCGACGCCCGGAGGACCTACAAGAAGCAAGATCGAACCCTTACGACCTTGAGTGAGCTTCATCACGGCCAGATGTTGAAGGATGCGCTTCTTCACTTTTTCGAGTCCAAAATGATCCGCATCCAAGATGGCGCGCGCTTTTTCAAGATCGATTTCTTCTTGCGAAGATGTCGTCTTCCAAGGAAGTGAGATTAAAAAATCCAGATGGTTTTTGGTCACATGATATTCCGGAGAAGCTGATGTGATTTCCTCAAGACGGCGCGCCTGACTTCTGGCAAGCTCAAGCGCTTCTTTCGGAAGATCCAGGGATTCAATTTTCTTTTCATAATCATCGCCTGTGGGCTCGCCTTCGCCGAGTTCCTCTTTAATCGCGCGCAACTGCTCACGCAGAATCTGCTGACGCTGGCTCTGACCAAAACGATTGTTCAGTTTTTGACGAATATCAGCTTGGACATTCAAGGCTTCCTTCGCATTGTGAAGAAGTCCCAAAATCCACATGGCCCGATCTTTCAGGCTATCAATCTCGAGAACCTTTTGCTTATCCTGGACAGGAAAGTCCGCATGAGCCGAGACCCAGTAAGCCAGCTCTTGAAGATCCTTCATTTCCCTTAAGGCTTCACTGATGGTTTCATTCGGCTTTAAAACTGCTGAAGTCAAATCCCGAAGATTCTGCAAGAGAGCTGACTCCGTCCCCGGATCAATGTTCTTCACATCATCCGTCGGTTCGTACAAAGACTCGAAGTAACCTTGGGTCTGGTGCAAGTTGAGTCTTCGAACACGTTTATATCCCCGCAGGATCACCTGATAGCCCGAGTCGGGTTGCCCTTTAACGCTTTCGATTTTCGCCAGAACTCCAATTTCATGAAAGTCATTTGCGGTTTCAAGAGACAAGCCCTCTTCTCGCTGAGTCAGCGTCAAAATCCAATGGCCGGATTTCAGCGCGGCTTGCAAAGCTTTCAAACTCTTCTCACGT
Source organism: Bdellovibrionales bacterium (assembly GCA_046336915.1). Classification (GTDB taxonomy): domain Bacteria; phylum Bdellovibrionota; class Bdellovibrionia; order Bdellovibrionales; family Bdellovibrionaceae. The sequence continues at coordinate 13,338 of JBKDHV010000115.1, forward strand.
CCCACGCGGAGAGCCTGATTTACATCAGGGTAAATCACGGTGTTCTTCAACGGCAAGACGGGAACATAACCCGTAGGCCAAGACATAGATGCGACTCCTCAAGATCCTGACTTAGGATCTTGTCGATATGTGTGAATTTGGGATGTCTTTGAGTTTCGTCAAGGTGAGGATCCCGCTTTGCGGGGGCGTTATAGCTGATTTGCCTTAAATGTCACAATGTTAAGCACAAAAAGTGTTGAGACACACGGCGTTTCATTTCGTCTAAAGTTCTTCGAATACTGTTTGAACGATCAGGTCACGAAGGTCCTTTTTCACAGTCTCAAAGTCCAGGTGATCGCCTAAGAACTTCGACTCAACCCAAATGAAGTTCGCATAGACTCGCCACAGACTCACAAATAAGAAAGCACGATACGGCGCCTGGGCATTCTTTTCATCGCCTAAACGCCGAAACAACGAAAGCACGGATTCATAAAAATGACGCTGAGCTCGTCCGCACATTTCCTGAAGAGCCGGCTCTTTCTCTAAGTACGCCCAGAGCTGCAATCGGAAAAAAGTCTCTTCTTGTTCCACCGTATCAAGGAAGGCCTCAAGCGCAAGGGCTAAGCGACCTTTGTTAAGTGACGTCTGCGGATCATTGAAGGGTCGAAGGAACTGGAAGGCCTGCTCTTGATATTTCCCCACCAGCCACAAGCGGAAGGCCTGATCCGTTTCCCAACGCTGCGTGAACGAAATCACGGGACGCTTCGTGAGAAATGACCCCAAATGCAGACTCATCGATTTGAAACCCGATTTGCAAATCCAAGACATCAGCTGATCAAAGTCCGCATTGCTGAGCTCGGGAAAATGGGGATCGGGTTCGGGGAAATTTTGGGTCCGCACCGCAGTGAACTTCCCAAAAAACTCACCCATTCTTCGTAGGGCCCAGCGCCTGGCTTTGTGCTTTGGAAATCGCAGGACCTCAACGCAAGAGAAAAACTCATGGAGATCTCGGCTCTGCCGCGCAAGTTCAGGAAGCTCCGGCCACAGAGGCTGGATGAGCACCCCTTCAACCCTTTGATTCGAGCAAGGCCAAACCATCAGGGGAGTCGAATTTTTTTTTAAATCAAAGGCCGAGATACTCAGGGCTAAACCTGTCCCACTCGTCAGCCGACGGGCAGGCCAGCAGAACGAAAGAGCCTCGGCGAAGAAAGTCGAAGAACGGTCTAGATTCGGCTGGTGCGTCTTGGGATCTACCAGTCCCCGACGACCCAATCGGCGTAGAGATTCGGACACCTCTTTTGAACGCCAAGAAACAGTCTGATGCAAAGTTAATTCGGAAAAAGATCCTGATCGCGAAGATGTGAGAGCATGATAAAGCACAAAAAGATCTTGTGGTTTCAAAAGCGAGCCCTCATGTTGTCGTATGACAGTTTTATCGGATGTTGGTTGAAAAATCACGTTGTTGCAAGACCCAACCCTTTAGGAATTTGTTTAATTTTATAATCCCTTGTTATTTATAGGCATTTTGAAGTACTAAAAATTTTGTTTATTTAAACTTGAACTGACCAGCCTTGATTCCGTAGGCCTTGCGAAAACGACACGTGTAAAAACTCTAGTCCCTCACCTTGTGCCTCGACAGTCCTATCTGAGGTCTCATTGACCGCTTCTGGTGGCTTAGATAGATTTAATGGCAGTTCACAGGGGGGGCTATGAAGAACGTGGACACCGGGGCGCGCTTTCCTTCATCTTTGGATCCCAGCACAAGCCCGTCTTCACGACAGAATCTCGTTGAAGTGGATGAAATGCTGAGGGATTTAATTCCTGATTTTATGGCAAGACGTTTCCAAGAATTCGAGCTGATGGAAGATCTGGCATCCAAACGTGACTATGAGGCCCTTGCCAATTACGGCCACAAGTTAAAGGGCTCAAGCTTAAACTACGGCTTTCGCTATCTGGGAGGCTTGGCCTCACAGTTGGAGCTAGCCGCCCATTCTCAGAATCTGGACCTTGTGCGCCAACTGGTTCAAGACATTCAAAACCATGTTCGCCAGGTTCGAATTATCTATGTGGAAGAATCCTAAAAGCTTCTCACCTCGGGACTTTGTCCAAGCTCTGATAGGGCGCCCAAAAAAGTCAGTGAGTCGACCTAGAAAGATTTTTACTCAATTTGAGATTGAGGATCTTTCGGGGGCCACGGGAAGAAAATCGAGGTGCGCCGCTGATACTCCGCAAACCCAGGTCGATCCTTCATCAGTTCCTCTAAGAGCGGAACACCCGAGACCTTCAAAAGCAAAAAGGTCATGGTGATCGGCGATAGAATTGTCCAAAAATCCTGCCACTCGACGAGGGCCATGCAGAAGAAGCCCCACCATTGCAGGGCATCTCCGAAGTAATTCGGGTGCCGAGACCAGCTCCAAAGACCTTGATCCATGATGCGGCCCTTGTTTTCAGGTTTCGATTTAAAAGCCTTCAGTTGCGCATCACTGATGGATTCAAATGCGAAGCCGAGCCCCCAAAGCAGAAGTCCCAATCCCAGCAGACCCGTCTGCTCACCCTGCTGGGATCTCGTGATCGAGACAAGAAGCGGAGAACTGATCACGAGCATCAAGAAACCTTGAAGCATAAAAACGTAAACGTAGGATTTCCATCGCCAGCTGTCGCCCCAGTCTTGGCGCATGCGACGATAACGAACGTCCTCTTCCGTTTTCTGAAGAGTTCGCATTCCAATATGCCAAAAAAGCCGAAACGCCCAAAAAGTGACAACCACCAAAAGAATTTTTTGCCGCTGACCCAGGGAAAAATCAGGCTGCACCTGCAGCAAGCCCCACAAGCCCCCAAGGCTTGCAACCACAAATCCGGGACCCCAAATCACATCAGCCCAATCGTTACGCCGCCGACGAAGGGCCGCAAAGCCCACAACATTCATCAAGACAAAAACAGCAAGGGCCGCACCCCCAAAAACAGAACTCATTTGAAATCTCCTTTAGGGGTACAGAATTTCGGAATCAAAGGGCTTCCATTCGCCCTTCATTTTTGTTCGCACGGGAGTTCGCCCAATATAGCGCACCATCCGCTTTGTGGCCTTGTCCAGCTCGATCCGCATGGGATCCACAAGCATCGACACGAACATATTGCCGGGCTTCATCTTGACGACAAGAAGATCCTTTGTTTCTTCAATCTTTTGAAATTGAAACGAGATCATCTTCGACAGCTCAAAAATTCCAAAATCCACGCGCAGCGCTTTTCCGCCCGTGAGGCGATCCCAATTCGCCATCAAAAACGGCTCTGTCAAAGGGCCCATAATGAAGGGTTCGGAAAAATCACGCTCTTGAGTCTCGACAAGTTTCGGAGCCTTTCCTTCAGACAGTTTGAAGGTCTTAAAGGTAACCTTACCATCTTGATAATTGAGCTCGTAAGACTCTTGAATTTGGAGCTGCTCGACGTACTGGTGGAAAATCTCAAGACCCTTGATACGGGCCTTTTCCGTCATCACAAGATTGCCTTGGGCGTCTGTCATTTTCGAATCCCAATTCTTTTCACCCTTTTCATTTTCCGTGACGAGCGTCTTTTGAACAAAGATAGGAGCTTGATCAGTTTTGCCAATTTCAAAAAGGCGCGCGACTTTTTCTTCGGCGAGGGCCGTGCTCACCATGCTCAGTGAGGCCGCTACGAGAATCCAAGCTCTCATCCTTGTCTCCTTTTGTTGATGCGCTCAAAGGTCGGACGCATGAAACTGTAAATTGCTAACGCTAAAAATGGAGCCACTAAAGTCCACGCGGTAATGGCGTGCAGACCTGCTTCGCCGTAGTTTTCAAAAAATCGAACCCAGTCTTTGAAAAACTCTTTCAGAATTTGGTCCGGATAGAGCGAGATCGGCGGAGCGCCAAAGATCCAGCGCCCCATCTTTAAGAAGACCGGAATCAACGCGATCTGCAAGGGGTAAACAATGTAGTTCAAAGCGTGAATCAGCGGCTGATTCAATTTCATCAGCCAGGCAAAGATGAAACACAGCAGTGTGGTTGAACCCAGAATCGGAAAGATCCCCAAGATCACCGCCATGGCAAAGGTCAAGGCCAGCCCCTGAGGACTCACGCCCTGCTTCAGCTGCGCCACAATGACGGTCTTGATTTTTTGAATCATCATGAGTTCTCAGGGTGACGAAGAACAATCCCCTCAAAAGTATCAGTGGGACTTTTCTGAATTTGCAGCAAAGCATAGGCGGCCATCGCGAAATTCCCAAGGGCGAGAATTCCGACAAGCCAACAAATTCGCGCCAAGAGTCCCCGTTCTTTGTAGAGAACCCAAAGGTAGAACGTCAGGAAAGCAAAATAGGTGTCGGCAAGCGTGGCAACACCCCAGGGTTCGGCGATCACTTTGGCTCCGCCGGAAAACACGTTTTCGTGCAGACTCGCCCACGTGGTGACGACGAGCATCGCGATAAAAACAAAAGCAAAAAACACGCGCAGTGAGAATTTCATAGTTTAAGATCCCCTCTTCGAAAAGAGATAATGAGAGACACCCCACTCTTGCCCTTGGCGATAACCAAAAAGCTCAGCCACTGAAAGGAAGAAAATTCGCCAGCGATGGAACCAGGCTTGGGCCTGTTTTGGTCCATAGACCTTTTCAAAAAGGCCCAGGATTTTTTCTTTTTCTCGATCGTGATTCTGCAACCAGGCCTCGGAGGTTTTTTGATAGTGCGTACCTTCCCAGGACCATTGTTTTTCAAGCTTCAGATCCCGTTGAAAGGCCTTCATCAGGTCGTGGCTGGGCATCTGCCCCCCCGTGAAGAAGTACTTGCCCATCCAGTTATCCGAGCCCTCAGTTTCAAAAAGATAGGGATACTGACGATGAGTGAAAATATGCACGAAAAGTTTCCCCTCTGGTTTTAGCCAGCGGTGGATCCTCTGCAGCAGGATTTCATAATTTCGAAAGTGCTCAAACATCTCGACACTAACGACGCGATCAAACGTGCCCTCATCCGTCCCTAAACTTCCCATCGCGCTCACATCGCAGGTGCGAATCTCGATGTTTTGAAGACCTCGGCGTCGCGCCTCACCTTCGATAAACTGACGTTGGGACTGCGAGTTGGAGATCGCAAGAATTCGTGAAGTCGGAAAGCGCGCGGCCATCGCCAAAGTGAGGGAGCCCCATCCACAGCCCAGCTCAAGAATCTTCATTCCCTCGCGAAGTTCGGCCCGCTTCATCGTTTCGTCGAGTGCCAAGAGCTCGGCGGTCGCCAGATCCCGACATCCCTCGGGCCAGTAAGCGCAGCTGTATTTGCGATGCGGGCCCAGAACAGTGGCGAAAAATTCGGCTGGCACTTCGTAATGCTGCTGGTTCGCCGAATCCGTAGCCACGGCCACCGGCGACGTTCTTAACATTTCAGCATACTGATTTTCGAAGCCTGGGAGGGCCTGATAATGCGTCTTTAAACTTCGTAATCTTTGACTACAGAGCTGGCGAATTCCCAGACGCACAAGAGGGTCTGGAATTAAACCTCGTTCTGTCATCGAAATCAGAACGTTTAACATCGTGAACTCCTCTGACTTAAAAGTCCCATGTGTTTTCTTAAATAGTTTATACCTCTTTAAACAATTTTCGCAACCGCCTTCCCCTTGCACCGTCCCACTTTGCATCTGATATCGAAAAAATGAAATGCTGTGTTAGACGGCGAGACAACTGCATTTTTAAATGCGCAGCTTTCTTCTTGCCATTCTTCAAAAGGCCCGTCGTAAAATGAGACTCTACACTTTTCCAAGGAGCCCTCTATGACGTTCGCAGTCCGTGTGTTCTCTTCGGTTCTTTTGTCCTTCGGTTTAGGCCTGTTGCAAGCCCACGCCGTTTTTCTTCCCGAAAGTGAAATTCGTTATGACACCTTGAAAGAGGGCCGCTCTAACATGACCGAGGAGGAGTTCAAGACCCTGATTGCTCGCGTCCAGAAAGAGTATGAACCCTTGGTGGCCCTTCACGGGGGCAAGCTCACGATCTCGGGCGACTGGCGAAGCGATAAGTTGAATGCAGCGGCCGCTCAGATTTTCGGAACATGGCGCGTGCAGATCTCGGGCGCTCTGGCGCGACGGCCCGAACTGACACCAGATGGTTTCGCGCTGATTCTGTGTCATGAGTTGGGTCATCACTTAGGCGGCTACGCCTTGGGCCGCCCCCCCGTTCCCTTCGGCGGCATCTGGGCGGCGAACGAAGGTCAAGCCGACTACTTTGCCACCCAAGTGTGTGCACGAAAACTGTGGGGCCCCGAAACGGCTCGCAATGCGGAAGCGCGGAAATCCGTGGACCCGCTCGCACGCCAGAAGTGCGAGGCCGTGTGGAGCAACGAAACGGATCGCGACCTCTGTTATCGCATTGCCGTCGCCGTGGAGTCCTTGTCGATCACGATGATGGTCCTCAAAAATGAAACTCAAAAGCCGAGTTTCCAGACTCCAGACCCCGCCGCGGTTCCAAAGACCTCGGATGCTCACCCGGCCACTCAGTGCCGAATGGACACGTCACTGGCGGGGGCGTTGTGTGTGGCCTACTTCGACGAAAAGTTAATCCCCGGAAAAAACGTGGCCGGGGGCCCCTTTAGCGTTGAAGCCGAGCGTGAGGCCGCAAAAGTCTCGTGCATGAAGTCCTCAGGCTACAGCGAAGGGCTTCGACCCACGTGCTGGTTTAAGTCTCAAATTGATTAAAATAAGGGGACTTTCGATCCCCTCGACCTTCCTGAATTTTGAGCCAACTTGTCTCAACGGGCCCACCATCTGCAATGTGGGCCTTTTCTTTTTGGCCAACGGCTTGCTTTTTTAGAAGGGCATCAGGGAGGTCTTTCTATGAAAGAGCCAATTGCTCAGAATATGACACAAGAGCCGATCATGGTGAGTCCACGTGTCTCATTACGAGAAACTCAGGAAATTCTCCAAATTTGGGGAATGCGCCACTTACCCGTTGTCGACGATGATCAACGGCTGATCGGCGTCGTTTCGGATCGCGATATCGCGCGAGCCTATTCCGCGAAGCTGCCAGGAACCACGATGGTGTCAGAATTTATGACGCCGAACCCTTACTGCGTTTTCCCTCACACATCCGTCGGCGAAGTGGCCGAAGTGATGGCCGAGAATAAGTACGGTTGCGCCATCATTGTGGACGCAGGTTCACAAGTGAAAGGTATTTTCACGACGACCGATGCTCTCTATGTCCTCGCGCGAATTCTTAAGCGTCCTGAAGATGCGGCCTTCCGCGTTCTGAATATTGCAGATTATATTCGTCAACGACAGGTCGTTTGATCTCTCGTTGTTCCCCATCGACAGCTTCAGGTCTCTCCCAGACCTAGGCTGTCGAACCTAATTGCCGCTTAGCGCAATCTCGCCCCGCCCGCCATTGATTTCGCCCCTAAAACGGCCTAAATTCCCAGAATCTTTGGATTCCAATTCGAGGACGTCGGCGTGTGGCGCAGCCTGGTAGCGCACTTGCTTGGGGTGCAAGTGGTCGCTGGTTCAAATCCAGTCACGCCGACCAATTTATTATTCAAATAGTTCGCAAAACCCAAAAAAAACAAGGGTTCTAAGTATTTAAAATCATTACGAGTCGAGATTGCCCATTTTTAGAATGGCCTTCTGCGCCCGTAGAAATCCTTGTGGTTCCCTTCCTTTTCCCTTCCACCGCTGCCTC
>JBKDHV010000116.1:0-22713 GCA_046336915.1 Bdellovibrionales bacterium
GAACTCGTCGTTTTTGCATCTTTATTTTCACCCCCCCCGATTTGCGGCCTTCGTTCAGACTCCTTTCCAGCAGGAAGTTTTGCGTCAGTACCCCGTGAGAATCGGTTCGACTCCGCAAGATCTTGGAGTGTTCTCGACCCACCCCCATGTCTTGTCCCAGCACGGAGGACTGCTGCTTTTCATTTTCTTGCCTCAATAGTCGTTTGTCGCTAGGCTCGAGGAATGCGAAAATTCCATCGAGAAGGAGTGAATGACTATGGCGAAGAAAAAAAAGGCGGCTAAGAAGAAGGCGACCAAAAAAGTAACGAAAAAAGCAGCTCCCAAAAAGAGTGCGAAGAAGGCGACGAAAAAGAAGGCCACAAAAAAGGCCGCTCCCAAGAAAGCCACAAAAAAAGCAGCTCCTAAAAAGAAAGCTGCAAGCGCGAAGAAGACGGTTAAAAAAGCAGCAGCCGTGATTGCTCCTGCAGCCGCAGCGAATCCTATTCTTGAAGACATCGCGAGCGAATTCGATGATGAGTCTGAAATGGAGACTGTTTCAGGCCTTGATGATGATATGACTCCGGAAGAAGACGAAGAGTGGAACGAGTCTGAAGATAGCGAAGATGATAACTTCGAAGATCTTGAAGACGACGAATCTCTTGAAGGTGGAAAAGCAACGGAATCATCTGACGATGAAGATGATGACGGAGAAGAAGAAGGATATTTCTAATCCTTCTTCTTGCCTTCAGTCGATAGGCAGGGATTCAACGTTTGAGTTGGATTCAGATCGAATGGGCCTATCGACAACTTTCGGCTTAGAACTTTCTTGAACCTTAATTTCAGCGGGAGTGGGAACTTTAGACGGAACCCCTCCCGTTTGTTTTTGAGCGGGTGTCTGAGGTCGAGTCGGAGATGTTCCAGCGTTCGGATTGGAGCGTGACTCGATCGGAGCCTGGGGAGCAGGCCGTTCAAGTCGTCTGATTCCTAGGATGTCTTCATGACAGCGTTGAGCAATCGCCTCGGCACCACCGCCGAATCGGGCCTGATCAATCACGCAGACCTTGAAGCGCGCCATTTGTCGACGATAGTAATAACCGGCAAAGTGACAGTACTGTAAAGCGTGCTCAGGGTGAAACTTCGCTTTTTGAACGAGATCCACGATACAGCCTTGCATCAATAAACTGGAGTCGTACTGACAGGCCTGCACGGCGAGTTCATCATTCATCGATGTCTGAATCTGCAAGCGGGCCTCGCAGGAGTTAAAGACAGAGGTGACACGAACCTGACGAGAGCACGAGGGCACGACATCTGTAATATGCAGATTGGTCTTCGAAGACTGGTCGATCATACATTGAACGAACTGGGGAGATGAGTTCTGACGACAGATCGGCTCGACGACCCCGCGGCCGACGACGTAATAATACTGCAAATGGTCCTGGCACGTCTCGAGGGGCGACGGGCTTGCTTGAGCCCATGCGCTTGTCAAAACAGCTAGCAATACAAACAGTGATTTCATCGTCCAGCCTCCAATTTTCCTCGCGGCTTGTCTGGTCTCGGTTGAGTGAGACTCATTCAAGCCTTGCGCCCTGGGAGGTTCCCAGAGCGTTCGGAATTTCTCCTACTTTGTCGGTCGCGAGTGAACCGCGTACTTATCAAACTCACCATACTCGTGAAGTTTGTTGTACAAAGTCTTAATTGTGATTCCCAAATTCTGAGCCGCTTGTGTCTTGTTTCCACCGAAAAAGTCCAAAGCTTTCAGAATGTATCGCTTTTCCAATTCATAAAGCGTGAGCTGAGGATCGTACTCGATGAACTTGTCGTTCTTCTCGGGATTGCGGATATGTTCGGGCAGATCTCCCAACATAATCTCGTGACCCTCAGAAAGAATCTGAAGTCTTTCGCAAACGTTTTGCAATTCCCGGATGTTACCTGGCCAGTCGTACTTCAACACGGCTTGCAAAGCTTCTTCAGAAATGCGGCGACCACGGTTCAAGTAAGCGTGTTGGGATTGATTCAAGAAGTGAGAGATCAAAGAAGGAATGTCTTCCTTACGACGACGCAAAGGCGGAGTTGTCACAACAATCGTGTTGATACGATAGAAGAGGTCTTCACGGAAGTTACCTTTGACAACTTCTTGCTCAAGATCGCGGTTCGTCGCCGAGATCAGACGAATATCAACTTTAATTGGATCCTTACCACCGACGCGATAGATCTCGCCCTCTTGGATGAAGCGCAAAAGCTTAGCTTGGATGCCGGGAGAAAGCTCACCGATTTCGTCTAAGAAAAGAGTTCCACCGTTGGCCACTTCAGCCAATCCGTTCTTGCGAGTGTAGGCACCTGTGAAAGATCCTTTTTCGTGACCAAAGAGCTCAGACTCGAGAAGTGTTTCACGAAGAGCCCCGCAGTTGATCGCAACGAAAGGCTTGTTCTTACGATTCGATTTTTCATGAACGGCGCGAGCAATCAGCTCTTTTCCAGTTCCTGATTCTCCCATCACCAAGACGTTCGCCTGGGAAGGAGCGACTCGTTCAATCATCTTCATCAGCTGAGTCATAACGTCAGACTGATAAATGATGGCGCGAACCGGTTCGGCTTTCACGACTTGATTTTGTGCTCCCCATTGGAGCTGCTGACCATTATTGGATGTAGGTAGAATAGTGGTCGAGGAATTGGAATTCTCGTTCATACGTACCGCCTTTCGAAATAAAATTCCATGTAGAGAGGGAAACTGAACTCCGTTCTTTTTTCTCGGGAGTCAGGCAAAAGAGGCCGGCCCACCCTTTCGGAGAGGCTTTTTAAGATCGCCGTGGGACGAGCCAACGTTCTAGAGTCCCACTTTGATACACCGCGTTTACGCATTGCAATATAACGGAGGTCCTGAAACTTTTGCAAGCCGATTTTTCAGGGCCGTGAAAAAAAGTAAGGAGTGCCCAGAATGGGCTCATGGCCGCAAAGGATTTCTAACTACCTAGAATATCTGGAGAATGTTCGATCGGCGTCGGCTCACACCCTGCGTAGCTACCGCTCGGATCTGCATTCCAGCTTCCAAAACATACCCGAGAACGTCTCGGAATCTTCGCTTTTGAGCCATTTAAGGCAGGCCCAGGCCCGCTGGAGGGAGCTGGCCCCTGCCACCCGAAATCGGAAGGCCGCAAGCCTAAAAAGTTTTCTGAATTGGCTCTATGAAAACCGGCTTTTGAAAAAAGAACTCGCCCCTCACATTCTAGCGCCCAAGGTCCCTCAGAAAATCCCCCACTTTCTTTCGGTGGATGAGGCAATTGCAACTCTGAAATCCTACCCCGACTCCATGTCCCCGACTGAGCTTAAAGATAAAACTCTATTTTGTTTAATCTATGGGCTGGGTCTTCGCGTGAGCGAAGCCTGTCAGATTCGCTGGCAAGACATCGATTGGAGTCGCCAACAGATTCTAATCACTCGAAAGGGCAACAAGGATCAGTGGGTCCCCGGCCCCCGCTTCACGTTCGAAGTTTTAGGTCAGTGGAAATCAGCAAGCCCTGTCGATGACTTTATATGGGGGGCGGACCCCCTCTCGACCCGACTGGCTTACGAGATGATTCGTCAACGAGGCCGAAAAGCCGGGCTGCTCAAGCCCCTGCATCCGCATGCTCTGCGCCATAGCTACGCCACTCATCTTCTGACAAGTGGGGCTGACCTTCGAAGTCTGCAAGAGCTCTTGGGGCATGCGTCCTTAAGCGCGACACAGAAGTACACGCATATCTCGATTCAAGAGCTCGCGCGAACGCTTGAAACCTTTCATCCTCTTCCCGCAGAGAAACCCGATTCAGATCAAGAAGCCTCTTAGAATTTATGAAGGCGAAGACAGATTGGCATCGGCCGTCTTGATATAGTGCCGGACCATTTTCTCGAGAGTCCCGACTCGATTCTGAGCGTCGGGTTCGAGCTCGAGAAGCTGCTCATTTTCGCTCAAGGCCGCTCGAAGAAAGGGGGCCATCCAGGCCTCCACTTCGAGAACTCCTTGTTGCAAAAGGAACTTTAGGAAAAATTGCGTCTTTAAGATGGTTAAGTGAGGGCTAGGTTCAAGATTCTTTAAAAGGTGACCCAGCAGATTGTACAGCGAGGCCGAGTCGGAATCCCCTTCCATGGAAACTCGTGCGACACATTCCAGAGCTAGCAAAGCAAAGGTCAGCTTATCATAGTCGGTACGAAGGCCGTCGAAACCTTGAACCAGTTGCGCTTCCTTCAAGGTATGCAGATCCGACTTGGAAGAGCTTGAATAAACAAGTTTGACGTGATGAAGGGGCTCAAGAACTCCGCCCCCGAAGCGCTTCTTCGAGCGGAGAGCCCCCCGAGCCAAGAATGACATCTTCTCGCCCTGCGATGACAGAGCATGAAGGATCAGGTCGGCCTCGCCGTACTTGACCTTCCGTAAAATGATGAAGAGCCCCTCATTATCTGCCTGCATGGAGTTCCGTGCCCTCGTGATCGATGTTTTGAGCTTACACCCAATCCGTCTCTTTTCGAAGCTCGGCAACCGTGTCTTTTAGAATTTTTGTGAAGTCAGGACGGCGAGCGATCTCGAGCGAGATCAAAACAAGTCCTCGAAGCTGCTCGGGACGGGGCTGCGGCGTCCACCAGGACTTAAAAAGACGAATGGAGTTCCACTGGCAGTTATGGGTCGTTTGAGCCTGATTGGAATCAAAAACAATCCCCAACTTTTTCGAGAGGCGGTCTAAGACTCTGTCACCGGTCAGGTCCGGGAAACAGAAAACAAGTCGATCAAAATGCCGAGTCTCTTTTCCCGAAAACCAACGCTCCTCGGGGAATTCACTCTCAATCTTGAGAACAAGCTCCTGATCAGGCTCGGCCCCCTTGGTTGAGGTCGGCGCCGGCTGGAGCTTCCAAGGAAAGTAAGGAACCGCCCGCTCGGGGGCGCGAAAACGTGAACCGCAGATGGCTAGCGCCAGATCCCCCGAGCCCGCAGGCCCCACATAGATCGTGAAGGGCTGGATCTCTTGATGGCTTTTCCGAAGAGCGAAGTGACTGACGCGAATAAAGAAGATTTTTTTCTGATTGAGGGCTTTATCGAAGCCGTCCAAGTCGATCTTTTCCCCTGTGACAGCGTGATCATCAAAGGCGAGAACAAAAAGAGTGTCCTTGGGAAGAGATTCGACCCAACTGGCCTCTTGCCCTTGAAACTGAGAGAGGATTTTCCAGTCCACCGCTTGCACTTGCAGGCCGTCTCGAAGGAAGCTCGCCAGGGGCGCCTCGAAGGTCGGCGAAAACCCCTTAATCCACGTCAAGGCCCGCTTGTGAGCTAAAAATTCCGTCAGCTGGTGCGTGAGCTCATCCACAGCGGAATAAAGATTTGTATAACAACGAACGGGATTCTCCGTTTTGAGCCCGAGAAGCTCTCGATACTTTTCATTGAGATGGTCCCAAATTTCCGGCGCTTGCAAAGGAATAAGCATGGCAATAGGATACCTTAGCTTACCTGTGCGGAATAGGGACTTTGGTCCAAATTGCCATTGTGCCCCTAGGACAAAACTTTTGGGAGCAAGTGCTATGTTGAAACGATCACGGCTCGTTCTGATGGGCTTTCTACTTTTCGCGGTCCCCTCTTGGGGAATTGTGGAAGTTCGAATGACCTACACGGGCCTGATGAGCGATCCTGACAAGAATAAAATCTACTCCGGGACGGGAAAATTTCCAGACGCTCGCACGGAATATGGTTTAGGCGTCGACCTTATTTTCGACACGCTTCCTTCCGGAATCGGTATTGGTCTTCGCTATGAAAATCTCGGTCTCAAGTACAAGAATTACGGTCTTCATGTCTTCTCAGAAATGAGCCGAAATGCTTTACTTCTCAACTGGCGTCTTATGAACTCCGAATACTTTCTGGGCCCGATCCTGACCTACGGCTTCTCGCACTCCGGTGGCTTGATTACGGTTAAGGAACAAGGGGCCGTCGTGACCAATCTCGAAGCGGACCGGCATGTCTCTTACAGCGCAGGGCTTGAAGCCGGAGCCGTTTTAGGGGGCTTTCGTTTAGGCGCCGAGGCCGGCTATATGTATTATGAGTGGGGCGAGCTTCAAGGGAGCTCTGGGAACATCCCAAGGCTGAGCCGCTTGGATATGGGGGGACCCTACCTGAAACTCTTGATCGGGTTTGGAATCTAACTGAGAACGTCTCATCTTCCGGAAAGCTGACCTGTTTTGTCAGCTGACTGAAATTCAATCAATCGGCAACCGAGACCGCCCTCGTAAGTGCCTAGAATTTTTAAGTCTATTTCGTCTGCCCACCGGGCGATAAATTGCATCAAAAGACGGCCATGCGGTCTGTTGTCGGCGTCTTCTTCATTTTGTTGGGTCAATTCATGGGCTGGGAACTGGCCCTTGCCCAGGATCTGGCGACCTCTCGAAACAGCGAGAACCGCCCCGCCCAATCCAGATCAACACCCCGCTGTCGACCCGGCCGGGATGACTACTTCGAAGAGCAACTAAATCGACTTGCGAATGTTGACGTCCTTGAAAGCCCCGAGGCTCGCACACTTCCCGTTGCACTGGTCCAGCTCCCTTCGCTTCGAAATCCCCATATCAACCCGATCTGCGTGCGCGCGGCTCTGGCCCAAGTCACGGGCGGACCGAACACTCAAAATCAGTTTCGCTTTTGTGATGGGGAAAAAAAAAAATCGTAGTGAAGGATTACGAACCTTGTGCAAGCGCCAACTATCAAAGAATGGTCCATCATTCGTTTGAGCTGGTCGCCACATGCTTGAAGGATTATGTTTCAGAGACAAAAGATTCGCGCGTGCAGAACTCCTGGGTTGAAGCCTACTTCCAAATTCTGACAAAAGAATCGGGACTCCAAGTCAACGCTGTCGCGAATCAAGCTCTTGGGGTCGGGCAACTGACGCCCATCTACAGAAAAGATTTTAAGAAGGAAAGTCTCGCCTCTGTTCGCGCTCATCTGGCGTCCTCGGAATCCACCTTCTGTCGCTCACTCGGAGATTTTGCACTCAGCGAAAGGCGGCTGGTTGGGCTTGATCGAACCTGTCATCTGATCAATGTCGACAGTGGCCCTCTTGTAGGCTTTCTTGTGGGATTTTCCCACCTTCGGCATTACCGCAGGCAGGTGCTGGCCACCCTCAACCGTCAATCGGATTTGCTCACGGCTTTGTCTGCTTCCGATCGTCATCGACTGGAAAGATCTTTGGTTATGATTTCCTATAACGCCGGTTTCAGCGGACTGACCGAGCCCCTCGAGTACACTCTTCGGCAGTATGGAAGCCGAAAAGAAAAAGTCACAAATGTGGATCGCTTCGTCGATGACGTCATTGGCAATTTAAGAGTGAGAAAGGATCGATCCGTTTTCACCTATGCAAATCCAAAATGGACGATACTTCCCGATGCAAGCCAAAGCGCCCGCACGCGCGAGATGGTGAACTACTTTGGCAATATTAAAAGACGCTACGACCAGGTTCTCGAGAAAGCCCGAGAGCTACAACAAGAGCAGTTTCCAGACGAAGCTCCTTTGAGAAGCTGCCGTCTTCGCTAAAAGATTCTTTTAGATCCCGCTCTTGTGGCGTTCAGCTTCATCAACAACAGAGACCACGCCGCCCTTCAATTGCGGACGGTAAGCCAAGTGGTTGATGTCGTAGATAAACTTGCTTCCGTTGCCACCTGGAGTTTGCCACTCAGGTCCCATGCGGATTGCATCAACGGGGCAGGCCTCTTCACAGAATCCACAGAAGACACAGCGAAGAATATCGATCTCGTAAGCGATCGGATACTTTTCGACCGTGGGATCGTTGTGTTCAGCTGCCAAGATCTTGATACACTCTGCAGGACAGTTCGTCGCACACAGCATACAAGCGGTGCAGCGGATGCTTCCATCTTTTTTGACCGTCAGAACGTGGTTTCCCTTAAAGCGGGGCGAATACTCGTACTTCTCTTCGGGATAGTTCAAAGTAATCATCTGTTTTTTATTCAGAAGATTCTTGATCAGGTGGCGCATGGTGATCCAAAGCCCCCCCAAAATTCCTGACAGATACCATTGTGATTTTTCAGCGCGATTTTCAACTACACTCATAAAGATCCTCGCTTGAACACAAATTCGTTCTTCTTACGATGCTCGAGCATGACTTGATCGGGTCGACGATTCGTTTCGATGAAGGCATCTTTTTCAGAGACCGACTCGATCGGAATGTTCTGGCCAGTCAACAAGTAGGACGCATCGGCCAAGGTCAAAGCCTGGCTGACGATGGTGGTCGCTCGCTTGAAGTGCTGCTCAAGACCGGCGTGATTGATAAACGAGCCACTCTTCTCGATATAGCTCTTCATCGGAATCAACCAGACGTTGCCGCCAAGCTGATCCAAAGCTTCAGATCCGCATGAAGACAACCAAATCACGTTCTTCGCCTGAGACAGCATCTTCACTTTGTCTTTCAGATCGGGGTAGACCGCTTGATTTTCCGGGCCTGCCACAACAACTGTCGCGATCGCGCCGGACCTCAAGCCGGACTCCAGTTCCGCCATTTCAGCAAGAGCCCCGTGGGCCTTTGCCGCTTTCAGAAGACCGTTTGTGTTCGGATTTTTATCTCCTCGAAGAAGAAGGCCGTCGAACTCGTTCCATTTTTCAGGCCGATTCTTCCAGTGATAAACTTTTTTAGTTTTAAAATTCTTCAAAAGAGTTTCGTACTCTTCCGTCGTGTACTGACCCGTCAAGACGATCGCAAGCCCTTCGGCGGATGTCGACTTGATGACCTGGGCGGCGTCTTTTGCGCCAGCTCCGGCCTCGAGCTCGGTCCACTGCCCACCCTGCTTTTTGCGGGCCTTCAGCAAACGATGCTCACGGTTGACGAACTTATAGATGTCGCGACCCTCATCGCACATCCAGTGACCGTTCACCTGTTCGTTGTAATTCGGCTTCACACGGAAAGCGCCCTCTTTGTTGTAGTACACTTTCACGTTACAGCCCGTTGAGCAGCCCGTGCAGATGGTGTCAGAGTCCTTGAGATACCACACGCGCTGACGGAATCGGAAATCCTTCGACGTCAAAGCGCCCACGGGGCAGATGTCGACGGTGTTCAAGGAGTATTTGTTATCCAAGGGTTTTCCGTCGAAAGTTCCCACTTCCGTGCGATCGCCACGATTGAAAAGGCCCAATTCATGAGTCTTTGAAACTTCGTCAGTGAAGCGCACGCAGCGAGCACACAGAATGCAACGCTCGGAATCCAGAACCACTGTGGGTCCCAGGTCCACAACTTTGTGCTTCTTCACTTTTGGTTCAGCCATTTCCGAGCTGTATTTACCAAATTGCATGTACTGGTCTTGAAGACCGCACTCACCGGCTTGGTCACAGATCGGGCAATCCAAAGGGTGATTGATTAAGTGAAAGTCCAGAACCCACTTCACGCCCTCTTCGATCTTCAAGGATTTATTGGTGATCTTCATGCCGTCGGTGACAACGGTGTTGCAGGCAATCTGAGGACGTGGATTTCCTTCGATATCAACGATGCACAGACGACAAACGCCGGCCACGGACAGCCCGGGGTGATAACAGTAGTGGGCAATCGGTTCTTTCAACTGATAGAACGCCTCCATGATGGTGGCGCCCGCTTTTACTTCAACTTCTTGTCCATTAATGGTGCATTTGGGCATAGCTTGTTCCCTTTACTTTTGAGCGTCCTTCACGAACAAAGAACTCAAACTCGTCACGGAATTTCGTGACGAAACTTAAAACTGGTAAAGCAGCGGCATCCGAAAGCGCGCAGATCGTGCGCCCCTTCATATTGTCAGCCACCTTCAGCAGCAAATCGATATCTTGTAAACGACCTCGTCCCTCAAGGATCGAGTGGACGATCTTGTTCAACCATCCTGTCCCTTCACGGCAGGGCGTGCACTGACCGCAGGACTCATGGTGATAGAAGTGAGTCAGCACTCCCAACATATCCACCATGCAGTGCGAGTCATCAATCACGATGATGGCACCGGACCCTAACATCGTTCCCATTCCCGCCAGACACTCGTAATCTAAGGTCGCGCGCTCGGCCTCTTCAGCCGTCAGAACGGGAGCCGACGATCCGCCCGGGATGACGGCTTTGAGCTTACGGCCGGGTTTCATACCGCCGCCCAACTTATAGATCATATCTTTCAAAGTGTAGCCCAACGGTACTTCATAGTTTCCGGGCTTCATCACATTTCCACTCAAAGAGAAAAGTTTAGTTCCCGCGGATTTTTCTGTTCCGTATTTTCGATAACCTTGAGCTCCGTCGCGGATGATGTATTTCACAGCGGCCAGAGTCTCGACGTTATTGACGATCGTGGGCTTTCGCAAATAGCCCTGAACAGCCGGGAATGGAGGCTTCAGTTTCGGTTGACCCTTCAGGCCTTCCAAAGAAGAGATCATTCCTGTTTCTTCTCCGCAGATGTAGGCGCCCGCACCCACATACACATCCATATCGTGATCAAAACCAGAGCCGAGAATATTTTTTCCCAACAGGCCCGCAGCGTAGGCTTCTTTGATCGCCTTCCGCACACAGGCGATCGGATAATCGTACTCACCGCGGATGTAGATGTAAGACTTCTTCGCGCCAATCGCGTAAGCCGAAATGATCATGCCCTCGATCAGCTGATGAGGCGCACGCTCCATCATCATACGATCTTTGAAAGTTCCAGGCTCGCCCTCGTCAGCGTTGCACAGCAAATAGCGGGGCTCGCCGTTCTTGGGCAAAAAGCTCCACTTCATGCCCGTGGCAAAGCCTGCGCCGCCGCGTCCACGAAGACCGGATTTTTTCACCTCTTCAATGATCTCATCAGGTTTCATTTTGAAGGCCTGGGCCAGCTCCACATAGCCGCCATTTTTCTTGTAGCCTTCAAGACCTTGAAAATCACTCAGGTGGTAGAATTCCGAGAGATACTTGACCTCGCTCATTTCAAACCTCGCAAAATGTTCATGGCCGATTCGTTCGTTAAGTTTTCGTAGTAGCGATCGTTCACTTGCATCATGGGCGCCGTTCCGCATGAACCTAGGCACTCGACGCGGCTTACAGTGAATCGACCATCATCGGTCACATCACCAAGCTTCACTTTCAGCTCGTGGCAGACGTGATCCGCAAGTTCGCGGCCACCCTCAAGAGCACAGGAAATATTCGTGCAAACTTGGACGTGGTATTTGCCCACCGGCTTTTGATTGAACATCGTGTAGAAGCCGAAGACCTCGTTGATCTTACTTTCCGGCAGCTCCATGACTTGAGAGAGATGATGAATCACCTCTTTCGAGACCCAGCCGTTATTTTCCTTCTGAGCAATATAAAGACTTGGGATGATCGCCGACTCTTTCGTTTCATAACGAGAGAGTTCTTTTTTCACAGCCGCAAGTCCTTCTGAAGAAAGTTGAAACATATCTCTTCGACTCCTTATCGATCCAATTCGCCGGCAATAATGTTCATGCTCGCCACCGTCGCAATCGCGTCGGCCAACATCGAGCCTCGCACCACGTGAGGGAATGACTGGTAAATCGCAAAACACGGAGGACGAACCTTCAAACGGTAGGGGTTCGCAGCTCCATCACTCACCAAGTAAAAACCCAGTTCTCCGTTCGGAGCCTCGGTCGCGTCGTAGACTTCTCCTGGAGGAGGACGCAGTCCTTTGATCACGAGCATGAAGTGATTCATCAGACCTTCGATGTTTCCGTAAACATCTTTTTTCTCTGGCAAAACGATGCCCTTATCGCGGATCGAGTAGTCTCCACCGGGAACTTTTTTGCAGACTTGCTCGACGATGCGAATACTTTGTTTCATCTCTTCGATGCGAACCAAGTAACGATCGTAGATGTCGCCGTTCGTTCCCACGGGAACGTCAAAGTTCAAACCGTCGTAACCGTAGTAAGGTGTGACTTTACGAAGATCCAAGTTCACGCCCGAGGCGCGAAGAAGAGGACCGGTGTAGCCCCATTCGATGGCTTCATCCGACTTCACGGGGCAAACGCCCTGAGTTCGCTTGATGAAGATTTTGTTGTCCAGCATGAGCTTGGTGATTTCGTCCACGCCCTGGCGCATTTCTTTACAGAACGCGAGCACGTCTTCGAACCAACCTTCCGGCGCATCTTGGGCCATACCACCCACGCGGGTCATGCTCACAGTGAGCCGAGCACCGCAGAGTTTTTCAAAAAGCGAGTAGACCTTTTCACGGTAAGTGAACAGGTGGAAGAAACTTGTCAGCGCGCCCAAGTCGACCCCGCCTGTTCCAACCGCGATGATGTGGTCGATGATTCGCGACAGCTCCATCAGGATCACGCGCATCGCTTGAGCGCGCGGAGGGATTTCAACACCCAACAGACGCTCGACTGTTTTGCAGTAGCCCACATTGTTCGAGGGGGCGGAGCAATAGTTCAAGCGATCGGTGTAGGGAATAACCTGATTGTAGGGATGGGTTTCCGCCATCTTTTCAAAGCAGCGGTGCAAGTAACCGATTTCGGTGTTGGCGCGCACGATTGTTTCACCGTCCAGCTCGACCATCACACGCAGAGTTCCGTGCATCGCAGGGTGCGAGGGTCCGATATTCAGCGGGACTAAGTTTTCGTTCAAAACATCACCGCGCTGATTTTCATCGTGATCAAAGTGAACAGGCAGAACTTCATTGCAGTGCTGCTGACGATCAGCTTCGTAATCTTTTCGCAAAGGGTGACCCACGAACTGATGGTGAGTCAGGATCTTGCGCAAATTGGGATGACCTTCGAAGCGAATGCCGAACATGTCGTAGGCTTCGCGCTCGAACCAGTCCGCCCCTCGCCAAACGCCGATCGCGGAGGGTACGGATTCGCCCTCGCCCACTTGCACCTTCATGCGAAGGCGAGTGCCGTCTTTCATCGAGAACAGGTGGTAGACCACATCAAATCGTTTCGCACGATCGGGATAATCCACACCGCAAATGTCCATCAAGAAATCAAAGCGACCGCTCTGACGGAAGTAGCGCAGAAGCGGAAGGATCGCGGCCTTCGGAACTTCGATCACGTCGTCGCCGAAAGCATGGCTCAATCGCAAAGACGAGATGTCAAAATTTTGAGACAGATCTTTTTTCAGTTCTTCAAGCTTGGTCATAAGGATTCTTCCAGTTGTCCTTCCAAGGACGTGGTTGATTGTCAGCGATCATTTTCTGCAACAGCATCACGCCATCCAAAACCGCTTCCGGAGTCGGAGGGCAACCCGGGATGTAAACATCCACCGGGATCACTTTGTCGCAACCTTGCAGAACGTGGTAGGCGCGGTAGAAACCACCGCTGGAAGCACAGGCTCCCATGGACAAAACGTATTTGGGCTCGAGCATCTGCTCGTAGATGCGAACAAGAATCGGCGCCATTTTTTCTGTGATGGTTCCGGCGACAACCAGAAGATCCGCTTGTCGAGGCGAGAAGCGCACAACCTCAGCTCCGAAACGAGCCAAGTCGTACTTCGGTCCCATCACGCTCATGAGCTCGATTCCGCAGCAGGCCGTTCCGTAAGGCAAAGGCCACAACGCATTTTTCCTTCCCCACGCGACGATCGCGTCAAGTTTTGTCGTGAAGGCAAAATTTCGAGACATGTCATCGGCCGCTTGAGTGCCGACAGCTTGGTTGTTCATAGATACCATTTGTGCAGTCCCAGCGCTGGGTGCGTGGGTTGAGTTTCCACCTGCCTGATTTTGTTCAGCCACAGGATCCCCCTTTGTCGATTTTCATTGGACTTTCAATTAACTAACCTGATTTTGGCCCGTCGCCAACAAGTTTAAGTGTCTCACACTCTTCAGGTTTTTTCTCTTCAACGCACACGCTCTGGTATTCTGAAAAACCTTTGCAATGGTTCCGTTTTGGAACCTATGATTTTTGTGAACACGGATGTTCGGACAGGTGAAAAAAGCTTTTCTCGGAGTGCACGAAGCCTTCGACGAAAGCCTCGAGAATGAGTCTCGTAAGAACTTGTCTCAATATCCAAAAAGAAACCTCAAGGAAGGGGAATTGCATGGCCAAGACACTGCCATCTCAACGGAAAAATCATATCTATTTCGGGTACTTACTTCTGATTGGACTGATTGCCACTTTTCTGATGACGGAGCTCTCACAAGCCCGCACCCAGACACAAGAAGTGCTCATTAAAGTAGCGCCTCAGCTGGGTGTTCAGAATGTGCGAGAGTTCGCGTCTCAGGCGGAAGAGCTTGGCGGCGGTTGGTACCGCGCGCATGTGGCGAAGGGTCACCAGTCGCTTCAGACTCTGGCCCAGAATCCTTTTGTTGAGCATGTTCAAGGCAACCCCAAAGTCTACTTGCAGCATCAAATTCGCTTCAACGATCCCGTTCGAGGCCAGGCCTACATCCGCCAGCTCGAGCAGAATCCTCAAATGGGTCAGCTGAATTCTTATCGACCCGACAACCCCGCGGTTCCCAAAGCGCCGACCAATCGCACGGGCACCGACCCCCTGATCGCTCAGCAGTGGGGCATGGCCAACAGCGGCGCTACCGAGGCTTGGAAAAAATCGCAAGGCAGCGAGGACATGATCGTCGCCGTTCTGGATACGGGTGTGGATTATACACATGAAGATCTTTTGCCGAACCTGTGGAGAAACCCAGGGGAAATTCCTGACAATGGAATTGACGATGATAAAAACGGCTACGTCGATGACGAAGTCGGCTGGGACTTTGCCGGTAACGACAATAAGCCCTACGATCTGGCCGTCACAAATCAGATGGATGTGATCCGCGGAGGAAATCCCGGTCATGGCACTCACTGCGCTGGCAACGTGGCCGCCCGAGGCGGAAATGCAATCGGCATCTCAGGAGTCGCCCCCAACGTCAAAATCATGAGCCTGCGTTTTATCAGTGAAAAAGGATCTGGCACCACAGCCGATGCGGTGAAAGCGATCCGTTACGCCGTTGATAATGGCGCGAAGATTCTTTCAAATTCATGGGGCGGCGAAGGCCAAGATGACACCTCGGAAGAAAATTTAGCTCTGAAAGAAGCGATTCAGTACGCCTTGGATAAGGGCACTCTGTTTGTAGCCGCGGCCGGGAATGGTCGAGGCGGAAAAGGTTTCAACAACGATACGGATAAGACACCGGTCTTTCCGGCCTCTTACACTTTTGACAACATTATCACAGTCGCCGCGATGAACAGCTCGGATCAACTGGGTGGATTCTCGAACTTCGGCGAAAAGGGCGTTCACATTGGAGCTCCCGGCGTGAAAGTTTTCGCGACGGTGCCAGCGAATGGGTACACCGACGTGATTATTGATCGCATGGGCCTGAAGGCTTTCTGGGATGGAACGTCGATGGCGACTCCCCACGTAGCAGGCGCTGCAGCGCTTTACTGGTCCGCTCACCCGTCTGCAACTTATAAAGATGTGAAGAATGCCATCTTGAAGTCTGCGAAAAAAGTTCCCGCTCTCTCGGGAAAAGTCTCGACGGGCGGCAAGCTCGACGTAAAAGAATTGATGAATTAGTCCGCTACTTGAGGCATGATCGTCCGGATCATGCCTCAACTCCAAAAACGCCCTTTTCTTTTCTACATCCGCGAAAACAAACGTCCCTTTGCCCTGGGAATTTTATTTCTGATTTTTACAAACATTTTGGATTCAATCTGGCCCCTCTTTATGAAGATGGGACTGGATCAAGTCGAAAAATCGGCCCCGCTATCGGATCTGACGAAGACCTGTTTGATGTTTGCGGCGGTGATGGTTTCGCTTGCGATCGTTCGATACGGTTGGCGACGACAGTGGGGTGAGTTTCACTCCTCGTCGAGTGAGCATCTACGCAGAACTCTTTTTGATCACATCATGAAGATGGGAGCACCTTTCTTTCAAAAAAATCCGCCGGGCGAGCTGATGAGTCTGATGACCAACGACATTCAATCGTTTCGTCAAGGAATCGGTCCCGGGTTTTTAATTTTGGCCGACGGTTTGATTTATACGGTGATTGTGATCCCCATCATGATTTCTTTGAACGCCGAGTGGACCTGGAAATCTTTGATTCTACTTCCCGCCGTTCCGTTCATGATTTGGTTTGTGATGAGCAAGATCGAAGCGAACTACCGAAAGCAGCAGGATCTCTATGCGGATCTCACCCGCTTTACCGAAGAGCAGATCAGTGGCATTCGTGTGGTGAAAGGCTTTGCTCTTGAGCAGGTTCGTCTGAAGCTTTTTGAAGCCACTTCGAAACGTCTTGAGAAACAGAGCTTTAAGACATCGGTCATTGATGCGATCTTTATGCCGGTCATGCAGCTTTCGGCCACCTTTGGTGGGGTGATCCTGCTGTTTGTGGCCCAGGATGACGTGCTGAGCGGGGGCGCCACCGTGGGGACCTTCATTGCGTTCCATCGCTACATTCAGAAGATGGTTTGGCCGATGACGGCCTTGGGGCTTGGTCTTTCCTTTTGGCAAAAGGGTGCGGCCTCGTTTTTACGAATCAAGGACATCTTAAAACAATCCAGTGATATTCCTGATGAAGGGACGCTGACACTTCAGCAGTTTGAAAGTCTTGAGTTTCAAAACGTGTCCTTTCGTTACCCGACAAGCACGACTTGGATTTTGAAGAACGTGAATTTCAAGATTCAAAAGGGCGAACGATGGGCCCTGCTGGGTCCGATCGGCGCAGGGAAGAGCACTCTGATCAATTTGATCTTGCGACTTTTTCCTCTGGAAAAGGGCCAGATCCTTGTCAACGGCGTTCCCCATACGAACTACACGCTTGAATCCCTTCGGCGCGTGATTCAGCTGGTTCCGCAAGAGCCGTTCCTTTTTGGGCGCTCGGTTTCGGAAAACGTTATGATGGGGCAAAACGAAAATCTTCTGGATGGGGCGGAAACACCTGATCGCGAAAGTTTTGATCGCCGCCTGTGGAGCGAGCTTGCGAAGTTCCAGATGGATGAAGAAATTCGAAAACTTCCGGAAGCGGAGCGATCTCTTTTGGGTGAAAAGGGTGTGAATCTTTCCGGAGGTCAAAAACAAAGACTGACTCTGGCCCGAGCCTATGCCCGCAATCCTGATATGATGATTTTGGATGACGTGCTTTCAGCTGTTGATACCGAAACGGAAGAACGAATTGCACGGGAGCTTTTCCGAGATCCACAAAAGACGTATCTTTTGATTGCCCACAGGCTTTCAACAGTGAACTCCACGGATCGAGTCCTTGTTCTTCGCGAAGGGGAACTTGAATACCAAGGGCCTTGGGATGGCGCCTTAAAGATGAGCTCGACGCTTCAGACTTTCCAGAAGATTCAGTCCCAGCATGAAGGCCCTCAGAATACAGAGACGAAGACTGAGAAGGGGGCTGCGACGTGAAACTCGATCAAGAAAAAGCCACCCTCACCTATCTGGAACTCTTTCGGTTTCTCCGTCCGTACTTGATCCGGCATCGCGCCCTCGTGGCGCTCGTGATCCTTTTTGTGGTGGCCCTGGCCGCCCTCTCGCGGGCCGTTCCATTTTTGATTGGGCTTGTGGCCGAAAAGGGATTTCAACAGCGCGATGTGCAGTTTTTGGCCACGGCCGCTTTGTTGTACCTGGGCATTGAAATTCTGCGCACTCTTTTTGAGTTCAGCGAATTCAGTCTTTTCAATTTTCTTGGCAACCGGATCATCCACGAGATCCGTGTGGATCTGATGCGACATACTCAGAAGTTGCCATTAGAGTTCTACAACCAGAATTCCACAGGACGAATTTTGACTCGTTTGACGAATGATCCGGGAACTTTGGCCGAGCTTTTTACGGACGGAATCGTCACGGCCTTTGTTCAATCTGTGATTCTAATTTCAATTCTGATCTCCATGCTGCTGATTTCTCCGAAACTCACGCTGATGAGTCTTGTGCTGGTTCCGATCTTTACACTTCTTGCCTACTTCATCACGGAACGAATCAAAGTCATTCTTTCTGACCAAAAAAAGAAGCTTGCCGAGATGAATGGCTTTTTGAGTGAGAATTTTAACGGGATCAAGGTTCTTCACATTTTGAATCAACAAAAAAAGGCTCAAGGCGAACTGAATAAGTTGTCCTGGGATTACTGGAACCTGAGTCTGCGTTCGGTCAAGGCCTACGCCCTTCTTCAGCCGTCCATGAATCTTCTGAATGCGTCGGTGGTTATTAGCTCTCTTTTTCTTGCGGGCTCTGCGGCCCTTCGAGGAGAATTGCCTTTAGCGGCCCTGATCGCGTTTGTTCTGAACGCGCAGGACGTGATTCACCCTTTACGCGAGATTCTAGAAAAGTATCAGCAGTTTCAAAATTCTCTGACTAGCGCCGATCGGCTGCGAACGCTTTTCTCGCATCAAGAGGAAGGCTTTGACGAAACCGCGATCTCGACCAAAAGATTCCGAGGTCACATTGAGTTTGAAAATCTCTCGTTTCGCTATGCGCCCCATTTGCCTTGGGTCTTAAAGAATGTCTCTCTGAAAATTCAGCCCGGCACGAGCTTGGCGCTTGCGGGGCGGACGGGCTCGGGGAAGACAACCTTTGTCTCGCTTCTTCTACGCTTTTATGAAGCGACCGAAGGGCGAGCCTTGATCGATGGACAGTCGCTCTCTGAAATCTCTCACCATGATCTCAGACGTCGATTTGCACTGATTCAGCAGGATCCGTTTTTGTTCAAAGGATCTTTGCGTGAAAATATCCTTCTTGGCGACACGACGATTGCGGAATCTCACTTGCAACGCGCTCTTGAGCTGGTAGGCTTTCACGATTACCTTCGCCGAACAGGACGGGATCTCGAGTTTCAGGTTCTCGAAAAGGGGACCAACTTGTCCCTGGGCGAACGGCAGCTGATCGCGTTTTTGCGGGTTCTCACGCGAGATCCGGATCTTGTGATTCTGGACGAAGCAACAGCCAACGTCGACAGCGAAACCGAGTCTCTCATTCAAAAAGCCACACTCGAAATTATGAAGAGCAAAACGTGTCTGATTATCGCCCATCGACTTTCGACGATCGAGAATTGTGATCATATGATCGTCCTGTCAAAGGGTGAAATCCTTCGACAGGGCCGTCCTCGCGAATTACTTGCAAGTTATGAAATCCAAAATCAGCTTGCGGAAGCAGGCGTGAATTCAACTCGGATAGCGGAATCAGCTGCCGGGACAGCGGATCCGTAAAAGCGAATGACATTCAAGGTTGGAATATAATCCCAACCGTTGGTTGCCGATCTGGGAACAAGAATGCCATTTTTATAAACTCGAATTGTTGCGACGTTCGGGATCTGAGCAATAGGGTAATCTGTCAAGATTTCGAGGACGCGCGACTGAAGCCCCTCAACAGCTGGCTTCAAATTGCCTGCGCAGATTGAAAATTTGCGGCCTCCCGAAAGTTGAACGAGATCCATGTAACGAAGCCCAAGATTCACGCGACCGAACTGATCCTGGCAATGGTTATCAATCACGCCGATGAAGTTCAGCAGCCAGCCGCCAACGCCGGGGCGATAAGGTTTCTTGAGAACATTCAAGCGATTGGACAAAGTCTGAACAACACTCTCGCGAGTTCCGTCCGTTCCATCGTCTTCATCGCTGAGCACGTTGATTAAGAGCAAGGACTCAGGCCGATGAAATCCCCGGCCGTCGCCATTCACGTAAGAATCCGACAGAAGATTCTGAAGACTCAGAATTCCTCGTTCGTTATCAGAGCCCATCTCCCCACGCAGCAGTCGACCTTTTAGAGTCGCGACAAGACTGGGAGAAGTCGAAGTTAAAACGGCGGGCTGGCCGAAATAAGTTCCTCCGGAATTTCCGGGTCCAACGGATGTTGTGGTCATAACCATTCGATAATCGAGCTTCAGCTCATTGAGCTTTTGGACCATCGCCTCGACTTCATTTGAGAGCTTTTCTTGATGCTTCTTCATCGACGAGGATTCATCGACAAGCCATATGATATCGACTTTGTTGTTATACAAGGTCGAGCTGAACTCTTGCTGCTGCTCGGGCATCGAGAAGCCAGCATCGTTCGAGCAACCAGCAAGCAGGATCAAGGAAAGAAGAAAGACGAAGACTCGCATTAGGCTGCATCCTTTTTCTTATTGGTATAAGAAAAGATTCTTTCTTTGATCGACTGAGAAATGCTAGTGAATTTCACTCCATAGCGTAATGGCTGCACAGTGGGTTCTTTTGAAGGGGCCGGTTTGCTGACGACCGCTGCAACCGCATTAAAGGCCGGCACATCCGGAGAAGGATGAAAGTGCAGCAGAAGAGTCTGACCTGGCTGAAGCCCTGAGCTCGGAATATAAAGACCCGCGCCCCCGACTGACAGCTGGAACGACTGACCACGAAAAACAGTTTTGTTGTCGTGGACGATCAAAGTTCCATCGTACTCCACTCGTGGATAACGTCGACGATTAAAGATCTCTTTAATGTGGCGATCACTCGAGGCGACGAGCTCTCGCACTTTTTGGGCTGAAAACTCGCTGTACTCTTTCACTCGGGCCCATTTTCCGGAATTCACGACTGTCAGCATGTCTTGATCGTGGATCGTTCTTTCCTGAAGCATTTGAATAATTTCAAGAAAAGAGAAAGGACCAAAGTTCTTGTTATCTTTTTGCAGAAGCCACTTCTTCACATAAAAGGGATGAGTCGCAGTTTCGGGCTGCCCGTGGCCTCGGCCCCAGCCTTGATTGTACTTATCAGCCAAAAGAGGATGCTCGAGCAGAAGAACCCAGTCTTCTTTGGCTTCATCATAAATGTAATCATTCCAGACGTGCTCACCCGACTCGAGTTTTTCAAGAATTTCGTTCACTGTATAAGGGCCCACTTGTTGCCCCTGCCTCGACAGAAAATATCGCTTCGACATCTTGAGACTCCTCTATACGACGAATACAAAACTTAATCGGCCTAAGTCGGGCCGCACTTTAAAGATTGTTTTCTCTAGGAAAACTGTCGATTTTCTAGACATGAGGATCTACCCGACTTCGGTCGAGTTGCTTCCGTTTTTAATCTTGTGAGAAATGTTAGGTCCGAACTTAGAGTGCAATCTTATCAAAGAGAAATTGCCACTGAAGATAGGCAAGTTCCAAATCGGCCCGCGTCTGGACTTGCTCGACTTCCGCCGTCTCGGCCCGATTGATGGTTTCGATGAAGATGCTGATGTCGATACGCCCCTGATTGAAAGTCCGAGTGAGCTCTTGAACGGCTCTGCGTTGAGCCACCAGTTCTTCGTTCTGGGCTTGAATGCTTTCTTCGAGCGATTCAATGGCGCCCTCGATTTGTTCTTTGAGAAGTCGGAGCCGTTCCTTCTCGGCGACGGTCGCAATCTCTTGCGCGCGGGCCTGAGCTTTGGCCTGCTTCACTTCAGAATCCAAGAACCCACTTCCAAATCGATGGTTCAACCGAACTCCGATAAACCAAAGGGGACGATCCCCATCTAACCATTGCTGACGAGAGACTTCTGTTGTCGTATCGATTCCCGTCGCGCCCACTCGACCGACGAGGGCCACTTGTGGTTTGTTTCGACTTTCCACGCTTTCAGCTTGGGCGCGCAGCTGCCGCTCACGAAGGTTCGCTAACTCATAGGCGCGGGTTTGTGTGATGTCATGTTGGGAAGACTGAAGGCGAACTCCAAACTTTGGGAACTTTTCTTTCCATTTGAGATCCGACATCTGGATGTCGGGCAGATAGACTTTCAAGTTGACGAAAGCTCTTTCAAAATTGATTCGATTCTCGCGCGCTTGGCGAACGCGACCGTGATACTGGGCCTGAACCTGAGCAAGCTCTCCAGGAGCTGCATAGCGCACACGACTTTTGCGCTCGACGTTGGAAACGAGGGTTTCCCATCGCTTTAAGGCCGCTTCTGATTCACGATACTGTCGCTCCAGCACGGCGGCTTGCCAAAAGAGTTGAGCGCCGCGCAGAAGTGCATTCTCTGTTTCTTCCAAACGTTGATGACGTCGAGCCCGCGTTTCGGAATCCGCCGCTTCCAGAAGTGATCGCCACTGCTGACCAAAAGCATTTCGCCACAGGTTCTGCTCGAGCGTAAGAAGGTACGAATGGAAAACCCCGTCCCGCGAAGCTACGATCAAAGTTGATGTTGAATGAAGATCTTCCGACGCCACCTCAAGAGACAAATCGGTTCCCGTCAAAAAAGACTTTGTCAAACTGCCCGTCGTCCGAAAGCGCTCGTCCAAGTCGAAAACGCGATTGACCATGGTGACCCGACGATCTCTTTCGGCGCCGGCCTCGAAATTCGCGATCCAATCCAATTGAAACTCCGCCTGGCGCGCTGGCAGATCGACGACCTCAAATTGTAAGCGAGTCTGACGCACATCCGGGGACGTTTCAAGAGCCTTAGGAATGAAAGACTCCCAAGTGAGAGCGGCCGATACGGGAAGCTGAAAAAAGATCAGGGTGAGTGAGAGCGCCAAGAACCTTCGAGCCGCCGGCTTTAGACGAACTGTTGCCGCCGAAGAGCTCGAAAAAGCTAGCATTTCTAGTAAGTAAAAAAGGACCTTCAGACCGCTCTGCATCGCCCTCGAACTCTAGCAAAAAGTCGACAACTGCAACAATGAGTTTTACAGAATGACGCCCGACAGGAAGAGCTCCAAAGGGTTGTTCAGGCTAGCAGAACGGGGCAAAGTACTCCCATGGATATTGTTAAGATTGCGATCACGCGACCGGTTTTTGCCTGGATTCTGATGTCCTCTTTGATCATCTTCGGAGCGCTGAGCTTTCTTCGACTTGGCGTCAGCCAAATGCCCGACTTTGATTTCCCGATCATCTCAATCACCCTGACCTACGACGGCGCCGCCACCGAAATCGTCGAAGCCGAA
>JBKDHV010000117.1:0-1299 GCA_046336915.1 Bdellovibrionales bacterium
CCCTAGCGGAGTCCCGACTGCAGCAACCTGACTCCACTCTCAGCTGGACAACGCAAGATTCAAATATCGTCTTGAATCACAAATACATCACGTATGAACAGATTGCTCGATAATATCTCTGTTGAGAGCAGTTGTAGTAAAATAGCAGCTGGTGGCCAACTCCAACGCTTTTTCACACTCTCGAAACATCGGACGAAGATGTCTACTCTTGTTGAGCAAATTCAACTTTGAATGCATCAAATTCTCCAAGCACTTCTCATAATTTTCTGAGACCGATAATCGTCAGATATGAAGCGCAGCAGAGTGAGAGAAAATAACATCAAGTCCTTTCAACACGATGAACTTTAGATCTTTCGTCACAACAAGCATCACGAACCCAATTCGAATTCACTTGAAGAATTGCAACAAATCGAACAAGTTAATGATTGATAAGTCCAAACAAAATACCAAGAACTTGAGAAAAGATTGAAGAAATAGTTCACTGTTCTCCGTTGCTTGGATTCGACGTTGGACATCAACTTCGAAACATCTCATATCCAGAATCACCAGTCACCCTCCAAAGAAATAGAATTCTTTCTTGATAATGATTCAATAAGAGAATCAAACTTTGGATTGACTGATTACTTCTCCAGCATCTGAAAATTGTTCCAGTTGAAATCGAAACTCTCAAATGTCACACCGCCGGTCTACTGATTTGACATTCCGACTCCAAAACCTTATCCGCTTACCATGTTGGAATCTGACATTGATCGAAGAGATGGATTGGTAGAATAGTTTTGTTATTAGAAATTGTGGTGAGAACAACAAGGTTCCCCACCACCCACTTCAACTCTACTGTAGTCTGGTTTTGTAGTCTAAGATGCATGAACAAACAACTCATTGACAACTTGCGAAGTGCACCAATGCCAATATACTTCAATACTCTCCCTGTTTGTGACAATGCCATCTAAGTAAGCTATACACAGTTACCAAACTAAGCAGAACACAACTACGAATACCAGGCGGTAAAATCTTCAAAAGATACCTTTCCGTAGATAGGTTATGTCAGATTTTTACTGACTAAAACCCGCCTGTAGCTTACGAGCTACCACGTTCGCATTACGAGATACAATACAGTAATATGACCTAAGTCACATCACTATATACCATTCACATATATACATAGTCAACATTCATTTACTGCACATATCGTTTCCACACGGACCTAGCCCTCATGAAGGTGTATTTACCTCCGGCTCGATATGCTTAAGGGCAGAGAATGGACATAAGCATGTGAAAGACAATTATCATAGATATGAC
>JBKDHV010000118.1:0-1070 GCA_046336915.1 Bdellovibrionales bacterium
CCTAGTAAGATGGTCGACTCATCTTGCGAGAGGGACTTGTGGATTCAGTTGGTCACTTTGCTCTCAAGGTCTCTGCTCGGGTGAGTCTCGGTATTTCCTGAGCCGGCTGCAAAGAAACTCTGGAGCTACGACCACATCGTGTTGATCCCTGGGTTTGACCCTGGTTTCGGCGGGAGGTAGGCTGCTATGACCTGAAAGGACCAGGGGCGAGCTGAAGGCGATTGGCGAATAGCAAAGTGCACCCGTACGATCAGCCCCATCCCGGTCTTGTCTGCTTCATGCCCCTTATATAGGCGCGCCGCTCGCTCCGAGAGGATCACCATCGTGCCTCCCATAGCAGGAGAGTACTGCCCGTCGACTTGAATGGCGGGCATCGTAGGGATCGAGATCACCTTCGACCCTCTGATCCGGCTCGCCAAGGCAGCCGCTTGGAATCGCGACTGACTCTTCGTGCACCTGGTATCTTGCAATACGAGGCAGTCAATGCCCATCTCCTTGAAGTAATCGCTAATGAGCGTGGACTGGTCCAGAGCTCCCCCGAGGTACCCCGCATTCCAGGTCGAAAATACCAAATGCGGGTCCCCGAACGCAAGATGTGTCGTGTCACGACCAGCTTTCAGGCGCCGCAAGGGTATCCTCTCAATTGCTCCGGGGCCGAGAGCCCCGTGGACTCCCTCGGCTGACAGGCCGTTCTCCTCCCTGATTCTGGCATTGATCGTCTCCGTCCATTGGGCTTCAAATTCCGCCGTAGGAGTCAGTCGCTTGTATGCGTTGTAGGCCTTCTCCAGGATCGCAGAGGGCCACTTACTACTCAGCCAGTACGCTGGACCGTATGCTATTGTGATCTCCTCATTCTCGGCTATGGGTCTAGCCGCAACTACGAACAGCTTACCATCCCTTACTTCAAAGCGAGCGTTGGCCTTCTCTGGATCGAAACCGTCGTTGAAGTAGCCAGCAGAGCATTTAACTCGCTTGGTTACCGGGTCAAGAGCATCTATAGTCACTCCACCTGAGATTTCTGCCACGTAGTCTGATAGATATTCCGGAGCTGAGACTTCCCTGGGGGAGTC
>JBKDHV010000119.1:0-1361 GCA_046336915.1 Bdellovibrionales bacterium
CAAATGATAGGCCTATAAGCCCTCTTCAAATCCGCTCTCTTCAGCTCCTCCTAACTCCCCTTGGTTCGCGAGATACAGGCCCTCAAACTTGATCGGTCCACAGGCCCTCCCTATAAACCAGCCTACTTTGAGGGATTGTAACTTTTGACACAAGCATCAGATTTACCTGTCAGACCCTGATTCTGGTAGCCTATCCATCGCTCTTCAACTTGCTCACTGAATATTTATCCTGAATTGGTCTCCCTGTGAAGATATCAGTCACTAAAAATCGTCCATCCAATTTGTATGCAGAAAACCTGTTTTAAGGACCCAGCCCCCCGAACATTCACACCCAGTGCCCCAGTTTGCAGCAGGAGTTCACTCTTCGATGCCCTAAGCTATGAGGAAAGGATTGGCTCATGTAGTTAAGTGCTTAGGGAGTATTTTACCTTTGCAAGTTTGGAGTTCCTCTCACGAAAGTGAAAAATTGCAGATTTTGAGAATTGATATTCAAGTCCTGAGCTTCGAACCTGCGATAGATCTTGGTTAAGCGGTTCAGAATCAATCAATATCACCTTCTAACTCTTCTTGGGCTTTGTGCAGTTTGACTTCGAAGTTTTTAATCTTTAATTTCCTCTTGAGTCACCTGTTGTAGAAAAATCATATCTCCAAATCGTGAACTCGGATTTACTTCAGGCTTGGTTTCTGATCAGATCACACATGGAACGATGAGCATGTATAAATAGTTTTGGTGCAAGTTTGACCTGAGTAAAGAGCGCCAATTTCTCCTGAGTGGTATTTTGCTCCAAAGTTTGGAGGCGTTTTTTTGGATTATTTCGGTATTTGTACGGAGTAGTGTTGTTTTTTCAGTCTTCTGTCGTTTTAGGATTTATAGTGGTCTTCTTCTGTTGTGTTTGTTTTTCACTCTTTTAAGTAAATTTAAGGTCATTGTTACTTGGTCTTGCAGAAGGTTGCGGGACTGATCAGCAACAAAGGTAGTTGCTAGATATATTATTTTTAAAGAGTCATCGTTATGTCCGTTTCCCCAGCCCGGCCGGCTACTTTCTCCACCGCTTCCCCTCAAGGTCAGCCTTCCTCCATGGTTACCCCCATGAAGGATCATAATATCGATATTAGTCGCAAGAAGGCTAAACCGGTTTTTATCAGCAACTGTAACATTGTTTTGGATCGCCCCGAAGCGAGTCCGCCTCCCAATAAACAGATTTATCAATCTCCACTTTACAAGGAACCAGTTCGTAAAAAAAATTATCCGATTCGTTCCTTCGTCCCAGTCGAGATCGACATTAATCCTCTATTACCATACCTACCAGCTGAAGTCTTGCAACACATTTTCATCACCCCACTCAGCAATTCCCCAAGCT
>JBKDHV010000120.1:0-10738 GCA_046336915.1 Bdellovibrionales bacterium
GAGTTGTGTGAGCCCGCAGCAGTTCCACACGCACATCTTCGTGTTGGGTCAGCGAATAAACAAGGCCCGAAAATCCAAAAGTAAAGAGCGCCAGGTACGCTACAATCCGTCCACGAAACCACTGCACGGGTTTGCTAGTTAAAGGTTTATAACGAATGAGTCCCGTGGGTTTCTTCACTTTAGCCATGATCTCATCGCAGGCATCGATGCAGGCTGTGCATCCGATGCACTCCATCTGCACGCCATTTCGAATGTCAATTCCCGTCGGACAAACCTGAACGCAGCGCTGGCAAGCCACGCAGTCACCCACAGGCCCCTTCTGAGCGGCCCCGCTCCCCGGCTGACGACGAGGCTCTCCCCGTTTTTCGTCATACATGACGGTCACGCTATGAGAGTCCATCAAGACGGATTGAAATTTTCCGTAGGGGCAGACAATCAAACAGAACTGCTCTCGGAACCACGCAAAATTGAAAAGCAGGATTCCCGTCATCACCATCACAAGCGCAAAGTAGAATCCATTCTCGAAGGGGCTAGACCCCATCATCGCTAGCAGTTCCCGACTTCCCGTCCAGTAGGCCAGGAAGCTGTGGGAAATCAGAAAAGAGACTCCCACATAGAGACTCCATTTCAAACCTCGCTTGCGAAGTTTTGAAAAGCTCCACGGAGAGTGCTCCATCTCTCGTCGCTGCAGGTAAAAGCCTTCAGTCCAAATCTCAATCTGACGGTATAAACTTTCGATAAACACCGTTTGAGGACAGGCCCATCCGCACCAGACTCGCCCCCACCATGCGGTGATAAGGGCAAGTCCCATTGTCAAAGTGAGAAGGACGAAAAAGATTTTTGGCGCATCATGAGCGTAAAGATGCAGGCCAAAGAAGTGGAACTGTCGACTTTGCAGATGAAGCAGAATCGCTTGCTCTCCTCCGATTCGAACCCAAGGCAAGAGAAGAAAAATGAGCAGAAAGATCGAATGGACCCAGCGTTTGCGCGTTCTAAAATAACCACGCACCTCGGCCGGAATAATAAACCGTCGATGACCAGTTTCATCGATCATCGACAGTTTTTTCTTAAAATCCGGCTCGTTGAGCTCCATCTAGTTTGTAACTTCCTGACCTTGAGGCTCTTTGGGATTGGGTGGGTTCTGACCCTTCAGTGAGTAGACATAGCTGGTCACAGCCAGAAGTTCATTTTCAGAGATCATTCCATCCCAGGCCGGCATCCCCTTTTCAACGACTCCCCTCGCAATCACCTCGATGATGTCCTTACGAAGTCCCTGACCGTGAATCCAGAAGCGATCCGTAAGATTTGGCCCGATCATGCCTTGACCGTCCTGTCCATGACAGGAACTGCACTTCGCGCTGTAGACCATCTTGCCATTCATCTTCACTTCTTCTGCGGTCAATTGCGCAATGAGATCTTGCTCTTGCCAAGACTTTTTCTGAGATTTCGGTAGCGACTCCAGATGTTGCGCGAGCTCTTGGGTTTGGCTTTGCCCGCCACCCCAGGTGTAATGGATGAAATAGTTGAACGAAAAGATGATCGTGGCAAAGAACGTCACCAGCCACCAACCCGGGAGCGGATTATCGTACTCCTGGATATTATCGTAGTTATGATTCAGAATCCGAACTTCATCGTTCTGAGATGTTTCATTTTTTTTGTCCATGCTCATCTCCTTCAAATGGCAATCGAGTCATATACTCCTCGCGTCCATGACCTAAAATGTAAAAGTGCAAACGAATCAGAACAAAGAATGAGACAAAGAAAATAATCAGTCCCACCAGAGTCCAATGCGTGTCTGTAAAAAAAGAAAGTCCTAATGATTTCATTATTGAGCCACCTTTTGTTCCACGGTTTGTCCCATCTGACCTAAAGCCTGAAGGTAGGCAATCAAAGCCGTGATCTCTTTTCGCTCAAGACCTTCGGGTCCTCCTTGTTGGCGCAATTCGTTCGCGATCACGCGAGCTTGATCCTCGGCGTGGCGATCCGCATTGGCCACTTCATCGGCGCTATACGGAACGCCGAGATTTTGCATGATGGAGAGTTTTTTTCTGAGCAGCATGAAATCGACATTCTTTTCAGCCAGCCACGGATAATTAGGCATGATTGACTGAGGAACAATCTCACGTGGATTTATCATGTGACGGAAGTGCCACAGGTGAGGATAGCGTTTTCCAAGTCTTGCCAGATCAGGTCCGGTGCGCTTTGAGCCCCACTGATAGGGCCGATCGTACATGGACTCCTCGATCGTTGAAGCAGGTCCATATCGAAGCACTTCAGCGGCCAAGGGTCGAATCTGCTGCGAGTGACAGGTGTAACATCCTTCTTTCACGTAAACATCTCGACCTGCGAGTTCCAAGGCGGTGTAAGGCCGAGTCGCGACTTTTTCCGGCAAATACTTATGCAAAGACAGAGTGGGATAGATTTCAATAATCGAACCGACCAGAACCGCAAGGACGGTCAAAACGGTAAACACGGTCGCCATTCCTTCAAGTTTTCGATGGGAACCCTCTTGGTGAGTTGCAAGAACTAACTGAGAAAGCTTGGGAGCTCTCTGAATAGGGCTCTCAGCGGGAGAAGGAGCCGACTTCACAGTCTTCACGATGTTGTAGACCATGATGGCAAAACCTACGATGAACAAGAGTCCCCCGAAGGCTCGTCCCCAGTACAAGGGCACAATGCGAGTCACAGTCTCGACAAAATCAGGGTACATTAGACGTCCCTGCCCATCGATCGCTCTCCACATCAAGCCCTGAGTGATTCCCGAGGCAATCATCGAGATGTAGTAAAGAAGGATTCCCAAAAGCCCGAACCAAAAGTGAACAGTCGCAAGCTTCGTGCTGTAGAGCTTGGTATTCCAGAGCCTGGGAACAAGATAGTAGATCATCGCAAAAGTCAGAAACCCATTCCAACCCAAGGCGCCACTATGCACGTGACCGACAATCCAATCCGTATAGTGCGCCAGACTGCTCACCGATTTGATCGATAAAAGTGGTCCTTCGAAAGTCGCCATACCGTAAAACGTGATCGCGCCCACCATGAATTTCACAATGGGATCTGTCCGAAGCAAATGCCAGGCCCCTCGCAGGGTCAGAAGTCCATTGATCATTCCGCCCCAGCTTGGTGCCCAGAGCATCAAACTAAAAATCATACCCAGGGTTTGCGCCCACTCGGGAAGAGAGGTGTAAAGAAGATGGTGAGGCCCCGCCCAAATATAGATAAACACCAGCGCCCAGAAGTGAACGATGGACAGCCGGTACGAATAAATGGGTCGCTCGACGGCCTTCGGTAAGTAGTAATACATGAGCCCCAAGAACGGCGTCGTCAGGAAGAAGGCCACAGCATTGTGCCCGTACCACCATTGAACCATGGCATCTTGAATCCCCGAGTAGATCGGATAACTCTGCAAGAGGCTTACAGGAATCTCGATGGAGTTGACGATGTGAAGAAGCGCCACGGTGACGATGGTCGCGATGTAGAACCAGATCGCCACATACATGTGTTTTTCTCGGCGACGGGCCAGAGTGCCAAAGAAGTTCACAGCAAAAATCACCCAAACTAGAGTGATCGCAAGGTCGATCGGCCACTCAAGTTCAGCGTACTCTTTCGACTGACTGAAGCCCAAGGGCAGCGTGATCGCCGCCGAGAGAATGATCAGCTGCCAGCCCCAAAAGTGCATACGACTGAGCAGATCCGAAAACATTCGCGCCTTCAAAAGTCTTTGGCTTGAATGGTAAATTCCCGCAAAAATTGCATTTCCTGCAAAGGCAAAGATCGCCGCATTGGTATGCAGCGGGCGAAGTCGACCGTAGGTCAACCACTCCAAGTTAAAGTTGAAGGGCCAGTGGGCAAGCTGCAAAGCCACCACGAGACCGACCAGAAAAGCCGTCCCACCCCAGATCATCGTCGCAATTAAAAACTTGCGAACAATGTCGTCATCGTATCGAAATTCTTCAAACGGTTGTTGTACGTTCACGTCTTCCTCTCTTTGTCATCAATTAAAACTCGATAAGCTGGTGTAATAGAATCATCAAACTGGCCGTCACGTGCGGCCCAAAGGAACGCCGCAACGAACGCGCCTCCCAAAAGAAGAGCCATGGGGATCATCATCAGAAGTATCATCATCGGCGTGTCCCCCACCAAGTCGCGCCCAGAATACAGATCGAACTGATCGGCATCAGCAAAGCGGCAACAAACGGATTAATCAGACCCGCCATCGCAGCGACTCCGCCCACGCTGTTGTAGAAGAGGGCCAATTTCAGATTGAAACGAATTTGTCGCTGAGCTTTGAAGGCGAGCTCTCGTAAAGTTAAAAGACTTTGCAGACGATCGGTTAGCAGAAGTGCATCGGCCGACTTGAGGGCCACATCCACACCCCCCTGAACCGCAACGCCAACCAAGGCTTCTTGAAGAGCCAGGGCATCGTTCACGCCATCGCCGATCATCAACGAGCGAGGACTGTTTCGAATCATTTGGGCCTTGTCCTGAGGGGTCAGGTCGGAAAGCCCCTGTTCAGGCGAGAGTCCCAAAAGTCCGAGAACACGCTGGGTCTCTTCGGCTTGATCGCCCGAAAGGACTCGCACACGAAGACCTTGCTTTTGAAAAGCCTGCAGAATTTCTCGTGCGCCGGGGCGAAGCTGAGAAACCAATTGGAATCGCCAAACCAAGGCATTCTCTTGAAACAATCCAAACCACTTTTCAGTTCCCGCTTGGAAGCCGATGAACTTCCATAAAGTTCCATGCAGGGTTCCCTGAACGCCGTTGGGAAGGGTCTCCCAGTTTTCAATTTCAAGATTGAAGTTCAAGGGAACTGGCTTCCAGATCTCGCGAAGGGCAAAGGCCACTGGATGTTGAGAGCGGGCCTCGAGCGCAAGGACGATCTGTTGGAAGATTTCCGGAGGGTTTTGAAAGTTCGAGTTCGTCAATTGCCAGGAACGATCGGTCAGAGTCCCCGTTTTGTCGAAAAAGACCTCGTCCACGCGGGTCAGGTTTTCAAAGACTCGAGCGGATTTCAGAATGATTCCCTCTTCTTGAGCCTTCTTCATCGTAAAGGAATAAG
Organism: Bdellovibrionales bacterium; assembly: GCA_046336915.1. Lineage (GTDB taxonomy): Bacteria > Bdellovibrionota > Bdellovibrionia > Bdellovibrionales > Bdellovibrionaceae. The sequence goes on from JBKDHV010000120.1 coordinate 5,057, forward strand.
CAAGCGGTGTCCCGAAAGCCATCGCGCAAGGACAGGCTAGAACAATCAAAGCAAAAGCTCTTTCAAAGTAGGTCGAGAAGTCACCTGAAACTCCACCATAAATCAGAAGAGCAAAACCGATTGAGAGAACAATTCCCAAGAGCCATTGAGACGCTCGATTCGAAAGCGTCGACGAATCGGTCCCCTCAAGACTGGGAGAGCGCAGATTTGAAAGAAGATTACCAAGTAGGGTTTGAGGTCCTGACTTCTCGACTTGAACTTCGGCAGAATCAGAAAGAAGCCGCGCTCCCGCTTTCACGGGGAATCCCTTTAGGATCCATCGAGGGCGACTCTCCCCATCCAAAAGCGAAAGATCGACCACCGCAAGATCACTTGCCAGGGGGCCATCCGCTGGGATCCATTCTCCTTTTTCAACGAAAACCCGATCTCCTTTTTGGAGTCTGTTCGAGGGGGTCCAGGCCCAGCCTGAAACGGTTTTCACGCGAGCTTTAAAAGTTTCACTGAGGGTTTGGGGACGCAAGAACTTCAAATATTCGAATCGAGTTCTCTTTTGAAAATAGCGAGTCGCTAAAATCAAAAAAAGGAATCCACTTGTCGAGTCGTAATAAATCGAGCCTTCTGCGCGCAGAAGATTCCAGGTGGAAATGGCAAAACCTAAGAACGAGGCGATCGCCATGGGACCGTCAATCGACAGCGATCGAGCGCGCAGCCCCTGCCACAGACCCTGATAAAAGGGCCAGGCCACGTAGCTGACAACAGGCAAATAAAGGCCGAGCTGAATCCACTCGAACAGAACCCGCATCGGTCCCTCAAGACCAAAATACACGGCAAAAGCGAGAGTCATGATATTGCCAGCGCAAAAGCCGGCAACTGCCAAGCGCATGAGATCGCGGCGAGACTCTTCGATCCAGGAAGCCGTGGGATCCTCTTGGGGCTGGAGAGGGATCGCGCGGAACCCCAGGCTTTCCACCTGCTGGACAACCGAAGCAAAGGACGCCGAGGGGTCCCGAAGTTCGATTCGTGCTGTGTGGTGGGCCAGATCCACATTCACGTCCCGCAGGTCTTCAAGTTGACCTTTAAGACCCTCGATCTTCGCAATACATTTTGAGCACTTAAGGCCCTCAATATAAAACTTCATGACCGGTTGATCTTGAGACGGACAGTAAAGATCCCGAAATGAGCTTTCGTCTAAATATTCATAAGCAAGGGTGGCCATCGAGTGAGGGGTATGCAGTCTTGATGCAAACCCGAGGTCGAACTCATTAGATCAGATCTGTGACTTGAGACACATTGTCTCAAGTCACAAGCTAGCGCCACGACAAGATGTCTCAAGATTCAAATTGGGACGGGTGCAACTTTCGACGTCTAGATTCGAAAATTCCACACGTTTAGAAGAGGAACTCTATTTTTTCCGAGCTTGAGAGGTCGAGGTGGCCGAAGAGACGCCCCGCTTGTTCTTGCCGGCACCCTTCTCGTAGGCCCGTCGCTGAGCTTTCAGGGATCTCGGATTGGCTCGCATAGCGGATTCTTCCAACACTTCCACCTGAGCGGAATCTGGGAAGACCATGTTGAAGACGTTGTACTTTCCTTCCATCTTCAAGACCACGAGTGAAAGCACGTAGAAAGCCAACATCATGTAGTGCCGGCTTGAAGCCTTTTGCCGCATCAATTTCTCAATGTTCTGAAGACGAACGTCCACATTGTCGGCTCCCGGCACGATGGATTTGATTCCCTTGAACATACCAAGAACCCCTTGTCCATGCTGGTGCTGGGGAATATGAACCCCCGACAGTGAAAGCGTGGACAAAGAGGTCTGAGCCTGAAGATTCAAAGACTGAAGTTCTTTGCGTTCGTTTTCAATCTCCTCTTCAAAGAGTTTATGCATCATCTGTCCGGTCTCGGCATAGGTGTAGCTTGGATAGTATTTGAGCATCACCTGACGGAGAGCCACCTGAAAATCGCGCGCGGTCTGAAAGCGCTCCTCTGGATTTTTTCTTAACGCCTTAAGAAGAATCTCATCCACTTCCGTTGGAACTTCACTGTTGAAGTTTGAAGGCGGCACCAAATACTCGTCGCATTTCTCAATTCGACTGAGGATCGTCAGCTCACTTTCTGCGTTCTGCGAAAAAGGCCGACGCAATGTCAGAAGCTCCCACGCGACAATTCCCAGAGCAAAAACATCACAACGGGCATCCAAAGTCTGACCCGAGACCTGCTCGGGAGCCATATAGGCCAATTTACCCTTCAGGGTTCCCACTCGCGTGGCTTCCTGCACACCGCTCGCCGCCTTGGCGATTCCAAAGTCAATGACTTTCAAGTTTCCTTCATACGAGACCAAGAGGTTATGCGGAGAGATATCTCGATGGATGGCATGGACCTCTTCGCCCGTCACCTTATTCACAAACGTGTGGGCATAGTTCAACCCCGCAGCGGCCTGGGAGATCAGACTGAGGGCCATCGGGATCGGGACCATTTGATTTCTCTTCGTGAACTTTTGAATGATCTCCTTTAAATTTTTTCCCTCGATGTATTCCATCGAGATATAGGGTTGGCCATTAAATTCGCCGAAATCATGAAGTTGAACAACGTGGGGATGGTTAAATCCCATGATCACTTGAATCTCAGTTTGAAACATACGAACGAACATCGGGTTGTTGGCCACGTGGGGAAGAATTCTCTTCACGACCTGCACCCGTCCGTTCGCCATATGGGATGCGGGACGAGCCAAGAAGATTTCAGCCATGCCTCCGGCGGCTAGCTTTTTCAGGAAGACGTAATTCCCAAAAGGCTCGAAGGTGGCTTCCAGCATTTCCGTTTTGTCGTTCTGACTCACGAGTGCCCCCATCAAAGATGCTCAAAAATTTGCTGCTTTTTCATTCTAGCAACTTTTAAGGGGCCTTTTTAAATTTTTTAGATCGTCATTATTTTCGACATCGATCTCAGTCTCAATCAGGAAACTGAACTCTTTTCGTCAATCTTTTGAACAACTTCACTTCAAATAGAGGCCAACAAAACACAAAGTTATTTGGCTCTACCTGCTCGTCTACAAATCGAGATTGCCTGATTTCGAAAATGGGATCGCAAAAAGACCGAGCTTGGCATCACCCACCACATCGTAGGTGAGTTGCTTCCCTTTGGCGATATCATCTAGAGACAGAAGGAGGTCGGAGTACTTCACCTTCAAGGGCAAGGGAATCAGTGTCGTGGTTTTCGCACCCACTTTTAAATTTTCCCGGGCAACACCTTCCGAGAAATGCCGCCCATTGAGCTTAATCTTGTATTGGATTTCGTCGAGCACAATTTCATGAGAATTGGGATTATAAACCATCATATTGACGTTCAGCAGGGCCTCTTTCAGGTCGGCTTGCATCACCTTAACATTCTTCACTTTGACCTCCGGCTCGACGAGGTTGAGCCAGAAGGGAGCCCCCGTGCAGCCTGCAACAATGAGAATGAGGCTGAATCTTGAGCCAAGAGACATCATGACCTTTACCAGCTGAAAATCAAAAAAACTTGAAAGCGACATTCATAATCCTTTCTTCAGCATCTGCACCCAAGACTTTTTGGCCAAGGATTGCGCGACATCGCTGCGCCTTCTCAGTTTTTACACATTTTGTAGCAGGAAGAAAACAAAAAGCCGAACGGCCCCAGGTGGGGGCCGTCTTTTTAGAAGAGACTTACTTCAGGCACTTATAATCGACATGGTATTCGCCAGGCTCAAGAATGCTTGCAAACTTCAGGTTGACTCCATCCACAACGAAGCTTCCAGCATAGGGGGCTCCGTTTCGTCGAACCTCGATCGGGAACTGAGTCAACGGTTCACAGCTGAGCGTGATGTTTTTGACGAGATCGCGAATCTGTTCCGCGATGCCCGCGACCTGCTGGGCATAATCGCTTTCGCAAACAGACCCCAAAACTCCGCCGGTGAGATCCGTCATTCTCTTGTATCTTTCCCCATAGGCCGCGCCATGAGTATTTCGGCACGCGACATCCCCAGGGCGGGTCACAATCGAGTGAAACGAAAAGGCCTTTTGACCACCGAATCGAGACTGAACCAGTTGCAAGAGCTGCCCGGGATCATTCTTCGTGGTGTTCGCCGATTCGTCTTCATCGGAAATCACGATGGTCGCAAAGTTTGCGCCCGATCGGAAAAACGGTTGATAACGATGTCCCGAAGTTGTCGCCTTTTCAATAAAGCGGTAGGTCGCAAAAATTCCCTGCTCCGAACCAGATCCCGTTTCCGAGCGCTGCAGAGTTCGCCCCAAATTCAACTGGGCAGTTTCCACCTTCAAAGTTGAAGCCAGCCAAAGAGCTCCTTGCATTCCGTGCAAAGGAATCAAATCTCCATCTCCGTAGTAGGTCACCCAGCCCGAAGTGCGCGTCGCTCGTGGATCGGTTGTTGTCACAGCAATCTGATAATCCAACCCGCTTAAGATCGAGAGCAAATTGCGAACCCGGCTGGCCATGCTCTGCTGCTCATACTGCATGGACCCCGAGTTATCGATAACGAAGAGAACATCCACCTTCCGGTCGTCACGAACGAGGACCGTTTGTCTTAGACTGCGGATCGAGTTCACGACAGTCCATTGGATTTTTTGAGAAGACTTATACCCATGTTGATCTTCCGCGCTGACCGAAAACTCGTAAGTTCCCGCGGGCATGGGAGTCAGGCGAATGGAATTCAGACCCGCGAGGCATGGTTTTGAAACTTGATTCAAAGTACATGTGACTTCACGGATCGGAGAAGGATCGCGAACCTCGAAAAGGATCTCAGAGGTGGAACCTTCTTCTAAGCTCGCGGCGGGATACTTCGAGAAAAGAATGTCAGGCCCCTTGTCGTCATGCAGGATCGAAGCGCTCAAGCAGTTAGATCGCACTCTGTCGACATCCTGATACTGAACTGAGTAGGTCACGACGGAGTTCTTGGAAAATCCAGTGGTCATGGAACGGGACTCGACGACGGGCTCCCAAGTGCCGCCCTCGCAATCACCGTTTGCAGACACCTTCATCTGAACAAACCAAGGTAAATAGGAGAACCGCATTTGCAATTCGGAGGTGTGGAAGTACGCGGCACCATCATTGAACTTAAAGTCGAATTCAACAGTTGGAGACGTGGGCGCGGGATTTGGAGCAGGTGGCGGTGTTGTTTCAGGGCCTGCGTTTCCTGTGCCGCCCGTGCCAGGATTCGGAGGAGGATTCACAACGAAATCCGCTTCGCCGGGAACGGGAACTCCCACCGTTTCTTCAGATCCTTTATTCTCGGGTGCTAAGCATCCAGCCAAGATAAGAGTGACAAAGAAACCCCGTAGGGCAATCATAAGTTGTTGTTTCGACTTGCTGATGGCGCTTTCCATAGACGCCTCCTGTTCCTGGCTCTATTATCACCGAAACTCCAAAAGAAGGAACTTTTATCATTTTGGCTGATCAAATTGAAATCAGCTGAAAAAGATGACGACACTTTCTTTCGAATTGGTGTCAAAAACTTTTTCAATATTTCGAAATTCAGGAGTGGGCAAGGCACTCTGGATAAAATTGAAACCTGGAAAAGAAGAACGGGACCCCTCCTGGGGCCCCGTCGCGAATTACGGAAAAATCAGAGCTGCTTATCGCTCGAGTTCGTCCGCCACATCGCCTAAGTCAGGAGTCTCATTATCGTCTTCTACATCCGCAGAGGCATTCCTT
>JBKDHV010000121.1:0-6876 GCA_046336915.1 Bdellovibrionales bacterium
CTTTTAAGACCTATATGGAGACCTTTGCGGACAGTGTTCCGTTCTACGCCAGCCTGGATGATTCAAAATTTGAAATCCTGCCCGAGGCCTCGGAGGCCATTGCTTGGGACACCACGCGGGCGGTCTTGGGGAAATGGCGCGAGCTGGTCGCGGCGCACCCTCGGGAAAATTTCACAGAGACGGAATTTCTTCAGCTTCAGGATGGGGTTAAGGCTGCCACCGGAGCGAAGGGAAAAAATCTTTTTATGGCGATTCGAGTGGCGGTGATCGGAAAACCTCACGGGACCGAGCTAAAGCTTCTGGTGCCCCTGATGGCGAAGACCTCACTTTTGAAGCGCGCGGATCAAGTTTTGAAAAAATTAGGATGATATGAGCCTTCGGATCTACAACACCCTGACTCGCACGAAAGTTGAATTTAAACCTCTTCAAGCCCCCAAAGTCCGCATGTATGTCTGTGGGCCGACGGTCTACAACTTCCTTCATGTGGGAAATTTTCGTGGCCCCGTGTTTTTCAATTTGGTTCGAAACTGGCTTGAGAAAAAAGGCTATCAGGTTGAATACGCTCTGAATTTTACCGACATCGACGACAAAATCATTAAGCGCGCGCTGGAAGAAAAGACGACCTCCAGCGAGGTTTCCGAGCGCTACATCGCCGAATACAAAAAAGATTTCGAGCTTCTGGGGCTGCGTCCTCAAGAGCATAACCCCAAGGTCACCGAGCATCTGGACGGAATTGAAGAGCTCATTCAAAAGCTGATCGAGGGAAAAAAGGCCTACGAAATCGAGGGTGATGTCTACTTTCAAGTGTCTCAATTCCCCGAATACGGCAAACTTTCCGGTCGCAACACAGATGAGTTGCTTGCGGGAACACGTGTTGAAACCGACGAGCGCAAAAAAGCTCCCATGGATTTTGCGCTTTGGAAAAGGGCGAAGCCTCAAGAGCCCTCTTGGCCGTCTCGTTGGAGTGAGGGGCTCCCCGGATTGCATATCGAGTGCTCGGCGATGATTCATAAGATTTTTGGTCGCACGATTGATATTCATGGCGGGGGTTTGGATCTTGTTTTTCCTCACCATGAAAATGAAATCGCACAAAGTGAAGCGGCCCTTGGCACGAAGCTTTCGGAATTCTGGATGCATGTGAACATGTTGAACTTCGGCGGCCAGAAGATGAGTAAGTCCGTAGGCAATATCGTGTCGATGCGTGAATTTGCGACGCAGTATCCGTCCGAGCTCTACAAGTGGATGATTCTGTCGTCTCACTACCGCTCGCTGTTGGATTTTGGACACGAGGCCCTGGAGCGCGCGGTGGCCAGTCTTGCACGAATTTATTCAGCGATGTGCTTAGCCGAGGATTTCGCAAAGACGCTTGAAATCACGCCTGCTCATCGCGAGAAGGCCCGCCAGGATCTGGGCCTTGTTCAGGCCCAGAAAAAAGTGGAAGAGTCCCTAGATGATGATTTTAATACGCCCGAGGTCTGGGCTCAGGTTTTTGAGCTTGTGCGAATTTTTAACTCGAAGGTGAAACGAGGCGTGAAGCCGCAACCGGCTTTTGTGGCCTTGGCGGAAGAGTTTTTGGGTTGGGTGAAGTCCGTGGGCCAAACGATGAGTCTTTTCCAAAAACCGGCCCATGAATTTTTGCGTGAGCTGGATGATCTCTTGCTTCAGCACAAGAACTTGAAGCGCCCTGATGTCGAGGCGCTCGTCAATGAACGGTCTCAGGCGCGTGCTCAAAAGGACTTCGCAAAATCCGATGAGCTTCGAAAGAAGCTCACAGATCTGGGCATTTCCGTGCAAGATCTTCCTCAGGGAAGTTTTTGGGAAGTGACAAAGTAAATCACGTGTCCAAGAACTCTTTGCGCTTATTTGTTTCGACCTATGGAATGTTCTCGAATTGCTCTTCATTCCGAGCGCGTGACGCGGCGTCACTGGTAATGTACCTGTCACCTTTGGGGGGTAGGATGACGGGATGGTGAAAGCTCCCGTTAAATCCTTTCAATTAGTCTCGGAGTTTAAGCCTTCGGGGGATCAGCCGAAGGCGATCGAGCAGTTGGTTTCGAACTTTCGCCAGGGCCTGCAGCACCAGACGCTGTTGGGGGTGACCGGGTCGGGGAAGACTTTCACCATGGCGCACACGATTGCGCAGTTGAATAAACCCGCTCTTGTTTTAGCTCCGAATAAAACTTTGGCCGCTCAGCTTTACGGCGAGTTCAAAGAACTTTTTCCCCACAATGCCGTGGAGTATTTTGTTTCCTATTACGACTACTACCAGCCCGAAGCCTACTTGCCGTCGACCGATACCTTTATCGAAAAAGATTCCGCGATCAACGAGCAGATTGAACGCATGCGCCACTCGGCGACGCGCTCGCTGTTCGATCGACGGGATGTCATCATCGTGAGTTCTGTTTCCTGCATCTATGGTCTGGGAAGTCCCGAGGCCTACGAAGGCATGATGGTGCAAATTGTGTCGGGCTCGCAGCTGAAGCGAGATCATCTGCTGAAGGATCTGATTCGCATTCAGTACCAGCGAAACAATGTGGATTTTTCCCGCGGAAACGTTCGCGTGCGCGGGGACTCGGTCGAGATTTTCCCGCCCTATGAAGAGCAGCGGGCGATTCGAATTGAATTCTTTGGCGATTATGTGGATCGTCTTTCTTGGGTCGATCCTCTGACTGGACAGCGCTTGGAGGATCTGGATCAGATCGGCATTTATCCCGGCTCGCACTACGCGACACCGGAATCGACAGTGAAGGCTGCGATCGGCTCGATCCAAGAGGAACTTCGTCACCGCCTGAATGAGCTCAACAAGAACATGAAGTACCTAGAGGCGCAAAGACTTGAGCAGCGCACCTATTACGATATCGAGATGATGGATCAGATGGGCTTTTGCCCGGGCATTGAAAACTACTCGCGACACTTCACAGGGCGAGGACCTGGAGAACCCCCACCGACGCTTCTTGAGTACTTCCCGAAAGAGTTTGTGACCTTTGTCGATGAGTCGCACATCACGATCCCGCAGCTGGGGGGGATGTATCGAGGTGATCGGGCTCGTAAGACCACTCTGGTGGAGCACGGCTTTCGTTTGCCATCGGCCTTGGACAACCGGCCGCTGAATTTTCAAGAGTTCGAACGTTTGATGGACAAAGTGGTCTATGTGTCGGCCACCCCGGGCGCCTATGAACTGCAAAAGTCCGAAGGTGTGATCGTGGAGCAGATCATTCGACCCACGGGTCTTGTCGACCCTCTGGTTGAGATTCGGCCGGTTCGATTTCAAGTCGATGATCTTTTGAACGAGATCAAGGCCCGCATTTCAAAAAAAGAACGCGTGTTGATCACGACGCTGACCAAGCGAAGTGCCGAGGATCTGACCGAGTACTATGAATCCATCGGCGTGAAGGTGAAGTACCTGCACTCGGAAATTCAAACGATGGAACGCATGGAGATTCTGCGAGATCTGCGCTTAGGAGTCTTTGATGTGCTGGTCGGAATCAACCTTCTTCGAGAAGGCCTGGACATTCCAGAAGTAAGCCTGGTGGGGATCACGGATGCCGACAAAGAGGGTTTTTTAAGATCCGAGCGATCCTTGATTCAGACCATCGGTCGCGCGGCCCGAAACGCCAATGGGCGCGTGATTCTGTATGCCGACACCGTCACCGAATCGATTCGTAAAGCCATGGCCGAAACTGATCGACGTCGTCGATTGCAAACCGAGCATAACCAGCGGCATGGCATCACGCCGGCCACGATCAGCAAACGGGTGCGCGAAGGGCTCGGGGACATTTTCGATGGCTCGCTGGGCGCTCAGGTCCTTCAAAAAATCGAGGATCCGAAGAATTTCAAAAAACTTTTGGAAAAGCCAGCCGCCCTTGAAAAAGAAATCGAGGCCCTTCGCAAGAAGATGCGAAAACTTTCGGCGGATTTGGAGTTTGAAGAAGCTGCGAAAGTTCGAGACGAAATCAAACGCCTGCAAATCCTTCAACTGAGTCTTATTTCCGGAGAGACGGAAAAACAAAATGAATCCCAAAATCAGTGAGCTTCGAGAACTTGTCAGCCAATTCCCCACCCAGAGTGGGGTGTACCTTATGCGCAACGAAGCTGACAAAATTCTTTACGTTGGGAAGGCTAAAAATCTGCGCAACCGGGTGCGCAGCTATTTTCACGAATCCCAGGACCATCGAAAGACAGTTCTCTTAGTTCAGCAGATTCGTCAGGTGGAGTACATTCTGACGAAGACCGAGGTGGAGGCTTTCTTACTAGAAGCCTCGCTGATTAAAAAGCATCGGCCCAAGTACAACATTCGCTTGAAGGATGACAAAGCCTATCCTTACATCAAACTTTCCTGGAGCGATGCTTTTCCGCGTCTGTATTTGGCGCGAAAGGTCCGCAAAGATGGGGGAATGTACTTTGGTCCCTACACCAGCGGGGGCGCCGTGTTTGGAACTATTCGATTCTTGAATCGCACCTTTAAAATTCGCGACTGCACCGATGCCGTGTTTAAGAATCGTAAGCGCCCGTGTATCACCCATCAGATCGGCCGCTGTACGGCGCCCTGTACGAATTATATTTCGCAAGAGGATTACAAGAGTGAAGTCGAAGGGGCTCTGCTGTTTTTGAGGGGGCAGAATAAAAAAGTCATCAAGGCGCTGACTGAAAAAATGATGACCATGGCTTCAGAAGAAAAGTTTGAAGTGGCGGCGCGACTGCGCGATAGCATCCAGGCGATTAAGAGTATTCAAGAAAAACAAGCCGTCATCAATGACACCAGCGAGAAGGATCAGGACGTGGTCGGCTACTTCGGTGATGAGCGCGGCACCGTCATCGAAACCTTGCACATCCGTCAAGGCCGCGTCGTGGGCGTGAGGCCTCACTATTTACCGAATCTGAATACCCTGGACAGTCTAGAGGATCCCCGCGACTGGATGGTGTCCTTCCTGAATCAGTACTATGACGAAAATATTGTTCCCGACGAAGTGCTTTTGCCGATCGATCTGGGGCGCGATCTGACGAAACTTCTCGAGGCAGTTTTGAAAGAACGCTCGGGCCGTGACTGCTATGTGCGCATCGCCACCGACAACAAGGGGCGCTCGCTTGAGGAAATGGCTCACGAGAACGCCAAGGCCCAGTTTGAAAAGTGGGTCTCGAAGTCGGAAGAAAAAAAGCGGGGACTCGAAGAAATTCAAGAGCGTCTGGGTCTACCGAAACTTCCCCGCCGAATCGAGTGTTATGATATTTCAAACTTCCAAGGCGGAGCGAATGTGGCCTCGCAGGTGGTTTTTGAAGACGGCATTCCGGCCTCGGAACACTATCGACGTTACAAGATTAAATCGGTCGAAGGGCAAAACGATTTTGCTTCGATGTACGAGGTCCTTTCGCGACGATTCCAGCACACCGAGTATGATGATCCGGACTTAATCGTCATTGACGGGGGGAAGGGGCAGCTGGCCCAGGCCCTAAAGATTCTTGAAGAGATCGGTCGGCGCGAAATTCCCGTGGTGGGACTTGCGAAGGCGCGCACGGAATCGGACTTTCAAGCCAGTGACGTGAAGTCCTCAGAAGAGCGCGTTTTCCTGCCGGGGCGAAGTAATCCGGTGATCTTACGAACCACCAGCGAGGCCCATCATATTCTGGTGGGAATTCGCGACGAGGCCCACCGCTTCGCCATCAACTACCATCGAAAGCTCCGCGACGATCAGACAATGGCCAGCGAACTGGATTTGGTGACGGGTCTTGGCGAGCACCGCAAGCGTCAGCTTTTAGGAAAATTCGGATCCGTCCAGCACATTCGCGAGGCTGACCCTGAAGAGATCGCCCAGATGAAGGGCTTTAACCGGGTGCTTGCTGAGAGAATTCTTCTTCAGCTTCACCACGAGGAAAACGAACCCGAGGATGAAGGGGCTTCGTAGGCTCAGGGGGCCAAGCCGCACTCGCGGCCCATGGAGAGACAGTCTTCGCGGATGGGTGTTGCGCATTCGTCTCAATTCGAGACAACTTTAGAATTTTAGAAAAAGTGCCGAAGAGATAAAGGGAGGTCCTCTGCTCCGTTCGGCAGCCTTAAAAGGAACATTAGTCCTTTTTGTGGGCTTCATCAGTGCGTGTTCGATTGATTCTTCGTTGAAGGGTTTGAACCCAATCGACGCCTTGAATCCATTCGAAAAACCCCGCGCGGCCGAAATCGTGTCGGGCTCGGCCCAATACCGGCTGACCCAGAATAACTACCAAGTCAGCGCCTCGGCGGGTAACGTCTACGACAAGCTCCAGGGCACAACATCGAGCGGCTATCAGGTCTACATCACCGTCCAGGGACAGATGCTGTCTGAGGAACAATAGGTAGGGCCCAGGTCTTGGGCCCTAAATCGCAAGATTTAATCAGGGTTAATCGGGTGGACGATCACTCCGGGGAAGAACTGTGAAGTGAGAAATGCGTCGGGATGGATGAGTCTTTTGCACAAAGAATTATCTCTTCCGGTACCGCAGGCCTCAGTAATTTTGCTGCCGTCAAATGCTGAGATCTGGTTTTCCCAGTTCTTGATTTCATGCCGAATCGCCTCATTCGGAATGGGCCGAAGAGAAAACACACTGACGGCATTCTTATTTACAAGATTTTTGAACAAGTCAAATACGGCGGAGCCCCGAATTACCATTCGGAACCGGTTTTCAACCGGTGCTGAGCAGTCAGCAGTTCGAGCGTTTTGGTTACAGGCCTGTGTTATGATGTAGTAGTTCTCGAATCTCTCAACGACTTCACTTTTTTCAGAGCAAACAAGAATTCCATCCATTTCCTTTCTTAAACCAACAAGGTTTTCTCTGGGTTTAAGAAGTGCTTGAAGACATCTGCGAACAACTGGTCGAATACGGAAAGCACTTTCCTCAATATTGAGT
>JBKDHV010000122.1:0-7452 GCA_046336915.1 Bdellovibrionales bacterium
CTGCACTTAAGGTCGCGACCGCTGTGCCGACAATTGCCGTCAGCACAAAAAGTCCCGCCACGCGCTCGTAATAGCTAAGTCGCTCCTTCATAGATTCACCACATTACTTCCGCCATCGACAGCCGAAAGAAAAAGCTGGCCTTCGCTTAAGTGAATCAATTTCGGCTGAAAGGGTCTGACAAACTTTTCATCGTAGGTGCTCAAGAAGATGTGACCCAGATGTCCTTCGGACCGAAGTTCTCGAATCAAAAGCTGAAACTCTTCACTGGTTTCAGCCCCGAGCCCCACCGTAGGATCGTCCATAATCAAGAGATCAGGATGATGGACCACAGCTCGCAAAAGACAGGTGAGCTTGCGCAAGCGGCCCGGAACATGGGCCGGTCGCTCGAGCGCATGTTTTGTGAAATCAAAACGTCGAATCCACTCGTCGACACGCGATTCCGCCGCCTCAGGTGTGAGCAGTTTGTGATAGCGAAGCGGCAAAAGCAAATTGTCGCGTAGACTTTGATTTGAAATCAATCCGCCATAATCAAACGAGTAACCGATCTTCAATCGGTAAGGCAGAAAATCCTCGAAGGTCATGTCTTTGGTATCCTGGTCATTCACGAAGTAGGAACCCGTCTGGGGCCCTTGAAGGGCGGCAAGAATCTGAAGGAGTGTGGATTTTCCTTCGCCCTCTTCGGACTGAACCCAACAGACTTGACTCGACGGGAACTCGAAGTCCGCGTTGAAGAGAATGGGATCATGCCCCGGGTGTTGATAGCTGACACCTTCGAATCGAAGTGTTTCGATCTTCATAAAACCCCCATCGCTTTCAATTTTCCAAGATAAAAGTAGGCCGTGACCGCTAGGTTGAAGCCGATCACATAGATGATCGATTTCACAACGGCTTGGGTCGTGGCCTGCGGAACCTCATGAGGGCTTTTCTTCACGCTTAAGCCCTGATAGCAACAGACGACGAAAATAATCATGCCACTAAATGAATTTTTTAAAAGAAAGATGATCACGTCTTCTTGAGCGAAGGCCTGCATCAGACTGTCCAGATAAAACGCGAAGGGCATCTTGTGTAGGGATTGAGTCACCCAAAATCCCCCGATTAGTGAAATCAAAATGAAGAAGTAGGCTAGACACAGAACGCTGATGACACCACCCACCACTCGGGGAAACACGATGTAGCTTAAGGGATTGATGCCCATACTTTCAAGGGCCTCGATTTCTCGGTTGGCCCGCATACTTCCCAATTCCGAGGCCACAGCCGTTCCACTTCGTGCGATCACGACCAGCGCCGTCAGCAGCGGAGCCGTTTCGCGCACAAGCACCACGACCAAGAAGGATCCAATCATTTGCGTTCCGCCCAGAAGTGAGAGATTGCCCATTCCTTGCAAAATGAGAATCGCTCCCGTGGCGAGCGCGAGTGTCGAAATCAAAAGAAGAGCTTGAAATCCGGTGAAGTAGATCTGCGCTGAGAGCACACCAAGAATGGTTCGCGCCCCTTGGGCCTGATCCAAGAACGTGGCACGCAGGCTTAAATACACCATCGCGAAGATTCGAAAGGTGTACTCAAAGTGCGAGAGCACGAATCGGCCCACGCGATCGACTTGAAACCAAACAGAGTTCATATCATTTTTATCGGCAGAGCGGGCTCGGATCTAGTAGGCCCAAGGTCGATAAAACAGAGACTTTACGACCTCGAGGGCTTGATCCAGGACGGAGAAGTTTCCTCGAGTGGTGATCACCGGATGTTTGTAGATAAAAAGGGTGTCGGGATACACTGGACGAAAGGTCTGGTAGGACCTGAACATATGCAGCTCCGAGGTAATCAAAAGAACATCGCGACACTTCAAAGCCTGCACAAGGGGTAAGGATTGGACCGCGTTGCCGTAAGTGGTTTCGGATCGTTTTTCCAAAAGCACGGTGTCTTCTGTGACCTTTGGATAATAGGGCCACAGCGGCACAAGATCTCGAAGAGTGTTTTGAGGATTCACGCCCGAGATGATGAGTTTCTGCACGAAGCCCTGCTCGAGAAGATCGAAGCCTTCGCGAACCCGACCCGCACTCCCCGTCAAGACAACGCCACAGTCGACCGTGGTGCTTCGAACTTGAAAGGGTTTGAACTCGGCGGAGATGAGCTTCCACTCTTGCCAAATGCGACCGACCCCCGCCGCGATGAAACACACGACCGTGAACCAGCGCAAGATTCGACGACGACGTTGTCGCCGAATCTCATCATCATCGAGCAGCTGTGACTTCGATTTCGACATTGACACCTTTGGGGAGTCCCGCCACGGCTACCGTGGAGCGCGCGGGATAGGGTTGCTGAAAATACGACGCGTAAACTTCGTTCACGGTCGCGAAGTCCTTCATGTCTGTTAAAAAGATCGTGGTCTTCATCACGTGAGAAAAATCAAGGCCCGCTGTCTTTAAAACGGCCTGAATGTTCTTCATCACGCGTTCGGTTTGCTCTTTCACACCCACATTCAGCACTTCGTTTGTGGCGGGATCAATCGCGATCTGTCCCGAACAAAAAACAAGAGAACCTGTGTCGATCGCCTGGGAATAGGGGCCGACGGCTTTCGGGGCCGCATCCGTTTGAATCACTTTTTTTGTCATAATCACCTCGAGCTTTCTAAATTCGCCTAGAATTCAGCGCGGATCAAGAAGCAAGGTGATGCTCTCTCGTGTCGAGCATGACGCTCTATAGCTGAGAGCGGGAAATGACCCACTCGAGGAAGCGAGAGCGCGTTGAGAGCCCTCAAGAAGGCATCCGCTTTGCTGCGTGTGATTCTACCACTCAAGAGCTTTTTGTTCCCAAATGTGAAGAGTTTTTGGACTGGTGAACGGCACGAGGAGGCCCTATGAAAAATGGATTGAAAGATGCATCTCAAGAGAACCTTCATATTCTCGGAGAAATCCTGGACGATGTTCGAATCGGAATGATCACGACCTTTCCAGGAGGACGCGAGGTTTCGAGCCGTCCGATGTACCTGCAGCAGGTGGATGAAAACGGGATCTTTGGTTTTTCACCTCGACAAAGTCTTTTTTGATCGAGCAGGTGCGCGAAAATCCTCGGCTGATGGTGACCTTCGCGGATCCGCACAAGAACAAGTATCTAGCCGCCCAGGCTCAAGCCCAAGAGGTCTTCGATCGCGCAAAAATGCAAGAGCTCTGGACGCCCTATTTAAAGGCTTGGTTCAAGGATGGGTTGGACACACCTGATCTGGTGCTCCTGAAACTGGAAATGCAAAGTGTTGAATTCTGGGATTCTCCCAATTCTCCCGCTGTGAAGACTTTAAGTCCGCTGAAGTCCATCGTTTCAAAAGATGAGAATTTCGAACCCGGCCGTCACGAAAAAGTCGATCTCAGGCACTGAGAATGAAAAAGACGAAAGGCCCCTCTTCTGGACGCAAGAGATCCACCGCTTCTCGAAAAAAGGAGAATTTCATGGAGACTCAATCTTCCAAACCCGCAAGCCCCCAAGGCTCGTCAAAGAATCGAAAACCGCAGCCGCGACCTTCAAACGATGACAAACATAAGACCCTCGAGGCCGCTCCGGCGCCTGGGGAAGAGGCCGCACCTTGAGTCGCTTGATGGCCTTCTTCCTAAGCCAGGAACTGACCTAACGCTGGCTTCGTGGACAGGTGTACTCAATTTCAGTTTCAGTGACTTCAATACGGAACATCTCGGCTTCGATGACATTTTTGATCACATAGTCTGACTCTTTCAAAAGCGAGTTCACGGCCCGGTAGTGATCCACGGGGCCTTTCGCCGTTTGAACCTGTCTTTGACGTTTCAACGAATAAATCTTCGAAGGCAGAGAAGGATTCAAAGCTCGAACTTCCAACTCGAAAATGTGCCGAAAAGCCGCGGCGGGAGCTGTCGCTCGCACGAGGTATTCTTTGACACTTAGTCGCGGAGCCCCTGCTGGCGGACGTGGAGCGCCCCCTGCATTCGTAATCTTGCAGGCATAAACTGCCTCGAGCCTCTTGATCGGCGGGCTTGCGTGGGCTCCGACGGCCGCAAACAAGAACAAAATAACCATGATGCTGTGAAAGACTGAACGGATCTCCATACTCATTGTCTCCTTTTCGAATTCAACTCGAATCATCAGTATTCTAACCTATTTCAAAGAAAACTAACGTTTGTTGAGGGACTTCTGAAAAAAAGTAACTCGAGTCGTCTTCCGTCCTCGGGCCTACGGTGCCCAAGGCCTCTACAAAGTGCTCCAAGATCGCGCCATTTTTAAGCCTGATTGACGTGATTTTGCTCCAAATCTTGTGGCGCAATTCGATTTTCCTAAGTCATTTCCACAACATTCACTCGGCAGGATCTCGGCTCTTGTGATCGAGCTCGAGAAATCCAATCAGACACCCAAGGTTCAAAAGGTTGTGACCTCGTTGCAGGGAGCAAACCCGCTTCTGGCACGCATGGTGCTGGAATCCGATTCGGGTCGTGTGAATTTGGCCCTGAAAGAAGCCTTGCACGTGCAATGGCAAAAGATAGAGAAGGAATTGGCCCCTATTTGGCACTCCGAGCGATCATTAGACATTTTAAATGAGATTCGAAAAGAAACGAATTAACGAACCTTACTTAGAAGGAGACTTTATGAAAACGATTTTAGTTGCAACCCTGACCCTGATGTCACTTGCTTCTTTGAGCTGGGGCCAAGAAAAGAAGGGCTTCGATTGCGTTTCCGAAGACCAAGGCGTGACACTTGAGTGGCGCTACTCGACACTTGGTAAGTCTCAGGTCGACGTTAAGATTATCATGGATGGCGACAGCTTCGATTTTAACCAGGACGAAATCGCCCTTGACCTTGAAGAGGTCGAGTCCTTCTTGTTCACGATGAAGAATTCGAAGGATCAAAACGCCCAGTTTAACATTCTGGAGCTCAGCCAAGACCGAGAAACCCCTTCGAAAGCCGAACTCACCGTGGGCGATGGCAAAAAGACCCTCGTTCAAACGGCCCAAATGACTTGTTCTCAGGCGAAGTAGGAAATCAAGTCCCTGTTTTGGAGGTCAAATGAAATACTCGATTCTAGTGGCTGTTACTCTAGTGCCCCTCTTGAGCTTGGCGGACTTGATTAACATCAACGGTACCTTCCGCGGTCGAACTCTGAAGGGCGAAGACTGTTATGTGCGTTACTCCAGCCGCAACAACGTCTTGGCAGCGGGATATCAACCGGCGGGTCAGCCGTGGGTGGCCTTCGCGACCCCCCTGAGCAACTCGGAACGCGCGGCCGAGGGAGAGGACGTTTTGCGACTGAACGGCTGGGCCGAACACACACGTTTTCGCCTGCGACTGAAGGTTAACAACCTTGTCGTGATCAAAAACATCGAAGCGGCTGAAATCAAGATCGGTGTCTTTTCAGGTGAACGAAGTTGTGTGAACATGTACCGAACGCTTGACTAAACGATCAGAATGTAGAACAGACTGGGATTTAAGGTCCAAGCTGTTAGAAAAGGAGTTCCTATGATGTCTCTCAAACTTATTAATTTCGTGACGGCCCTCATCCTCTTCTTGAGCCTGAGTCCGGCTCAAGCGATGGATGTGTCGGTTGATCAATTTGCGGCCTTTGCAACCAACCGTCTGAAGAGGTCTGCCTTACCCGTCCACGAAAGCCTACCCTCGAACCTGTTTCCAGAGCCCATTTATAGATCCAGATTTCAGAATGGGACTCCCCGTTTTGGAGCCGCTCTGACGGAAAAGTATATTCACGCAACTGGCGAGACGATTAGTATTTCTACAGTCTTCGAGCTGGTAAATCCGGCCACCCGCTCAGGTTTTGTTTCACTTCGAATTGCGCTACGAGGACCAACCTTGGTGAGTAAACAGGGTCGTCTTTTAAGAGCGTTCACACGCCTTTCAGGGGTCTCGATGGCGAAGCAGCAAGTTCAATTCTACAACGATATCAGCGACACCAACGGTGCATTCATCGATATTGACGTGAATGGAGAATTCGGAGAAATGACTCAAAAAGTGAAGCAGTTGCACAAACAAGTGTCCAACTACGAGCAAAAGGGTTTCGACGCTTATCTTCGGGGCACTCAGTTTTAGGGTTGCAATCTCAAGAGCAGCGGTGCAGGTGAGATCGCGAAGCCAATTAGAAGATCACTTGAGAAGCTGCCCTTGAATCCAGTTTGAATTGTAATTGGGATTCAGAACAAATCCGACGGGTCGTCCCTCCCACAGCAAGTAGGCTCCGTAAATCCGTCGTGGATCCAGCGTTGAGTCGAAGAGCACCTCCTGCTCTTCCACCGTTCTGATCTCGCTCTTGTCCACACTCAGAAGCTCAGCCCCGCGGGAATCAATGACCAAAACGAAGCCAAACTTCCGTTTAGGGCCACTGCTCACCCATGTCGCAAAATGTTTTGCCGTTCGATGTGAAAGACTCGTTTGAACAAAAGCGGAGGGTTTCTCGTCGTAAAGCCCCTGCTTGATTGATCTGATGACTTTCGATGCCACATGATTGTTAAGACTTCGCGAGGTCGGAAATTCACGAAGATCTCGTCCATTTTCAAAGAGCTTACGAACTCGACCCATCAACTCGACATAGGAGGCTGTGGAAGCTCCAAAAAAGAGCGGCGGTGTTCGCCCCAAAAGAAATCCGGAGGACTCGCGACCGCCCATTTTTCTCACCCGCCCGTCCCTGTCTTCCATCAGAACCTCTCCGAAGACGGTGTCGCCAACGCTTCGAGGGTTTGCGGCCTTGAGAGTGCTCACTGTCAAGACATCCCACTGACTGAGTGAAGTCTCCTCGAGGAACGACGCGAACTCGGGGTCGGCGTTTTGCAGAACCCGGTCGAGCAAATATTCCATCCGAGATTTTCGTTTTTGCTCGGCAAGTTTCTCTGTGAGCTCTTGATGACTCCAACTCATCTCTTCAAAGAACTCTCGCGGAAAGATCACGGTTTCTCGGGTGAGGACTTCGTGAAGGACCTGCCCGAGCAATCTGGCGGTTCGACCATTGCCGTCCACAAAGGGATGGACGATCAGAAGTTCTTGCACCGCAAAGGTCACAAGATCCTCAACCCGCCCCTGGCCCAACTGCAGATGATCCTGAATTCGCCGATTGAGATCCTGAAGAAACTGATCCAAGTTGCGGGACACACGAGCCTGAGTACCAAAGTCGAGAGCGATGACGTCGACATCTTTATTTTTCTTTTTGACGGTTTGACGCGCCCATCGATACCCATAGTCCTCAAGCTTCCTCGCCACCTGGGGATGAATCTGGGTATTCTTTTCTTTTCCGATGATCACCTGGCCCGACTTCAGCTGAAGGCCGCCCTCACCACCGGACTCCGACTCTCCGCCCAGAATCCGGCGCGTCTGCTCTAAGAGCTCGCGGCTGACCCATACAAGTTCACGGCCGATCCTGGGCCATGTCCCAGGTTTAGTTGAAATTTAAAGGTTGAGTGGCTCAACCAATCTGTGTTTTCAATAAGTTACTACAC
>JBKDHV010000123.1:0-5656 GCA_046336915.1 Bdellovibrionales bacterium
CCACCGAGCTTGCTCTAAAAACCTCAAGCAACTGGCGTCATCGGGAAAAAGGCGGTCAAAATCTTGTAGATTCTTGGGGTATTCCAAATCACCTATATTCGACCTGAAGCCTCAACTCCAGTCAAGTGCATATGCATAAAACGTAAAAAGCCCCTCGCAGCTGCGAAGGGCTTCTGTGAAGAACGGTGAGGGTCACCACTTTTTCTTAATCTATCGGCATCGTCTCCATTGAACGTGGTAGATCAGACCGGCTGAGACATCGGCCGAGTCGACCGTCATCATCGACTGATCCAAACGAGAGTTTGTTTGAGTCATGATGGTGGCGCGGATTCGAAGATTGACCTCTTCCCCGCAGGGTGTCCAGATCACGCCCGAAGCCACAACGCCGTTGGTAGTGAAGTAGTCCCGGTTTTGGGGTCCGCTAAAAACATCTGAATACACGGGGCCTCGAGAACCCGCCCAGAAGTACTCGGTGTTGATGCGATTCACACCCCCACTCGGAACCAGGTTAAAGCCGCGGAAATCAGTTTGCACGATGGTCGCGGAATAACCTTGTGGGATATGAAGAGGAATGGAGAGGTTACACGCCTTGCGATCGGTTCGTCGACCTGTCGGATGACCCGCTTCGGCCACAAACTGATCAAAAAGAATGGAAATTTCGTCCGCATCTGGTGACAGCGAAACGCTGGCGGTGCCGGCAGGACACCCTGTTCCCCCGTAGGAAGGCTCGCCTAATCGGACACCTGGTAAGAGTTGAGACCACGCGATCTGTGCTGCGAAGATCCCTGCGATCAAAAGTGTTGCTTTCATTTTCGTCCCCCTTTTTCTGAGATGGATGGTTGAAGGATTTTAGAAATCCCGTTCGAAAATGTTCTAAAGCAACAAAAAGGCCAGAGGACTTGGAGTCACTCTGGCCCTAGGTTTTAGTTTAAAAGATGCTAAGTCTTTACAATTACTTTTGGCACCAAGGAGCATCTGGCAAGATCTGGCAAGCGATCTCGCACAGCTGAGGATCCCCGAGCGGGCACTCACTGGGGTCACCAGGTTCGCCGGGATTTCCGGGGTTGCCAGGATTCGACGAAGCGGCACCAACGTTGATGTCCAAAGTCGAAGCTGAAGCACCAGCTGAATCTTGAGCTGTGATCTTTGCAGTTCCGTTGGCAACGGCCTTAACCACACCGCTGGCATCAACCGTGACAGCAGCAGGGTTCGAGCTTGTGTAAGTCACGTCTCGGCCCATGTTCATCACGTTCAACTGAAGCGTGTCGTTGGCAGCCAAAGTCGCCGCCGCAGGGAAGATCCAAGGCTTCTTCGCCATCAAGTGGTCAACAGCAGCAAAAGCATCAACGCGGCAGTTACACGCAGTTTCGATGTTCGCTTTCGTTCCTGTTGTCTGAAGAAGAGCGCGGATCTGAGTTCCCGTCAAAGAAGGATCCTGAGCTTTCAAGAAAGCCACAAGTCCTGCCACCAGCGGAGTCGCCATCGAAGTTCCGGAAAGGTTTCCGTACTTATCGCTTGGCAAAGTCGACATGATGTTTTCACCGGGTGATGAAACGTGGACGTTCTTACGTCCAAAGTTTGACCAGCTTGGCTTTCCATCATTCGCATTGCTCGCCGCCACATTAATGACGTTCGCATAAGGAGCGTTCGCAGGGTAGAAACCGGCCTTGTCGTTGCTCTTGCTGCTGTTACCAGCGGCAACAACAAAGATGATGCCCTTATCTGTGGCACGCTTGACGGCTTCCAAAAGTGGAGCTGCTGTGCTCTCAGGAACTTCCGCACCCCAAGAAGCCGAGATGATGTGGGCGCCCTTTTCGATCGCGAAATCGATGGCCTTAATCCCGTTGTTCAAGTCACCAGATCCACGCTCATCAAGAAAGCGGATTGGCATCATTGAAACATCCGGGCTCATCCCGATGATTCCACCGGAAACAAGGCCTGTGGCTCCAACAACACCGGCACAGTGAGTTCCGTGACCGGGATTCTGAGCTGAAGTCTGATCCATAGGATCGTCATCGTTACGAGCAAAGTCGTAACCCGGCACCATGTTCGGTGCTAAAGCTTTGTGTTTATAGTCAACGCCCGTGTCGATAACGGCGACAACGATGTCACGCTTCCCTTTGTTGCCGGCGCGCTGCCAAGCTTTTTCAGCTTGGACTTTCGACATCGCCCACTGCTCGCGAAGATTTTGAGCATCGATCGGAGCTGTTGAGAAGCTCTTCAGTTCGAAGTTGGGAACCACGTACTCAACATCGGGATTTCCCAAGAGCTCCGTGATCGCGCGGACCTTATTTTTCTCAGAGACATTGACTAGAATTAAGCTTCCTTGCGGGTGAGTGTCCATCACCGTCAAGAGAGGCGTGCGGCTCCGTGAGAGCGTGTGCACAGCCGAGATCCCCGACTGGTTGCGGTATTTCACCAAGTATTCGGCTGCATACGCCTGTAATCCTAAGGCGATTGTCAGCACTATGACAAATTTGTTCATACGATTCCCTCCGTGGTTGACAAAATCGTATGACGTCTATTTAGGCAATGAGTAGCAATTTCTTAACAAAAATGAAAAAAAACAAAAACATTTTGGCGCGCGTTAAACTTTTAAAAACACTCCACAAGTCTAGTTGTTTTGTCAAAGATGAGTGGAATGACACTGTTAGACGCTTTGATCTTAGGAACTCTTGAAGGACTGACGGAATATTTACCTGTGTCCTCAACCGGTCACTTGATTATCGGCGCCCACTTTTTGGGCCTTGAGTCAAACGCCTTTCTGAAGAGCTTTGAAATCGTCATTCAATCGGGCGCGATTCTTTCTGTTTTGATTGTGTACTGGCGGCGTTTTTTCCAAAACTGGGACTGGGGTTTTTATCAAAAGATCGTGGTGTCATTTTTGCCAGCGGCCGTGATCGGTTTTGCTCTGAAAAAAGTGATCGATCACATGCTCGAAAGTTGGTGGACGGTTGCGGCCACCATGTTTCTTGGAGGCGTGTTCCTGATCTGGATGGAGCGCAAGCGAATCTTTGAGCAGAATCAAAAGACCATCAACCAACTGACCGTACGCGACTGCCTACTTTTGGGGCTGTTCCAGTGCCTGGCCATGATACCAGGAACCTCGCGAAGTGGGGCCACGATTGTTGGCGGTCTTTTTTTAGGCTTGCGCAAAGATGAGGCCACGCAGTTTTCGTTCTTCTTGGCAGTTCCCACATTGGTGGGCGCCTCGGTGCTCAAGTTTCAAGATGCTGCCCCGTATTTGACAAATGAAAACGCCACCCTGCTTGCGGCCGGATGGCTGATGAGCTTTTTCATTGGAGTGGTGGCGATCAAAGGTTTTATTCGAATCGTGAGCACTCAGGGCTTCACAGGATTTGGTCTTTACCGCATCCTGTTTGCACTTCTTGCGGTGAGTGCCCTCTATGAATTTTAGAACAAGGGCCCCTGGCGCCCCCTACGTTCCTAGACGAATCTTAACGGTTTCAAGTTTTGTTTTTTCTGTATCGAACTCGGTCTTCAAAGTTTCGTTCTTGTATTGAATCTCTTCGAGATCCGCTTTCTTATCCTTCAACTGCTTTTCAAGCTTTTCGCGATCTCTTTTGGTCTTTTCGATGTCATCAGTAAGACGCTTGTTTTCTTCGATCATCTTCCGAGTCTGAGTTTGTGCGTCTTGTTCTTCGCGCTGCATTTTTGAAATCTCGAGTCTCATCTGTCCCAGCTCTTTTTCCTTTTCACCCTTCTCACGGATGTACTGCTCACGAGTTTTCGCTAACTGCGTGCTCGCCTTCTCTTGGGCGTTTCGATTTTCCTTGTGGGACTTTCTTTGATCGTCGGTTTGCTTCTTCAACTGCGAAAGCTCTTCTTCCATTTTCTTGATCTCGGCCTGAGTTTGGATCAAGGCGGCCTTGAGCTTGTCCTCTTCAGCTTTCAAAAGGGCTTGTTCCTTTTGTTGCGCCGAAATTTCTGACTTCACACGGGCCAGCGTTTGTTCTGATTGGGCGCGAGTGGCCTTGAGCTGAGCTTGCTCCTTCTGAGAGTTCAAACGAGCCTGAGCGAGCTTTTGCTCTCCCTGCTTGGACTCCAAAACACCTTGGTCGGCTTCCTTTTGAGCCCTTTGAGCTTCGGCTTGAAAATTCTGGGCCTCTTTTTCAGCATCCTTCTGCTGATCTTGAGATTGCTTTAAAGCTTGCTCAGCCTTTTTGCGTCTTTCAGCCGCTTCGTCACGCGACTTCTCAGCAGCTTTGCGTTTTTCGCCAGCCAGCTTGATTTTCTCTTCGGCCTCTCTTTTCTGAGCCTCAGCCAAAGCCATCTGTTTTTCTTGCTCGGCAATGTCACGCTTCGTATCGGCGACAAACTTCTCTGCCTCGGCTTGCTCTTTTTTGGCTTCAGCTTCCGCTTGACGAGCTTTTGCGATGGCGTTCTGAGCTTCGGCCTTGATCTTGTCATAGCGCTTTCGTTCTTCTTCTGCGCGCTTCTTGGCCTCAAGAGCTTCAGCACGAGCCCGCTCGGCGTCGGCCTTCGCTTCTTCCGCTTCCACTTGTGCAATATCGACTTGAGCTTCAGAGAAGTCCGGCATGAGTAAGGCCGAGCTGAAGGCGATCAATAGAAAGAAACGAAATGAAAGTAACATAGAAGATCCTCCAGAAGTTGTATCTCTAATTAAATCGTCAAATAGAACTTAAAGCAACCATCTTAGGCCGATACTGTACGAGTAGGCCTTTGCAGAACCATAATTCCCGAAATTTTGAAAATACGTCAGTTTCGGTGTCAGGCGAAACTTGATGTTGAATTGGTTAGCGACCGCAAGACTGGATCCCACATCCTTAATCTCTCGATACAAGAGCCCTAGACCAAAGGACAGATCAAGATCAGGATTCACTCGATAACCGACCTCGGGTCCTGTTTGAAGTCCCAGGAAGACCTTTTGAGGATACGGATTGGAACCCACTCTTTCAAGATCCACGGCTCCCGAAAGAAGGTTCGCAGTCCAGCCGTAAAGATAGCGATGACTGTAGCGCGTGTAATCGAGTCCGATTCCTCCCGCTGAAAAGATCGTGCGGGCCTTGACCTTTGTTCCTTGAGTCTTTGCGAAGACCTGATCTGCAAACGACGTGTAGAATAAATTTCCATACAAGAACGAAGCATTGGGACTTGGGCGCGGTCGCTCGAGCGTCGTCGCGGAGTTTGAGCCAGGGGTCGAGGACTCGATAGATGTAGGGCTTGTAAAACGATCAGGCTCGCCGGGCGCCCCCAGCATTGGCTCGGGAGCCGATTTCGGAGCAACAGCCGGGCGAGCTTGAGGCTGCGCTGCACGCGGAGCCACTTTCCGATTCGGCCGCGCTTTAGCCCGACGGGTCGATCGCGGAGCGGTCGTTTTGACTCCTTGAGTTCGCGTGTTTTTAGGAGCGACTTTTTTCTGAACAGATCTTCTCGGAGTTGTCGTTTGAGCTTGCGCAAGCCCCCCGAGGGCGCAAAAAACAAAAAGCGCTGAGATCAAATTCAAGAGCAACAAGCTTCACCCCTTATAAAGATGGATATTCCGACTTTTTTGTGGGTAGCCCGGGGCGCGTAGGTTGATATTGCTTGATATTTGAGCTTCGATTTTTGGATGAGAACATCATCCGATTTGCACAAACATTACAGTTTATTGTTGGGCCTGATACCGCCGTGG
>JBKDHV010000124.1:0-3461 GCA_046336915.1 Bdellovibrionales bacterium
TGGTGCACCAGAGCGACTGTAACACTACGTTTTGTCCTCCAGAGCAAATCCAAGTCATTACGCATATTAAGCACGTTTCGCTCCTCAAAATCAAGAGTTTCCTCCAGCAAAAATACCTCCAAGAACGACTCACAATTAATCAAATCGCGGGCATTACAATGTCCTCCAGATCCACCGTTATTAAGTACTTAAGAGCCGCCCAAATCCCGATTCGTGATGAAGAGCACCGCATCGGCGGATCTACTTATGGAGAACGAAGGGTTAATGGCCGCTTTGTACCAAATCAGAAGGAATTAGAGCTGATGGAGAAAATCGGGACACTCAAGAGTCAGGGGCTAAACAAGCAGCAAATTGCCGATCTTCTTCAGGGACTCAATCTGCCAACGAAACGCGGCGGTAAGTGGTCCCTTAACCGGCTATAAAATCCAAGTGTGATAATTCCCATCTGGGAACTCCATTCTTTGGTTTATTTTTTTGAACTTGTGACTCAAACAATTCTTTTGAGTTCGTCTTTCAGACGGCGAACTCGCTTAATCAGGTGCTTGAGGTGATTCTCAGAAAATCCTCTTCGGGGACCATTTTTCTTTATCTTCAAGACAAGGTCGGAAAAGATGACGTTATAATCTGCATCGCCGAAGCTGACTTGAAAAAGCGATTCTTCCTTTGGAAGCCCTTCTTTCATTCGTTGAAGGGCGGCAAAATACTCAGTCCGAACCTTTTCTTGGGTGACCGCCGCATATCTCAGCGTCATTTTGATATCTCGGTGCCCAAGCGCTTCTTTGAGGGCGCAAATGTTCATTCCTGCCGATAGTAATTCAGTGGCGTAGGTGTGCCGCAACCGATGCGAGACAATCGGCGTATCAGTTTTGATGTCCTCGTAGATTTCCCTAAAGGCATTCATCACGACATGTGTCGCCGGTGGCTTCAGTGTCTTTTCTGACAACAGATGCGGTGGATCCACTTGGAACTTCGCCCTCGTCTTTCGTTGAATGACTTGAATCAATTTGACCGCTTTTTCATCTAGGGGGACCAAACGTTCATTATCAAGCTTACCCAGCGGAACTTTTAAAAATTTATGGCCGTGGATATCACTATGGATGCATTCAAAACTGAGCCGGGACAGCTCGCCAATTCTCACGCCAGTCCATCGCATTAGCAGTAGCGCCTTATGAAGGCGGTCATCCGATTCGGCTAATCTTTTTTGGATGAGCTGGTCAACTTCCGGCGGCAGAGGTCTTGGCAGGTATTCCGGTATCCTGGGGTAATCCTGAGTCGTGATAATTTTGAGTGGCTGCTCCTTGATAAGTTTTTTATCTTTCAGCCAGTTCAAATAAACTCGAGTCACCACCAAATTGCTTAATCGAGTACAGGGCTTTTGCCGTAAATCCACAAGGAGCTTAAAATACTTTTCCATATGGGAGCGATTGATGGTTCGAAGCTCAATATTTTCATCTTCCAAAAACTTATGAAAATGCTTACAGGCCGTTCGGTATCCAATCAGAGTTGATTTCTTGACCTTGGCACTCATCATTTCTAAAAATTGAACCGCAAAAGCTGGCAGTTCCACATCAATCAAATCACTTCGAGGCTTCTGATACGGAAGCAGGTCCTCGGGTGGTCGCATGGGATAATCTTGGCTATGGAGCCATTGCAAAAATTTAAAAACCAACATCCGGGTCTTCCACCGAGTGTGTGGATGGACCTTGTTGTGAACCATGTGTGTGAAAAATCGACGCATCCGAACGGCATCTAAATCCTGAACGGTCCAACTTTCACTTTCGAGCCATCGCAAAAATTTTTTATTACAACCCGCGGTCATTCCCTTTGTTTCCCACTCCCAGCCGCTGGGGTTTAATTCAAGGAACTGATCCAAGTATTTACGTAATGACTGCTCTTTCATACTTTTCTTCAATTTTTGAAAGAGCCTGAGCATATTCCCGAGCGACATCGGTCATGGCGAGGTTGATATACCGAAGCGTGTGTTTAAATTCCGCGTGGCCCATCATTCTTTGCAAAACCGGCAGACTCACTCCATGGCGGGCCATATTGGTTCCAAATGAGTGCCTAAAGTTATGAGGATTGGCTTTTTTTAATCCCGTTTTCAATCGCCAGTGCCGGAAAATGGTTCTAAGCCCGCTAATGGTCATTCTTTCCCCACGGGTTCCCGCATGCATGACCACAAGAAAATACTCGCTTGTGCTGATATCGGGCCTTTCGAGCGACATATATTTCTTCATTGAATAAATCAGCCGGTCAGGTAGAGGTAAAATTCTTTCTTTCCCGCCCTTGCCCCAAACGCGAATACGCTTTCGAGTAAAATCAATGTCCGCAGTTTTAAGCGTAATCACTTCTGAACTTCGAAGGCCGCAAAGGAGCATCAATAAAACGATGACCTCATCGCGATAGGTTTTGAGAACTTTAAAAATCTTATGGATTTCTTCAGCCTCAAGCGGATTCAGCAGGGGTTTTGGCATTTTGACCCGAACGCTGGGGGTCAATGGATTCTGTCTTCGAACTGTCAAAATTCCCAGTTTTCTGCGTCCGCGCTTTCGATATTTCGGCTGGGCATACGCCACACGATTGGACCTGTGGATCTCTTTACCAAAACTAAATTTATAAAAACTTTCAACTGTGCTGAGCCGTCTATTGATTGACGCGGGCTTGGCCCCAAGTTCTCTTTGATAAGTAATCCAACTTTGAAGATCGAAGGTGTTCAATTTTTTGATACTTTTCTTCGATTTATTTTCAAACCACCACCGATAAAAAACCAGTAGATCAAAAGCGTAAGCACGGGCCGTTTTATCAGAAAGACCGCGGGTTTTGATCGCAGTTAAGAACCAGTTGACCAAATTCAGTGGCTTGCCAGAGGGGTAGACGAGTTGGTACTCAGGGTTTTTCTCAAGGTAACAAGTGTGACTCATAAACAAAACCCTCCGTTTTGATCATCAATCAGGCCATGCATCACTTCTTCACGGATTTCTCGCAGGTGACAAATGGCTCGCACCAGCCGGCTTACGTTGGTGTCATCCAAATGATTTAAGGCCTCAGCAAAATTGAATCTGCCATTCTCGCTACAAATATCAATCGCTGCAGCAACGAGAAGTTGCTCCCCACGGCTGAAAACCCTTGATTGCTGAAGCAACTCTTCCGAGGACAAACGAAGTCTTGGATTTTTCAAATCAAACAAAAATTTCATAAGCCTCGTGTCTGTTCCAAGGAGGATCGCGATGGCTTGCAGTCGATGGGATTCACCAAGACTTACTGTGTTCCATGAAAACCACTCAGGATTTTGATCTCTTCCCATAATTCGTCCTCCCAGCAACTGACCTTATTAATAAGTTCGTTGGATAACCAACATTAGGCGGCGTATTTAAGGCTTGGCTTTTGAAAAAATGAGCGCACTTTATTTTTGTTTTTCTGAAGTGACTTCATTGATCGAGTCACTTGTTTTTTAAAGTTGG
>JBKDHV010000125.1:0-15429 GCA_046336915.1 Bdellovibrionales bacterium
CGATACCGTGAACTATCAAAAGATCAGATCGAGAATATCTTAAATACTGTCAAGTGCATATGCATAAACTTAAATTACCAACATCCGGAAATCCTAGAGACTTTGCTCGTGACGGCTATCAAGAAGAATCACACAGAAGTCGCTCTTTATCTGCTCGAGAATGGCGCAGACCCCAAACTTGAATCGTATTTTGATCAACTGACGCCACTCAAAGCGGCGCTTAAGTTCAAAAACTCTGCAGTTCTTAAAAAACTAGAGGAAATGGGCGTTCGAAAGCCCTGGTACAGACTGTTTTAGACGTCCTAGAACTGTCTGTCGCCGGGAAGTTCGACGTTTCGGCAGCGGCGTCCGTTGACGTAGAGATCGCCATCAAAAAAGGAAATTGTCGCAGCTTTTGTTGTTCCCTCTTGGAAAACAGCGGTTGCCCCATTGCCGCCAACATCAATATTCAAGGCATCGTAGCGAACTCCTGAAAGTGTCAACTTGTAGGTGTAGCTTGTTTCCACAGAACTTCCAGGAGAGTTGAACATTTTCTTTGTCAGTTCAAACTGGGCCAAGGCCAATCGCTTAGCAGTTCCCTTGAGGGCTGCAATTTCGCTCGAAGCGCCCATGGAAATGAAGTTGGGTTGTTTTTGAGCCCTCTCAACGTCGGAACAGTTGATAATGCTCGAAGCATTCGCCAAACTTTGCGACAAGACCAACAGCAAAACAGATGAAATAGAAGTGAGTTTCATTTTTCCTCCAAAGGGAAAGGGGTCAATTTAATTCGGCAGAGAGTAAACCGTCTTTACGAGTTTTCCGAATACAAAAGGCGAAGAAAGAAATTTCTCTATGAAATTTTGAAGTGTTTTCACTTGCCTCTGAAGAACGGGACTCTGCGCGCCTGTGACGGGGGCGGATATCCCTTGGCTGGCGAAAACAGACGGCCTGTCTAAGGTTTTGACAGACTTTCAGCTTAAGGGGGGCTTTTAGGCCTTTTGGATTGGGCATGAAATGAGCACCCGACGATCCTTGGAGGAGTCTGCTTCATGAAGTCGGTACTAGCTTTCTTGATCCTGGCGAGCCTGTCGATTCAGGCCCTGGCTTCGTCCAGTCAGAAGCGGGCGTCGGGGGACCGATCCCAGGAAGCCAAGTGGCAGAGTGAGCTTCGGGCCATTCTTCCCCTTGGTAAGTTGGCGGTGCGTTTCATCGAGTCTCGAGATGTTCCCTACGTCACCTCAATGATGAGGAGGGTGTTGATGCACCCTCGAGTGGAGCTCAAGGATATTCGAAATCTTCAGCACGATTGGCGGAATGATTTTCAGGCGATCACTTTGGTTGAAGATCTGCCGTTTTCTCAGGTGCATATCTTGAACCGCAGAACAAACCGGAACTTCAACAACCAGATCATCCGCAGATTTTACGACAGAGAGAATCTGAGCCGGTACAATTACTGGCTTGTTATGGCAGCGGAAAGCACGACTAGGAATTTGATGACCTTGGCCCATGAACTTGCTCACATTCACGTGCAAACCCGAATGGAAGAGCGGCTTGCAGAGTTTCGGCAGAAGTACCCGGATCTATTTTCCCGATACGGCCAAGAGCGAATCCGTTTGAATGAGGCGGGCGATTTCCGACTGGATTGGCGTGGCTACGTTGATTCCGATGTTTACGCTTATATTCAAGAGCACTTTGCACGAATGATTGAGTACCAGATGTATTTCTATTTCAAAGAGCGCCGCATTCGTTTCGCTCGCGATAAATCAGAGCAAAAGTACTTGGTATACGGGCAATCGGAAAGAGAGTTTAAGCAAAGGGTGACGGACTATCTAGTCGAGGACTACAAGATCCCCCGTCAAACGGCAAACAAGTGGATGCATTCGCCGATCTTCAGGGATCTCTTGTAGCATCGGCGCTTCTAGAAAGAGAGAATTTCAGCGTTCTTGGCCCAATGCCTTCGTCCAGTTTAGGTTTCGAGAATTCGCCATTTGAAGCGTAACAAATTTGTTTTTGCGAGCTTTTCTTGTTCCCGGCAAACTGAAAAGATCAAAGGGAATTTTCAATATGATTCGTAAAGCTCTTCTATTATCGGTTTTGTTGCCGCTCGTTTCCTGCCAATCCTTTATGAATGTGTCGCGCGATCCAGCCTCTTCGTTGCGGGGGGATGAGCGACTTGCGGTTTTTTATCAAATGAAGATGAAGGTCTCGCAGATCGAAGATCAACTTAAGGATGTCAAAGCTCGTCTGAATCCCCATTCCCAGGATCCTCAGCTTTTTCCCGTGCCGATGCAGGCAACCGATACCGAGCTGCTTGTCGCTGAAAAGCAAGCTCTTGAAAATCAGGTGGTGGAAACCACAAGAGTCCTTGAACCGCTTGGGGCTTCAAGCAAACCAGCTCGAGTGGAAGTCCCTTTTGAAGAGCGTTGGCGTCGCCATCATGATGAGTTCATTCTTCATGAACTCAAACCCTACGCTTTAAAAAATGGCCAGATTCAAAGAAAAATGTATCTTTCGACGGATACAACGAAAGCCTTTTATCTTCAGCTTACGAACTACACAGCCAGCTGGAAAAAATCGAGATCCGAAATCGATTCGAACCGCTATCTCGATGCAGAATTGACTTGTGATCGCGAAGTCTATCTTCATTTGAAGCCCTTCAAATCAAGGGTTCAAGCGAAGAAGCCCTTTGGCTTCAAGTGGTACGACTGGAAGGTGCATCCTCAGCGGCCCCTTGTCGAAATTCGCGATCCCGAAACGGTGTGTGATCTTACTTTCCACGAGAACACACCCGAACACAGATCTGGCATTCGCTTTTTCCCTGAGTCTCAGGAGTTGGCCCGAATCGGAAATCCTCACTTGAAGGGTGAGGTCTGTTATCTTCCGAACGCAACGGGACTTGATCTGATGGATCAGTATTTCCTAAGTCCTAATCTTTACTACACTACTTGCCCCGTGAAGCTCGATCAGTGGGAGACCTTAGAGCTTTCAACTGAGGGAATTAATGCGAAGATTCGCGCCCTGACAGGAAAAAGTCTGTCGGACGAGTACATGAAAAAAGGGGATCCGTTCGCGCCGCTTGGTTTCAGCGAAGCCCCGAAACTAGATGCGATTCTGATCAGCTATCTTGTATTCCGAGCTGATTTCGGTGGAACCGTGATCATGCAGGCCCTCCGCCATCATGCTCGCCGTGGGACTCTGATTCGGATTGCGCTTTCAGATGTCATCACGCTTGGAAAAGATCGGCAAATGCTGTTGGATTTTCAAAGTGAGTTCCCGAACGTAAAACTTCTATTTTATAAGTATCGCTCTCAGGGTAAGGGCTTCAAAGATTGGGTTTCTTCGTTTCACCGAACGAATCACATCAAGCTTTTCCTGACCTATTCGCAGTCGGATGAGTCGGCTAACAAAGTCATTCTAGGTGGACGCAACATTCATGATGGTTTCGTTTTCGAACAACCAACAGCCAACTACATTTATCCGACAATCGTGGACTACAGTGCGGATGGCGACGAATCGTGGGCGCGCTGGGAAGATTTCGAAACTCTGTTCACATCCAAAGACCTTGTTCAAACAATTATGGGGCAGTTCTTTTCGGTACTTCATGCTGACTATTTGACGGTTCATTTCCGCAGTTACACGGAACCTTTACCCACAACACGTGCACTCGATCCCCAGTACCTTAGGCTGCAGGACAACGAGATCTATATCCGCTCTTTAGTTTCGATTCCATTCAAAGACAATATGGCGCTCGAGCGGGCCTTTATTCAGATGATCGATTCGGCCCAAAGGGTCATTAAAGTTTCCACGCCCTATTTCAATCTGACAGAAGGACTTCTCGAGGCCTTTGCTCGGGCGGCGGCTCGAGGGGTCGATGTGCAACTGATCACGCGTCTGGATTTGAAGGGCGATACGGCCGACATCATTCTCAGTGACGTCAATAAGAAGTCTGTGAACAAGCTTTACGATCGCATCAAAATCTACGAGTACACGACACAAGGGAAGATTCTTCATTCGAAACTTTTCCTGATCGATGACAAGTTTGTCATGATGGGTTCGGTCAACTTGAATTTACGAAGCTTCTACCATGACATTGAAAACGCGACTCTAGTTTATGGACCAAGTTTCAATCGAAAGATCGATCAGATTTATGAGATGTACAAAAAGGAATCGCGTCTTTTGACAGAGAAGCAGAAGACCACCTTTTGGAAGATTCTCTTGATTCGAATCATAGGCACGGCCCTGTAGGGGCCGCTTCTGACCGGCCGAGGGCCTTCGAGATTTAAGAGTTTGTGCTTGAAGCGATCCTAGTCCTCGTCGTCCTCGAGGTCTTCATCTTCTTCCTCATCATCCTCATCGTCTTCTTCGTCATCGTCCGAAGACGCTTCGGCCTCAATTCGAACGAGCCAGCCCTCTTCGTAGGGGTCTTCCATGATCATAGAGGGATCTTCCACAACTTGAGCGTTAACTTCGAGGATCGTGCCATCCACCGGCGAGTAAATATCCAAGGGGCCGTCGCTTGTTTCAATGGTTCCAATAACGGATTCAGCTTCGATCTTTTCGCCTTCAGGAGAAAGCTCAACGGAGGCGATCTCGTCGAAGTCTTCAAGGGCCTCTTCGTTAATTCCTACGGTGATGACACCATCTTCATCCTGCATCCACATGGACCCCATAAAATTGCGCCGCTCGGCCATACTCACTCCTGATCTTGATTTCAAGTTGCATAGTTCAAATTGAACTGATTTTAGTCAATGGAAACTGAGACAAAATGAGAAGGAGCTGGGCCCACAATAACGCGCGGCGCCCTGAGCCTTTGCTCGAGGCCCTCAGTTCTGGTAAACCTGCGGTTCGCAAAAACCATCATCATTATCAATTTCAGAGGGGGAATTGATGACGACTAAAGTTTTTGTCTACGGTTCAATGACCGAAGGCATGATTCATTTCGGCAGGATTCAATCTGCAATCCAGCATAGTCAACGCGCCTGGGCCCCCGGGGCTCCTTACAAACTCAAAGTTGGATATCCTGTGCTTCTGAGCGAGGGAAATTGCTTAATTCCAGGGCAATTGCTCGAGCTCCGCAGTCCTGACTTTTTGCGGGCTCTTCTGGATAGCTTTTATGGCTATTCGACCCTGGAGCCTCAGAAGAGTTTGCACTTCCGAGAGCAGCTTCTGGTCACAACTGAGTCTGGCGAGCAAGAGGCGGCGTGGGTCTACTACTTGAACCCCAAAAAACTTCCGGCCAATGCTGTCAGAATCGAGGCTGAGGAGTGGGAACCCGTTCTGCAATCTCCAAAATTCATCGATCAATTGACTGAGCGGCAAATCACCTACATTCGAAAGCTTGGAGCCATCACCGGTCGCGAGGTGGTGCCGGTGGACCTGCCCCTGTACCGTGAGCTCATGAATTTGGAATTGATTGTGGACAAGGGTCGTCGTCTTGCTTTATCTAAGTTCGGGCAAGAGGTGTATAGATTCCTTGGAGAACGCTAACTTTCGAATTGTTCTTATTGAGCCCGAGATTCCCCAAAATACTGGAAATATTGGTCGCACTTGCGTGGCTACGCAGAGTGAGTTGCATCTTGTTGGCAAACTCGGGTTTGAAATCACTGATCGAAATCTGAAGCGGGCGGGTTTGGATTATTGGGTCCATCTGAAGTGGTTCCATCATGCTACACTCGAGGACTGGGCTCGACATGTTGAAGATCAGAACCGTGTTTTTTACTACTCGGCCTTTGCCAAAAAGCCTTATACGGAAGTGAAATACCAAAAGGGGGATTGGCTGGTGTTCGGGAAAGAGACCAAGGGTCTAGACCCGCAACTTTTGCACCAGAATCAAGACCGAGCCCTTCTTATTCCCCTGCTGGGGCCGGCACGAGGGCTCAACCTGGCAACGGCCGTAGCCGTGGTCGCTTATGAGGGTGTTCGTCAAATTCAAGGAGGGATCGTGTGAAAAAATCTTTCTGGGGTTTTATCATTTTTGTGATTTTGTTGGCCCTTCCCTCGATCCCAATTTTCACCAGTCTGCTGGCGCTTCGCAGATCTGTTTTGGTGGATCAAGAGATTCAGTGGAAAGTCGGCGAGCCGGTGGTTGCGGAAATACCCGAGGCCCCTTTTACTCACTTCGAGATTCGTCTTGAGGCCCGAGAGCCTCAATGGAACCCCCAAGTTCAGGCGCGGTGGTCGTTACTGGACTCGGCGGGCCAGGTTTTAGCCGCAAGTGGCGATGAGGGGAAAGAGTGGCCCCTGATGAGGCCCTTAACTCTGTTCGCGAAGACCCCGGGCGCAAGCCCGCGTCGACTAGAAATCCAGTTTTTAAACTCAAATCCTGAGAATCACAGTGTCCGTCTTCGAGTCAGCGAGGACCGCGGGTTCCTTTTGGCAAAAAGCGAAAGACTTTTCATTGTTCTCCTCGCCATGAGTCTGGGTCTCCTGCTTGTGATTCGAAAGCCATTTTTGATCGCGCCACCGCGCTGATTTCCCTCGAGAAATGACGCCCAAAGCCGTTGCCGGGGGCTGGGCTGAGGGCTATTCTGAAGCGACTTATGGCTGCAAATTTACTCGCTAAAATCTTCGGAACGAAACACGACCGCGAAATGAAACGGCTTCAGCCCATGATTGATAAAATCAATCGTCTTGAGCCGGGTCTCAAAGCTTTTTCTGATCACGAACTTAAACAGAAAACAGTTGAGTTCAAATCTCGATTGGCGAAAGGCGAAAAGACAGACGATATTTTGCCGGAAGCCTTCGCGGTTTGCCGAGAAGCTTCGCGCCGAGTGCTCGGCATGCGTCACTATGACGTGCAGCTGATCGGGGGAATGGTCTTGCATCGGGGCTCCATCGCCGAAATGCGTACGGGTGAAGGTAAAACCCTTGTTGCCACGTTGCCGGTCTATTTGAATGCCCTTACGGGCCGTGGTGTTCATGTCGTCACGGTGAATGACTATCTCGCGCGCCGAGATGCAGAGTGGATGGGTCGCCTTTACAGCTGGCTTGGGCTTTCGACAGGGATTATTGTTCACGGGCTGAATGATGAACAACGCAAAGCCGCTTATAACTGCGACATCACCTATGCCACGAACAACGAGCTAGGCTTCGACTATCTTCGCGACAACATGAAGTACAGCTTAGAGGACTACGTTCAGCGCGAGCACCACTACGCCATCGTCGATGAGTGCGACTCGATCTTGGTCGACGAGGCTCGAACGCCCTTGATCATTTCGGGTCCTGCGGAGGCCTCAACAGACAAATACTATGTGATCAACAAGGTCATTCCTCATCTGGAAAAGGAAAAGCACTTCACGCTTGAGGAAAAGTCCAAGACCGCAGCCCTGACTGAAGAGGGCATCACGCGTCTAGAGCAACTTCTAAAAATTGACAATCTGTACGATCCGCAACACATCGAAACACTTCACCACGTCAATCAGGCCTTGAAAGCCCACCAGCTCTACCGTCGCGACGTGGAATACATGGTCAACAACGGGGAAGTGATTATCGTCGACGAATTCACTGGTCGTTTGATGCCAGGACGACGTTGGAGTGATGGGCTTCACCAGGCGATCGAAGCGAAAGAAGGCGTTGAAGTTAAAAATGAGAATCAGACTCTTGCTTCAATTACCTTTCAGAATTATTTCAAAATGTACACGAAGATGTCGGGTATGACGGGAACCGCCGACACCGAGGCTGTGGAGTTCAAGAAGATCTACAATCTTGATGTGTCTGTGATTCCGACGAATAAACCTATTCGTCGTCAGGATCACGACGATGTCGTCTACAAAGATCAATCGGCAAAATACCGAGCCATTGTTCAAGACATCAAGGGTCGAATTGAAAAGGGACAGCCGATCTTGATCGGAACTGTCAGTATCGAGAAGTCTGAACTCTTGAGCTCGTATCTTAAAAAAGAAGGCATTCGCCACGATGTTCTGAACGCCAAGGCTCACGAGCGTGAAGCTGAAATTGTCGCACAGGCGGGTCGCAAGGGCGCGATCACTATTGCAACAAACATGGCGGGTCGCGGAACCGATATCATGCTCGGTGGAAACCCAGAAATCATGGCCAAGAAGAGCACGAAGGCCGAAGAATCGTCCCCGGAGTTTCAAGAAATTTTGGCGAAGTTTAAAAAGCAATGTGAAGAAGAACGTCTGCATGTTGTCGAAGCCGGCGGTCTTTACATCGTCGGAACAGAACGCCACGAATCTCGACGTATCGACAATCAGTTGCGGGGTCGTTCAGGCCGTCAGGGGGATCCAGGTGAATCCAAGTTCTACCTAGCGCTTGATGACGATTTGATGCGAATCTTCAATGGCGAACGAATTCAAAAAATCATGGGGATGCTCAACATTCCTGATGATGAACCCATCACAGCCAAAATGGTCACTCGCTCGATCGAAGGAGCTCAAAGAAAAGTCGAAGGCCATCACTTCGAGATCCGAAAAAGTCTTTTGGATTATGACAACGTCATGAATCTGCAACGGCAAGCGATCTACGGAATGCGCCGAAACGTCCTTGAGGGCAAAGACATCGAAAGAACAGTTCTCGATATGCTGGGTGACGTCACATCCGTCATGCTGGATACACACGTGCCTGAGGGAGTTAAAAAAGAGCAGTGGAGTGTTGAGGGTCTTTCGAACGCACTCCAGCAGCACTTCGGAGCTCGTCTGAACTTGAATCTCGAGATGAGCCAGGATCAGATCACTCAAGCCGTCAGTGAAACTGTGAAGCAGATCTATGCTCGTCAAAAGTCTTCTATGGGTCCTCTTTTCGAGCAGATCTTTAAAATGATTCTTCTTCAGGAAATTGATCAAAGATGGAAAGAGCATCTTCTTGTGATCGACAAACTGAAAGAAGGTATCGGGCTGCGTGGCTATTCAGGAAAAGATCCCATCATCGAGTACAAGAAAGAAGCCTACAACGCTTTTGAAAAGCTGAACGATATCATTAAGACCGATGTTGTTGAAAAAGTGATGAGAGTTCAGATTGTCGCTCAACAGGCCGAGCAAGCTCTTGAAAGTTTCCGACCTGATGAAGTGGACATGGGCGATCTGGACTATCAACATCCCTCGGCAGACACAAGTTTTCGAGCAGAACCAGGCTCGGGTCTTCTTTCCCCGAACGACGCTTCAGGGCCTTCGTCGCCCGTTCGGCGCATGACCATGAGTCGATCGCCTCAAGACGCAGGCGACGCAAAAATGAATCGTGCAGATCGTAGGCGACTTGAAAAGAAGAGAGGAAAATAGGTTGTCAGAGTGTCCTCGCTGTCACTCTCAGATTGAAATTCGACCTGAATTCTTTGGGGGTCTCTTTACGTGCCCCCGTTGCCAATCGGTGTACTTTATTAGTTTCGACGGAGTCCCCGAAAATCAAGATCTTCAGCCCCCCGCTTCGCCCGATCTCGCTCAGGCCCCAGACTTTGCTCCGGGCCCCGAATCAGTCTCTGCTGCAGAAATTCCCTTCGAGGTGGGAGAAGCGGCGAGCCCCGAAATCCAAGATCCAAGCCCTGTGGTGTCGGGCCTGAATCCACTGGCCGAGATAGCCGATTTCGGAAATCGCGAGGTCGTGAAATCCGCTTTGACCTATCGATTGACCATAAAAGGGCTCGATTTTGTTCCGCATCTAGAGCAGCTTCGAGATATTTTAAGTGATTCCAAGCTAGGTTTGAAGTTTGACGATCTAAAATCTAAGATTCGAAACGGCCGCCTTCAAATCGATCGCCTTGAGGCCTCGCAGGCCGCCGTTCTCGCACAACGCCTGAGAACTTTGCCTCTTGAGATGACATGGGAGCAAAAAATCTATGAGTAGACCGAGTCTTGTTTTCCTTTTCGTCGCTCTCTTGCCTTGGATTTCAGTGGCGAGCGAAGCCGCGCCCGAGGCTACCGAAAACCCAGCAGAGGCGTCTCCGCAAGATCAAAAATCTGGCAAGGATTTGCTCGAGCTTGAAAAACAGATTGCTACGATCAGTGCGAAAATCACCGCTAAAGAAGCGTCCATAAAGGATCTTCTCATTCAAAAGCAGAACGAAAAGGACCCAGAGAAGCTTTCGGAGATCATCAAACTTCTTCAGCAAGAGCATCGCGAACTTTCAACATTGATTCGAGAGCACTCCACTCAACTGGGGGTCTTGAACTATCGCTACCCGGAAAAGGGTGTGACCCAGCAACGAAAGTACAAACGCTTCAGTTCGAAGAGTCTGGAAGAAATGGAAAAGTCTTTGGGTCTAGAGGGTCATCTCAGCCGGTCTCGAGAAAAAGTGCGCAAGGTTTATGGAGTGCAGTCACAAAAGCCGCCGAAGGGGGCTACGCCGAAACCATCGGCCGACAAAGATTCCTTGCTCAATCCCTCGACGATTTCAAAATAACACTCGCAAGAACGCCTCAGCTGTTCGCTTTCTCGCGCAGGTCGTGGGTAAGAGTTTTTCGACAAGCTTTATTGGACAGGTTCAAAGGTGGGAACGTAGCGAACTTTGTCTTCGCCCTTGACGCGTTTTTCATACTCTTCTTGAGCTTTGTCTGAATCGCCTCGAGTCTGAACAAGCTCTTGGTGAGTCTTCACATCGGCTTCGTAATTCTTGCGATCGACG
This sequence comes from Bdellovibrionales bacterium, assembly GCA_046336915.1. Lineage (GTDB taxonomy): Bacteria > Bdellovibrionota > Bdellovibrionia > Bdellovibrionales > Bdellovibrionaceae. Next base: position 10,553 of record JBKDHV010000125.1, read on the forward strand.
GTGACCGCTTGTTTTTCCACGGGCGGTTCCCAAGGTAAGCCCACATAGGTGACAAGGCCATTTGTGAAATGGATCTCTCGCTCGTAGCGAACACCATCATGGTAAAACATCATAAACCAGCGATCTTTGCCATGAAATCGCGTGACGGCTCGCGGGCCCCCGATGACTTCAAGGACTTGATCCTTGTCCATCCCGGGCCTTACTTCGTCAAAAGCGGCTTTCATGTTGGATTGGCAAGCGCATAGGCTACAGAAGAAAAGAAAGACGAAAAGGCGCATGAACCCCATAGGGTTATTCTAGCTAGGCCCCCGAGCGAGGGCGAGCAGAATCAGCAGGATTGTCTAAAATTGAGATTCCCAAGTCCTAGGCTGGGCCGATTACCACTGAATGGCCACGGCCGCCATCGACAGCCCCCCGCCAGATCCCACAAACATTAGCTTGTCGCCCTTTTTAAGCTTCTTATCCTGAACCGCATCCGAAAGTGCCATTCCAATCGATGCACTTCCCGTGTAACCAAAACGATCCATGATCAGGTGAGCCTTCGAGCGTGGAAGCTCAAGCTTATCCATTGTTTCGTGAATACTCTGGATGTTGAACTGAGTGATGAAGAAGTGATCGATCTCGCGGTAGTTCCAACCGGCTTTCTCCGCCGTTTGGCGAACAAGACCCGGCCAGTGTTGACCGTTCGTCTCGGGTGGAATTCGCTTCGGGAATGAAAGAAGATGCTCCTTCTTATCGAGAACATCTTGGTTGAAGGGCTTGTAAGAGCCGCCCGCGTAAATTCCCATATAATCGTGGAATTCCCCAAGCGACTTGTAAGTGGCAGCTAGAACACCAGGCTCTGACTTCGAAGCCTTCAAGACAGCCGCACCCGCGCCATCGGCGAAAAGAGTCGCGATCTTATAATCATCTAGGTTCAACCACTTGCTCATGGCATAGGCGCCCACAACAAGGACATTCTGAATTTGGGAATCTGTTTCGATGTAACGTCGACCCATATCCAAAGCTGTCACAAAGCCCGCACAAGCTGCATTGACGTCAAAAGTTCCAGCCTTCACCGCTTGAAGCTTGTGCTGAACAACGGCTGCTGTTGACGGAGAAATATAGTCCGGAGTGTCGGTGGCGACGATGATCAAATCGAGATCTTGCATTGTCAGACCTGCGGCCTTCACGGCATCCGCAGCGGCGGGCAAAATGAGATCCGATGTTGATTGCTGTGAACTCATCCAACGGCGTTCAAAAATGTTTCGTTGTTCCTTCAAAAATGTGTCGATGTCCTTCTTGTAGAGGTCGTTGAAGAACTGGTTTTCGACGACTCGCTCGGGAGCATAATGTCCGGTTCCTGCGATCATGGCTTTTGTCATAAGACCTCCTGAAATCGATGCTTTTTCACTCTCAAAAGGGCTCCAAAATGTCATCAAATAAATCTAGAGTTCTTATTCTAAAACCAGAGTTGGTTTAGCTGTTGACCCTTCAGGGACCCCATGCCAGAAAAGGTCTATGACAAAACTTCAATTTCAATTCGAAAACAAAACAGTCCTCGTCACGGGCGGTGCTTCAGGCATCGGCTTTGACATCACCAAACACTTTCTTCAAGCAGGTGCCAACGTTACGATTTGGGATCTGTCAGAAGACGCTCTTCAAAAAGCAGCAGCTGAACTATCTCAGTGGAAGTCTCAGTTGAAAACGGTTTCCGTGAACGTTGCGAATCGCGATCAAGTGGCCCAAGCGGCCAGCCAGTTCTCAAAACTGGATGTTCTCGTGAACAACGCCGGAATCACCAAAGATAAGAGCTTTGCTAAGATGTCACCGGAAGATTGGGATGCCGTCATTCAAGTGAATCTGACAGGTCTTTTCAATGTGACAAAGGCTCTTCTTGAGAAGTTTACCGAGCCAAGTGGCAAAAGAATCATCAATATCTCGTCTGTCGTAGGTCTTTATGGAAACTTTGGTCAGACAAACTATGCGGCGGCAAAGGCCGGCGTGATTGGAATGACCAAGACATGGGCCAAAGAATTGGGACGAAAAGGGTTCTGCGTGAACGCGATCGCTCCTGGCTTTATCCGAACTGCGATGACGAATGCGATGCCTGCGGAAGTCCTCCAGCAAATGGCAGCGAAGGTTCCTGTGGCTCGTCTGGGTGAAACTTCTGACATCGCCAACGCAGTTCTGTTCCTGTCCTCAGATCAAGCAAGTTATATCAATGGCACAGTCTTGAGTGTCGATGGTGGCCTGACTCTGTAGTCACGAGTCAGGTTCTCGAATAAAGGGCCCGGTTCCGCGGGCCCTGCTTTCAAATTTTGAAAAAGAAATCTAGAAAAGAGAGTCGCGAATGTACTGGGCCATGAGCTTCGGATTCTCAACGTTCAAACAGTGACCTGCACCCGGAACTTCGATGAATTTTGAATTTGGAATCAAGGACGTGAGCCCTTGCGCATCGGCTTTTGGGAGCAAGATGTCCTTTTCCCCAAATAGAATTGTGACATCCGCTTGGATCTGCCGAAGACTGGCTTCCGAGTTGTATCCCCGAAGGGCGCGAATCATTCGAGAGCCCACTTGATTAACGGACTTGAACGTATCCTCGACAATAATCTGCTGAAAGAACGCCGATTGCACATCACAGTTGTGAATCGTGAAAGCGATAATCGCAGCCGTGAGTTCTTTGCTGGTTTTCATCTCTTCGTACTTCTCAAGAACGGCATCATCAAACTGGATTCCCTTGGCCCCGACGGGGTCAAGCAAAAGCCCCTTGGAAAAAACTTGAGGAGCTTTGGCCATCAACCAGCAGGCGAGCAGTCCGCCTGTCGAGTGACCCAGGATCGCGGCTTTTTCAATGCGAAGGTGCTTGATCAGTTCCAAATACTGGCCAGCAATCGTGGGCACATCGAGGTCGCCTTGAACCGGTAAGCTCTCGCCGCAGCCGGGAAGTTCAAAAAAGATCATCCGGCCGTTAAGCTTTTGGCCTTTAAAAGAGGGCTTAAGCTCTTCCACTGTTGGAAGCCACCAGCGGCTGGTGGCTAAGTTTCCATTCAGAAAAACAAGATCCGTGGGAGCCGCGTTCTCAAGAACCGTATACCCGATCGAGTAGTTTTCGAATTGGTAAGTGGCCATCTGACTTACTCAGCCTTTTTGATTTGCATCGTCAAAGGGTCTGCTGCCAAAGTGTCGCCATTGAAAAGAAGAGGCTGGCCATCGACGACACCCTTAATGAACTGGTAAGTGAAGCGAGGAAACGCTTCTGGCATCTTGTGCTCAGAGTAGCGAACCAGAGTGCGGCTTGCGCGCGCGCGCTTCGGTACAGCCTGCCAGTAGCGATTAAAAACATCTCGGGGGATATACTGATCGTTTTCAGCGACAACCAAGTGAAGGGCGCGGGCAGGAATGTTTCGCGTTTCTTCGATAGGTTGATACATTCGGATCCCTTGTACTAGGCGAGTGATGCCCTCAAGCTTATACGGGTTTTCAACGCTCGAAATTTCAGCCAAAGGATACGTGGTGTAAACCAACTGACGGATAAAGAAGTCAGTGAGCTCTTCATCGGTTGCGGGATTCTGAGGGAACATCTTTCGAGTCACGTCGATTTGTGTCTTCAGCCAATTCTTTTGAAACTCAAGAAACTCAGTGTAGGGGGCAAACAGCACCATATTGGCGACATCGCGCGGAAACTGGGTCGCAAATGAGGCAATGATTCCACCACCGTAAGAGAGTCCAACTAAATTATAGGGGCCGCGAATTCTCAGAGTGGTCAACAGGGCGCGAATATCGGCGGCTTGCTGCTTATAAAGGATGGGTCGTGTGGGGAGAGGGTTCGAAAGAAGGGTTGTTCCCATTCCGTACATGTCGAACATAAGTAGGCCATAACCGGCGCCTCGGAAGTAGCGAGCCACGGGGCCCCAGTTGCGAGTGCTGTAGGTCAGACCGTTGACCAAAACGACCGTTGGCTTCTTTTCAACCGGCGCTGTGTAGTCCACATAAAGTTTGCGACCGTTTACTTCAACAAGACCCTTGTAGCCTTCGGCATTGGACCAAGCTGGAACGAAAGCCAAAAGAACCAACGTCATCACAAGACTTTTCATGAACCCCCCCTCGGGAAAAAGAGTGGTATGATTTCCCTCGCCTGACTTCTTTCTGTCAACGCCAGGATCCACAAAAATAGATTACGCATTGCAAAATCTAGAGTTGAAACTCTATTTGCTTCTAGAGTACAGATGCGAACTGAAATTGAGCGCGGTTAGAGAAATTTTAGGAGTGCGACCTATGAAAGTAATACAAGACTGGTTACGTTTTTGGTCGGTGCACTCTGCAAAAAATACAGCCCTCGTGGATGGGGATTCGGGCACGTCTTGGACCTACTCCGATCTTTTTGCGCGAGCGCAGGCGGGGGCGGCGTACCTTGAGTCTCAATTTCAAATTCGAAAAGGGGATCGAATTGTTTATCTGGGTCAAAACGACCTTTCGGTTTTAACACTCTTTTTTGCAGCCTCTCGTTTGGGGGCCATTCTTGTGCCCGTGAATTATCGTTTTTCCGCTCGCGAAGTGGCTTATGTGCTGTCAAACTCGACGCCGCGATTGTTTGTTCATGATCGCGAGTTTCAAAATCTGGCTCAAGAGTCTTTGCAGCAGGTTGAGGGGCTTTCGGCGAAGACGCTTGCGCTAAGTGATTTTGCCCGCGAGAGCACATCAGGCGCAAAGTTTCCAGAATTTCGTGCAGATGAGACCGATGCTGCAATGATTATCTACACGTCGGGAACAACCGGCTTTCCAAAAGGCGCGATGATTTCTCATCAAGGGCTGTTTTGGAATTCTGTGAGCACAGCCCTTCGGCTGCGAATTAGCCAGGCGGATTGTGCTGTCACTTTTCTTCCGCTTTTTCACAC
>JBKDHV010000126.1:0-37331 GCA_046336915.1 Bdellovibrionales bacterium
GCTCTTACTTCATTCGGCATCTCAGAAAAAAAATTGAGGTCATGGTGTCAACTTTTTGCTCTTCTCTGCTGTTTTTCCTGCTTCTGGTTCCAGATTTCCGCTTTTCACGCCTGGTTTTTCTTCGCCGTCATCTCAGCAAGCGCGCCCTTGATGACTTTCGTGACAAAAAAGTGGCGTTCAAATCAGATTCCGGAACGCTGTTTGCAGGAGATGGACCGAATGCTTCTATATCTTAAGACGGGACACTCTCTTCGCCAGTCGCTGAGCCTTTCTTTGCCAAGCGAAACAGGGTGGTTTCGCCCGTTTCTCGTCGAACTTCAAAGAAGCTTTGAACTTCATATCACCCCCTCGACAGAGTCCCTATGGTTTAACTCTTGGGCCCAAGAGATTATGGAAATCGAAAAGTCTAGGGTGAAGGTCATCGAACAGGCCGAAGCCGTCCGACGAGGTCTTAAAGTCGAGCTTGAGTTAAAAAGGAAAATCAAACGAGTCAGTGAGGGGCCCCGCCTTCAGACGCTCTTCATGACGTTTCTTTTTCTGGCACTGCATATTTTTGCGTTTCAAAATCTGACATTGCCGCAGATGAAGCTCCTTTTCCCCGCAGCTTGGCTGCTTTTTCTGGTGGGCGCGTCTTTATCCTGGTCGATGCCACGGTGGTTTCGATGGAATATCTAGTTCCCCCGATGAAATTGCTTATGATGGTTAAGAAGTCTCTTGATCGAGGTCTCAGTGTGCGTTCGGGACTCAATCAGTTCTTGCAGGACGAATCTGATCCGTGGCGTGACCAGGTTTTCCTTTGGCTGATGAAATTTCAACAGGGACTTCCAACGGGCCCCCTCTTGGATGAACAAAGTAGCCCCTATCGCAGTCAGCTTTTGAAACTTTTGGAACGCGGGCTGCGAGGAGAGTCAATCCGAGCGCCTCTCGTGGAACTGGAGTCCGAGATGATGGAGCAGATTGAACTTCAAATCGATCGGTTTACAGGACGACTTCCTTACTTTCTGCTTGTTCCACTCGCATTTTTTCTTTTCCCAGCCTGTCTGATTTTGATGCTGGGGCCCTTTATTTTGCAGCTTCTCGAGTCCTTTTAGCCGATTTTTGGGTTGTCCTGGGCAGCCCCAGTCGATAAAACACTCTAGAGGTTGTATGGAAAAGGGACAGATCTTTCAAAACTTGTTGGAAACCGTCGGGCACACGCCAATCGTTAAGTTGAATCGCGTGGTTCCCAAATCACCCCATCAGTACTTTGTAAAAGTTGAGTACTTTAATCCAGGCGGAAGCGTTAAGGATCGAGTCGCGCTGGCCATGGTTGAACAGGCCGAAAAGCGTGGCGATCTAAAACCCGGGGGAACAATCATCGAGGCCACTTCAGGCAACACGGGCTTGGGTTTGGCGCTCGTCGCCGCCGTGAAAGGCTACAAGTGCATTTTCGTGATGCCCGATAAGATCAGTCGTGAAAAGCAGGATATTCTTAAAGCCTATGGCGCTCAGGTCGTGATCACTCCGACAGGGGTGGAGCCAGAAGATCCGCGAAGCCACTATGAAGTGGCCAAGCGCTTAGTGAAGAATACCCCCAATTGCCTCTATACAAATCAGTATCATAATCCTGACAATCCCGAGCAACACTACATCACAACAGCCCCTGAAATTTGGGAACAAATGGCGGGGCAGCTTGATGTTTTTGTTGCAGGCGCGGGGACCGGTGGAACAATTTCGGGGGTCGGTCGATACCTGAAAGAAAAAAATAAGGCCATCAAAGTCGTGTGCGCAGACCCTGTGGGAAGCATCCTGTTCGATCTTTTCTACAGTGGTAAGGTCATCGAGCCCGCGCGACCGTATAAAGTTGAAGGCGTCGGCGAAGACATGCTCCCTGACAACGTTCAGTTCAAATATATGGATGATTTCGTGCGGGTCACAGACGAAGAAGCCTTTCGAATGACCAAGCGATTGATCGCGGAAGAGGGGATTTGTGTAGGACCTTCAAGCGGGCTGGCCGTGGTCGGAGCCCTGAAGTACGGCGAGAAGCTTGAAAAACCGAGCCGCATTTTAATCATGCTCCCCGACAATGGGCGTGCTTATCTGAGCAAGGCCTTCAATGATGATTGGTTGATCGCCAACAAGATGATTTCTTCCAGCGAAAAAGAGGAATTCGCAAGAATTGTATCCGTGGAAGATCTTTATCGCGAAAAAAACTGGAGCTTTAAATGAAGAAACTTGGATTTTCTACTCGTGCCATTCATGCCGGGCAGTCTCCCGATCCTTCAACGGGCGCAATCATGACCCCAGTTTACCTCACCTCAACATATGTGCAGTCTTCTCCGGGTGTGCATAAAGGTTGGGAGTACTCGCGAACTCACAACCCGACTCGGCGGGCTTTCGAAGACTGTCTGGCAAGCCTTGAAGAAGGAACGCACGGATTTGCCTTTGCCTCGGGTTGTGCCGCGAGCACGACGATCCTTCACTTGCTGAAGCAGGGGGATCACGTCATTGCTAACGACGATATGTACGGTGGAACCTTTCGGCTGTTCGATAAAGTTCTTAAACATAATGGACTTGAATTTACTTACACGAACCTAACGGAAGTAGACAACTTCGCACGGGCCTTGAAGCCGACCACCAAGATGGTTTGGTTGGAGACCCCCACCAATCCCACGCTCAAGCTTGTGGACATTCGAAAGATTGCAAAGCTCGCCCATGAAAAGGGGATTCTTGTGGTCGTGGACAATACATTCATGAGCCCCTATTTCCAAAAACCCTTAGCCTTGGGAGCGGATCTTGTCGTTCACTCGGCCACGAAATATATCGGGGGGCATTCGGATGTGGTCAGCGGAGCCGTGGTCACGAATCGATCGGATTTGGCTGAGCGACTGGCTTTTTTGAGCAACTCGATGGGCGGAATCCAGAGTCCCTTTGATGCGTTTATGTGCTTAAGAAGTTTGAAGACCCTTCCCATCCGCATGCGCGCCCATGAGTCGAATGCTAAAGTGGTCGCGGAGTTTCTTGAGAAGCATCCCAAGATCGACAAAGTCCTTTATCCAGGACTTGCAAGCCACCCCCAGCACGCCCTTGCCCGCGAACAAATGACGGGGATGGGGGGTATGATCACATTTTTTATAAAGGGTGGCCTTGAGGGAGCCCGAAAAGTGCTGGAAAATGTGAAGGTCTTCGCTTTAGCCGAGAGCTTAGGGGGAGTTGAATCCTTGATTGAGCATCCGGCCATTATGACGCACGCTAGCGTCCCCCTTGAGAATCGGAAGGCGCTGGGAATCGATGACTCTTTGATCCGTCTTTCTGTAGGAATCGAGGATATCGAGGACCTGATTGCAGACTTAAAGTCGGCTCTGGATCAGGTGAAAGGTTGACTTGCACCGGTCTGAAAGCTACTAAGACTATCCAATCTTAAGCCGTGGCTTGGTAGCTCAGTTGGTAGAGCAGAGGACTGAAAATCCTTGTGTCGGCGGTTCAATTCCGTCTCAAGCCACCATTTTTTCTTAGGCCGTTCAGTCCTGCTTCCCGACTCGCTGAAAGTAACTTCGACATGATGAAGTGTCTTGGTTTTTACGATTATAAAACATGAGTTTGTCGAAGTTTCTTGAAATACAAAGCTCGCGGAACTGCCCCAGCAGGGCTGTCGGCCGCTGCCGACGTTGTTCTTCAACCTGATCATCACAGTCACCGGAGGATGAGTGCCAAGCAACCATGCAGGTTTCCTGAGTTAGGTTGTAGCACTCGATCTGTCTTGAAAGTCGCCCGCAGGGAGCATAATCACTTTCTGGAATCAGATTCATCGCGTAGTGGGCAAAGTAAATATAGAGAAGAACGCAAACAGTCAGGAGAAAGCCCGCGAAGGGGTCAGCCCAGTCCGGAGCGGCTCTACGACGCTTCAAGGGGGTCTTCAAAAAGATATAGGCCGCCCCTGCGAAAACGAGAACAAAAACGAAATCCCACAGAAATCGCATAGTTTTATTAGGCGGACTTCGGAATCGAAAGGCAAGAGCTTTAAAAGAAGAACTTCAGATAGTAAAGGACCGCAATGAGATCTTGAGAGTTCAAAGTTTTTCCCACTCTCAACAGGATTCCAAGACTCTCGTGTTCAGAGCCCGAACTTTCTGGAAACTAAGGATTAAAAAGGGCCAGAAAGCTGATCTGTCGTCCTGAGTTCTCTCGATCGCGTCGGAAAGAATGAAAGCGCAAATCGGTCTTTGTATCAAAGATGAAATCAGAAATGGAATGCGTGCGCCCTCCACACTCTTGAATTTGGGATTTTGCGATAGATAAAAGATCAACTAGATAACCTGTCGCAGATGTCGACAGCCAAATTGATTCCTGAAGTTTCGTGCTCGTTCGTAAAAGTTCGACCGTATCCTTTTGCAATTCGAAAGAATTTTTTAGGATGTGGGGCCCAAGGAAAAATTCGAAGTCCTCGGCTAGATGGCCTTCATTTCTTAAATGATCCAGAGTCTGAGGAATAATTCGCTGAGCGACACCTCGCCATCCGGCATGGATTGAAAGGGCGGCATGGGTCTTTGAATTATAGGCTAGAACCGGTAAACAATCCGCTGTGCGAGTGATCAAGGCCACCTGGGGGCTTGTCGTCCATTGCGCATCGGCCTCGATCTGTCCTTGAAAGGCTGTTTCAGCAAAGACCACGTGGGAGCCATGAACCTGTTTAACCCAGGACCATTCAAAGGCGGGATAGGATTTTCGCAGAAGATCGAGCGACGAATTGTGTTTTCCAAAAAAGGCGAGGTAGCGATCCGTTTGAAGTTCAAAGCCCGCAGCCTTTTCAATGAATCTCATCTTAAACCCCAGTGGCTGAGGAGCGAACCAATCTCGGATGGCCAATCGACTGAGAAGGAAACCTGCTTCTTTGTCGTGGGGTGCTGAAATCCAAGTTGTTCTGCGTGCAGCAGAAATCGATTGAGATTTCGAATCTCGTCCTGAACTGAAGAAGGAACGGAGCGAATCTTTTTCGACGAGCCATAGAGTTGGTCCCCGACAAGAGGATGGCCTTTTTCACTCATGTGAACGCGTATTTGGTGTGTGCGACCCGTTTCAAGCTTGAGTTCCAAATAGGAAAGACTATGGGCACTCGACAAGGTTTTGTAATGGGTCGCCGACCATTTTCCTTCGTGCACGCTTGCGAAGCGTTTACGATCGACGGGATGGCGGCCCAAGTGGGACTCGATGCGACCCGCTGGCGGCTGGGGCTGCCCAAAACAAACAGCCTTGTAGATTCGATGCACTCTTCGTGCTTGAAACTCCTGAACCAAAAGTTCATGGGCCTGATCATTCTTGGCAACCACTAAAAGCCCACTTGTTTCTTTGTCAATGCGGTGAACGATGCCGGGTCTTTCTTCGTGAAAACGCATGGAAAGATCGCGCGTGTGGTGAAGAAGGGCATTGACCAATGTTTGATTCTCGTGACCTGCTGAGGGGTGCACGACAAGTCCTGCGGGCTTGTTAACGACTAAAACATCTTGATCTTCAAACAGGATTTCAAGAGGGATGTTGGCAGGCTCAAGACTGCGGACCTTTTCTTGGGGAACTTTAACCAAGATGAGATCTCCACTTCGAATCCCGTAAGAACCTTTGAGAATTTTTCCATTGACCTGCACGAGGCCAAGTTCGATCAAATGGTCGGCGCGGCTTCTCGAGCGGATAGTTTCATGCAAGCTTAAGAATTTATCCAGACGAAGACCCGCATGTTCCTCTGGCACCGTAATTTCGATTCGCGAGTAAGACATTAAAGCTTCTTTTTAAACAAAGCCATGTAGGAGTCAGCGACCTTTTTTTCGTGAAGGCCAAGCTCTTTGGCGATTTGTACGATATAACCGCGAACAAAAACAACCGCGGGCAGATTGGCAGGATCCATTTTTTCGATGGCCTGAATGTAGAAGGAATTGATCTTGGTTTTTTCACTGATGCGTTCGATGGAGAGTCCTTTATATTCTCGAACTCGCTTCAGGAAATCTCCGCTCCAATCCGTTTGTTCGAGGATCTCTCGCTCAAAGGACTCATTCTTTTGATACTGGGGTTTTTTCTGTTCTGTTTTTGGTTCTGGAAAGTACTGCTTACTTGCGCCCAAAATAGAACTGTAGCTTAAGTCATCGATCGAGAAGGTATTGGAAAGAAGTCGTTGATCGTAGATCGATCGAAGGGTTTTATTTCCAAGAATCGAATAAGCCTCTTCAATCAGTGATAAAAGTTCTCGCGCTTCGGAGTCGGTAAAGACCGTGTAAATGGCGGGATTTTCCCCAGAATACGTGCGCTTGGCTCTTTCGTAGGCCGTGGTGACCTCGTGTTGAGCCGCATTGGTCGGCAGCTCCAAGATCTCGTAATAATTATGCTTTGGCAGCTGAGGCATAGATCTATACTACGGCCCGAAGGTCTTCTGGATCAATCAGATGTTTGCAGAGCGAAAGAAACTGTCCCGACAGGGGCGTGAAGGGTTGAGCTACAAGAACGGGTTCACGATTTCTCAGAGACTGCCACACCGCATTGTCGAAGTCGATGGCACTCGAGAATTCGACTTCAAGGTCATAGTACTTAAAGCAAACGGATCGCATCGAATGACCCAGCTCGGCCTGTTGAGGGCTTCGGACCGCATTCACAATCAAGTGAATCGGATGCTTCGAGAGCTGTTCGAAATGCTCAAAGATAAAGCCATCATGGGACGAGAGATAGCGCTTAAATGAGAAAGGCTCAGGAAGAATTCTTTGTCGGTGGTCACGAAGGACCGTCATCAAGGCCGCATAAGCGTCCGCCGTCGAGTTCTCTTTCAAAGTTGAGCAGATATAGGACTCGATGAATCGGTAAGTCTTTTCGATGCTAGTGGGTTCGGGATTTGTGATCAAAAACTTCTCATCACACTTTCGAAACACGTCAAGGTGGTGCTGGTAAGAACCGGTTCCAAGATCGATGATGACATAATCGACATCCAGTTTCTTGAGGTCAGACCAAAATTGATCAATGTGTGACGTCTGAAGACTGACAGGCCCCCAAGAATCCCAGAAACCTTGAATGTATTGAAGCCGGGGATAGGGAGTATTCAAAACAACATCGGAAAGAGTTTTTTGCGACTCGAAATAGTGCCGAAGGCTTAAGTGAGAAGGGGCTACACCTAGAGCGGTGTGAGAATTTGCACCTGTAAGATCAAAATCAACAAGAAGAACCGTATGTCCTAGTTTCGAAACTGTCAGAGCTAGAGAGGTCGAGATAAAAGTTTTTCCAACGCCGCCCTTACCTGATGAAATTCCCCAGATGCAAGGCGCATTCCCTGATTTCGCGCTGATGTTTTCAAGATCCACAGACTCACTCCTTGAAGTCGAGAGGTGACCAAACGATTCCTCGTTGATTCTCTTCGGCTTCAGAGGAGCGAATATAAAGGGGTTTCAATGATTTCCAGTCCAAAGTGAGACCTTTTTCGAAGTCGATCTTCGCCAGTCGCGCCAGGCTCTCGGCTCGAGGGAAGTCGAACGGCTTTTCAGGTCGGACCATCTTAGCCCGAATCGAAGGGGGCAAAAACTTTTCGTAGGTCAAAAACCCGTCTCCAACAGTCATGACGGGGTCCTTCAGCACTTGCTGAATGTCTTTCATAGGAATCACGGACGGGGCGATCAAGGTCTTTGGTCCAGTTACATCCCACTCGTAAAGACCAAAGTAGGACATGTTTTTGTAAGCGTTGATTAAACACAGAGCCCGCTCACCTGGACCCTTCAGATTTAAAAACGCAAGATTGCGAAGAGAGTCGATCGCGACCAAAGGCCGGTTCAAGGCATAGCCAAAAGTTTTTGCGGTGTTCAATGAAACTCGAATACCCGTGAAGCTACCCGGTCCAATTCCCACGGCAAAGCATGAGATTTCGTCTAACCGCGTTTTTGAAGAATCAAGAATTTCAACCGTGAATTGGTGAAGCACCTCTGAATGAGACTTCTGAGATTCACTTTCTCGCTGATGATTACACTTTTCGCCGTCAAGAAGGGCCACTCCGCCAAAACGCGTACTGGACTCGAAGGCCAGGATCTTCATCAAAAAAGACCTAAAATTCGACTGAAATCGTTGTACAGAGCGAACAACATCAGACTCATCAAAAGAACTAGGCCCACTTGTTGCGCGAGTTCCATCTTGCGAATGCTAACCGGAGAGCCCTTGACGAGTTCAACCGTATAAAACAGCAAGTGTCCGCCATCCAATACAGGGATCGGAAGTAAGTTCAGCACAAAAAGACTGATGGAAATAATCCCCATCATTTGAAGAAAGTACGACAGGCCCGCCTTGAAAGATTCACTCGCTGCCGAGCCAATCGAGATGACTCCGCCCACGTTTTTCGGAGAAATTTCACCTTGAACAAGGCGAACAAAACTTAAGAGTGTCATCACGGTGTAATTGTAAGATCTTTGAAGTCCGGAGCTCAGAGCGGGCCCCAGGCCCGCGGCCTTCACGACGACGGCCTTTTCTGAAGTCAGTGACATCATGGGTGAGATTCCGATTGTGAAGCGACGCTCTTCCTTTCCAAGATGATTCATGTGGCTTGTCATTTGCGGCGTGATTTCAAGCGCCTTCATTGCACCTTCGCGCAAGACAACAAACTTCAAAGTGCCCGAAGACTCATCGTAACCCTTGATGGTTTGAAGAACATCATCCCAGGACTGAAGCTTCTTTGACGAGATCTCGACAAGTCGATCTCCGCGCATCAGCCCGGCCTTGGCAGCAGGGGAGCCCTTCATCACTTCAGCAAGATAAAGATCAGTCGACTCAAGACCAAAGGCCTTCAGGTCGGCGCCCGCGTTTCGAACATTCACGGTGAAGTTTTCAGATTTGCGGGACTTCGGATCGACTCTTGAAAAACCAAGGGCGATGGTTCCTTGGCCAGCACTAGCCTGAAGCAGAGCCTTCAGGTCACGCCAGAACTGCACGGGCTGATCATTCACGGATGTGATTTGATCACCCGTTTTAACGCCCAAAGATTGAAGAAGGGAATCCTTCAAAACGGCCACATGTGTCCCCTTCGACAAAGACTCAAAACCCTCCACAGAGCCGACTTCTTTTTGAGTCTCAAGTGGGTTCGGGTTTTCGATCGCGACAACGGGGGCCTTGATCTCTCGAGGTTCAGAGCCATTCTGAGATTGCACGCGGAAAATAATTTCTTGGCCCATGAAAGAATTCAGGGCTGTCTGCAGCTGATCCCAAGTTTTCACGGGCTCGCCCGCAACGTCCAGAATGCGATCACCCGATTGAAAACCAGCGGTCGAAGCTGCGCTTTCGCCTCGGAGATCTCCTAAAACAGCGGGACGTCTTTCTTCACCAGACAGGGACACGAGGGCAAAAAGCAAAATGGCGAAGAAAAAATTCATCAAGGGGCCGGCCAGAACGATCGCCATTCTTTTTAGAACGTGCTTATGAGTAAATGAGACATCGCGAAGCTCCGGCGCGATCGTATCCCCGGGCTGTTCGCCAAACATTTTGACGTAGCCACCCAATGGAACCAATGAAAGGCAGTAGTTCGTATCGCCGCGTTTGTATTGGAAAAGCTTTTTGCCAAAGCCAAGACTAAAAACTTCGACGCGCACACCGCAGGCTCGGGCGACCAGAAAATGACCAAGCTCATGAACGAAGACGAGAACCCCCAACAAAACGATAAAGGGAATCGCCACATACCAAATCATATGACCAAGACTTTGAAGTATATCCATACCTTCAATTGTCTAGCGGCTAGAGAAGATTTTCAAGAAGTATAGCGCCGAGAAGAAATACGGGACTGGCAAACAGCACGCCATCGATCCGATCCAAGACACCACCATGGCCTGGCATCAAAGTGCCGGAATCCTTAACGTCTGCAACGCGCTTTAAAAGTGACTCAAAGAAGTCGCCAAACTGCGCAAAAATCCCCGTCACAAAACTTAGTCCAACAAATGCGACTGTCGAAATATGAGAAAAGAAAAAACTCAACAAAAGGCCAGTGAGAACTGAAAAACAAAGTCCCCCCAACGAACCCTCGAGCGTTTTCTTCGGAGAAATGCTGGGAAGAATCTTCTTTTTCCCCCAGAGAATCCCCACAAGATAGGCTCCAATGTCTCCCGCAAAAACGACTCCCAGAAGACTCAAGAACCAGAAGAAACCTCGGGGCAAATCGAGAAGAGCCAAAATCAAGCCCGGCAAAAGGCCCATATAGAAAAATCCTAAAGCGCCTTTCGCTTGGTAGGCCGCCAACTGGGACAAGTCATGAAACTTTTTATTCAGGCTCAAACTCGCGACACAGAAGCAGGCCAAAAAGAAAGAGTAGATCAGTCCCGAAAAGGCCGGCTTCGCGCTACTTAAAAGAAAGATTAACAAAGAGAACAGAAAGAAAATGACCTTATTCAAAACGTGGCGAGTGTCTTTAAAAAGGACCTCGGTCAGTTCCCAAGTTCCAATCAAGACGACAACAAGAATCAGGACCTTAAGGCCCGCAGTTTGCCAAAGGTAGAAGCTGCCCGCCAGAATCACAAGCGCAACAAGAGCGGATACAGTCCTAGTGATTAAGCTGTTCATGAGGAAGAACCTTTTCCGTTCGACCGAAACGACGTTCACGATGGGCGAAGCTTGCAAGGACTTCCGCCAAATCATCACATGTGAAGTCCGGCCAAAGTTTGGGTGAGAAGAAAAACTCACTGTAGGCCGCCTGCCACAAGAGGAAGTTTGAAAGTCGATGTTCGCCGCTTGTCCGAAGGATCATATCCGGATCAGGCAAAAAATGAGTCTGGAGATGCTTTGAAACAAGTTCTTCAGTCACGGCTTGAGGGGCAAGTCGGCCACTCGCCACTTCCTGCGCCAAAGACTGCACAGCCTTCGTGATCTCCTGTCGTGAGCCATAGCTCAAGGCAAAGGTTAACTTCAGACCCGTACAAGAAGACGTGACTTCTTTTGTGAACTGAATGACGTCTTGGACATCTTTCGGCAGAGAGCTCAGATCCCCAATCACATCAAAGCGAACGTTTTCTTGAACCAAAGTTCGGGCTTCCCGCTGCAGATACTTTTTCAAAAGTCGCATCAGGGTCGAGACTTCAGACTGAGGCCGAAACCAATTTTCCGTACTGAAAGCATAAAGAGTCAGGTGGGGGATTCCAAGGCGCACGCATTCTTCGATGATCGTCTTAGCAACTCGGGTCCCTCGAACATGGCCATAATAACGTGGCTTTCGTCGCTGTTCTGCCCAGCGGCCGTTTCCATCCATAATTATAGCAAGGTGCTGGGGCAAATGCATGTTTCGCGACTTCCTAGTTATTAAATCGTCAAAATACTTTGCTCTTTTTCTTTAGCGACCTGATCAACTTTCTTAATAAAGTCGTCCGTCAGCTTCTGAATATCAGCTTCGGCTTTTTTATTTTCATCTTCGCTGATGGCCTTGTCCTTCAGGGCCTTTTTAAGGGCCTCGTTAGCGTCCCGGCGGGCCATTCGAATCGCAACTCGCGATTCTTCGGCGATTTTGCTAACCTGCTTTGCAAGATCCTTGCGGCGCTCTTCAGTCAAGTCTGGCACCTTAAGGCGGATGATTTTGCCGTCATTGATGGGCGCCATGCCAAGATCCGACTTGATAATGGACTGTTCGATCTCTTTCAAAATGGAAGTTTCCCAAGGGGCAATGACAAAGGATTTAGCATCCGGAGTCGAGATCGAGGCCACCTGGTTCAGGGGAGACAAGTTTCCGTAGTAATTCACTCGAACATTGTCCAACATCGAAACCTGAGCGCGTCCTGTTCGGATCTTTTTAAGATCTTCCGAGAGCGCATTCAGCGTCTTCGACATTTTGTCTTGGGCCTGTTTTTTTAAGTTCTCAACCATAACATCCCCCTCTGTTGATCGTCTTAGTGGACAAGAGTTCCGATGGACTCACCTTTGACAGCCCGAAGAATATTTCCAGGTCTCATGAGATCAAAAGTCAGGATCGGAAGCTTGTGATCCATACATAGACTGATGGCAGTTGAATCCATGACTTGAAGGCCCTGGTTCAACACATCAATGTAGTTAATTTTGTCGTATTTTTTTGCGTCCGGGTTCTTCTTAGGATCTTTATCGTAAATTCCGTCAACTTTCGTCGCCTTCATGATGACTTCGGCGTTGATCTCCATGGCCCGTAGGCTGGCAGCCGTGTCAGTTGTGAAGAAGGGATTTCCAGTGCCGGCTCCGAAGATCACGATTCTTCCTTTTTCAAGGTGTCGAATGGCTTTTCGTCGGATGTAAGGCTCGGCAATTTCGGCCATGGCGATCGCTGATTGTACGCGCGTTGGAACGCCTTCTTTTTCAAGAGCATCTTGTAAGGCAAGGGCGTTGATGACTGTAGCCAACATGCCCATGTAGTCAGAACTGGCGCGATCCATGCCCTGAGCCGAGGCCGAAACTCCACGGAAGATGTTGCCGCCCCCGATGACAAGGCCGATTTGAACACCGGCCTTATGGGCTTGAGCAACATCCTGCGCGATTTGCTGAATGACTTGAGGGTTAATTCCCTGGCCCTGTTGTCCGGCCAAAGCTTCTCCGCTCAGCTTCAGCAAAATACGTTTAAACTTCATAGCACTCACGAATTAGTGCCCTTTCAGAGCTGCGGCCTGTTGAGCTGCAACTTCTGCTGCGAAGTCGTCTTTCTTCTTCTCAATACCTTCACCAAGTTCAAAGCGAACAAAGCGCTTTACTTGGATCTCGGCTCCAGCTTTCTTTGAGGCCTCTTTCAAATATTCAGAGACCTTCAAGTCTGGGTTCTTCACAAAGGATTGTTCAACAAGGCAGTTTTCAGCCAAGAACTTTCGAATCTGACCTTCGACGATCTTGTCGATCATTTCAGGCTTTTTTCCTTGCTCAAGATTCTTCGCCTTCAGAATTTCTTTTTCTTTCGAAACAACATCAGCCGGGATCTGGTCGCCCGAGATCGCCATAGGATTCATCGCAGCGATGTGCAAAGCGATGTCCTGAGCGGCAGTTCGAGCCTCAGCATTTGAAGAATTTCCGGAAACCTCAAGGAGAACGCCGATTTTGCCTTCACCATGGATGTAAGTGTGAACGAGAGTATTGGCCGTGCCTTCGTACTTCTGAGTCCGACGAATAACGATGTTCTCGCCGATTGTCGCGATGGTCTCTTTCAAAAGATCACCGACAGTTTGAGCCGGGTTCTTAACGTACTTTTGATTCAAGATTTCAGCTGAGTCCTTCGTCGCAGTGACGTGTTCAGCGATGTTCTTTACGAACGCGCGGAATCCGTCGTTGCGAGCTACGAAATCTGTTTCCGAGTTGATTTCAACAACGATACCCACATTGTTTGTCACTTGGGCGTGGACAGTACCTTCGGCGGCAACACGACCCGCCTTTTTAGCAGCAGCGGAAAGACCCTTTTTGCGCAGCCACTCAACAGCGGCGTCAAAATCACCTTTGGTTTCTTCCAAGGCTTTCTTGCAATCCATCATTCCAGCGCTAGTTTTTTCGCGAAGTTCTTTTACGAGAGAAGCGGAAATCGACATAAAAATCTCCTTAATAAAATTGAAAACCGAATTTTGAAGCCTCGCTCAGGCGGGATCCGGGAAAACTATCAACACCGGCCCCGAACCTGAGCTCCACCTGAAGGACTGGGCCTTCAGGATGAAATAACTTATGACTCTCCAGCGTCTTCTTGTGGAGGAACGCTTGTGTTGGCTTCAAGTTCAGCTTGGATTTCAACTTCATCAGCCAATCCAGCTGCAACAAGTTTGCGGGCCTTCTGAACCTTTACAACTGCAGGTCCTTCAGACTTCTTATCTTGAGGCTTGCCAGTTCCAGCTGTGCGGCTGCGACGCTTCGGAGCTTCTTTCTCTTCAGACTTCGCTTCTTTTTCGACAACTGTGTCAGCTTGCTTATCAGACATTGTGCGAACTTTTTGTTCCCAAAGTCTTGCGCCTTCGATGTAAGAATCCGCGATCAAAGTTGCAAACAACTTGATCGAGCGGATCGCATCGTCGTTTCCAGGGATTGGATACTCGATTGTTTCAGGGTCTGAGTTTGTGTCCGCGATTCCAACAACGGGAATGCCCAAGCGCTTGGCTTCAGCAACCGCGATGTGTTCTTTCGGAAGGTCGACAACAAACATCGCCGAAGGCATTTGCTTCATGTCGCGGATCCCGTTCAAGAACTCAGAAAGCTTTTGGTATTCTTTTTCGATTCGAGCGCGCTCTTTCTTCGTGAGGTAGTTCAGCTCGCCCGATTCTTTCATCTTGTCGATCTTACGCATTTGATCGATCGAAGACTTGATCGTTTCGAAGTTTGTGAGCATGCCGCCCAACCAACGCTTTGTAACGTGGTACTGGCCGCAACGTTGAGCCGCTTCCATAATGGGCTCGATCGCTTGCTTCTTTGTTCCAACAAAAATCAAACGGCCGCCATTCGCAGCAACGTCCTTTACGAACTCAGCGGCTTTTTGCGCGCGGATGATCGTTTTTTGAAGGTCGATGATGTGGATCCCGCCACGTGATGTGTACACGTAAGGCTTCATCTTGGGATTCCATCGTTGAGTTTGGTGCCCGAAATGCACACCGGCATCGAGCATGTCTTTCATGGTAACATTGGCCATAAATTCTCCTTTTTCTGGTTTGGCCTCCTCCGGATCAGAGCCTGAGGGCGAGACGGCTTCGAAAAGTCCGAGTCCCTCAAGAATGTCCCCTTCTCAACCACGAGAAAGGACCAGAACGTCATCCGGAGTGTGTATTGACTGACCGGGATACCAAACCGGCTGCTAAGAGGCAAAGGAATTCAGAGGAGATTTGCGAAGTTCAGGAGGTGATCGCAGCCGTGCCAAGCACTCGCGAACCAGGTGCAAGAGACCGACCTTGCAAAGGGCCTAGAACCTTTGCAGAATGGCGCCATGAAAAAAATTTGGATTCTTTTCGCCTTAGCCTATGCACCCCTTTCGTGGACCCAGCCTCTTTTCCAAACCTATCGTAAGGCCCCGATTCTCGGGAGCTCAGCCGACGATGAGGACAAAGATGATGTCCGAACAGCCATCCGAGTTATCCAGTACTTTCCGCGTATTACCTTGCTTCGTTTGGGTGTGGGGCTGACTTTCTGAAAAAATTGTAGGGGTCCCGACGACTTCCGCGGGACCTGACTGTAAAAAACCCAATACGATTGTTCCTCAACGGCCATGATGCTATACGTCATTAGCTTTCCAAGAAACGAAAGGAAGCGGCCATGAAATTGTTTGTGATGCTCTCACTCTTCACAGGTCTGACGGCCCATAGCTACAACACGCAATACGACCGAAGCGAGTTTGGAAAAGTGAATGTCATCAGCCGACTTTCGAAGAACTCACAGAATCAAGTTGTTTCCTTAGTTGTCGACTCGGTTTCGAAAGAGGAGCCTAGCCAGCCTGTTGTTGTAAATTCGACTCCGACGCCGAATCTGTGCGTCTACAAACAAACACTGCTTTCCTTCGCGGGCTTTGACATGCGAACGAAGGAGTATCTGCGATCGTATGAAATCCAAATTGAAGTGAAGGCATTTCGCCATGGGAAGGCCTGCACCTTCTTAATCAAACCGGCCAAAGACTCGACTGTTCAGCAGTCCGCTCGGGTTTTGATTCTGTAAGGCAAAAGCGGCAAATGGGTCATTAGGGGTAGAAGCCGAGCCTAAAGCTCGGCTTCTTTTTTTTCTGAAACTTCAGCGGCCATTTCGAGATCCGCAGAAGAGTGTTCGGGTGTCTCGAAAGACAGGGTTGGGGAAACGCTGAAGCCCAGGGACGCCAGCACAAGCCAGGCCTGCCGAAGAGCTCCCACAATATTTCGATCCTTTTGAAGGGGAGCGCTTCCAATCCAAAGATTTTCAATTTCAGGCCAAGTTTGATTGGCTTGAAGTTTCACATCGAAATGTCCACCAAACTCGGACTGAACGACGATTTTTTCTTCAAGAGGTGCGTTTAAAGAGTCGGGGTAGGCGCGCTTGATTTGACGTTTGATTCGCTTCAAAGCTTGCGCTGTGATTTCAGGATCCTCAGCCTCGTCATCCGAAATAAAGGTTGTCCACGTGCTGACTTGATTTGCAAAACGGCCGACGCAGGTCACGATTTCATCGGCAGCCGTTCCGATCAGAATATGGAAATCCTGGTTGTCCGTGACGGGCCCAGCATGAGTCAGCTGCAAAGAGGCTCGCGTCCAAGTTTTCGTTTTCGCGATCTTGTTACGAACCTTCGAGCTCATAAAGTCGATCGGAAGTAGAATCTCAAGAGACTTCATTTCGCCACAGAAAATAAAATTGTGCCCAACGACTTTCTTTGTGCCATTGACGAGCAAAGACTGAACTCGGCCATTTTCGACCACGAATTTCGTTACGATCGAGCGAGGTTGAAAAGTGCCCTTAAAGCGTTCCAACAAAAGTGTGATCCACTCTGATGGAGAGAGTTTTAAATCGTAAGACTGAGTGGCGCAGTAGTACGAAATTTCATCGTAGAACTCAGGAGACTTTTCACCGAATCCCATAAAAGTTTTTAGGGATGAGTTCTCATAAGTCACCGGATTTGAATCCCGAACTTCGCCAAGAATTTTCAAGTTCAGAAGAGACTCAAGATTCAGAACCGCGCTTTGCGCTGACGGAGTTGCCGGAACGAAGGGCATGTGCAGTTTTCGAAGCCAGCCCCCAGCTTGATCTGCCGAGTCTAGCAGTAAAACTTTTGAAG
Source organism: Bdellovibrionales bacterium (assembly GCA_046336915.1). Taxonomy (GTDB): domain Bacteria; phylum Bdellovibrionota; class Bdellovibrionia; order Bdellovibrionales; family Bdellovibrionaceae. The sequence goes on from JBKDHV010000126.1 coordinate 16,670, forward strand.
TTTCCTGAGAAAGCGCAGTGGCAATCGTTAATCCTGAAAGACCGCTACCAATAACGATGTAATCGTAGACCATGCTCATCCCGAAATCCTTATCAAGGGCGGATTTCTTGGCAAGTAGAATTCCTCAATTCAGCTAACGCATTTGATCAAGAGTCTCAAAGCCCCGCGCACGAAGGGTTTGAGGCCCGGTCGTCTGTCCAAAAATGCAGCGATTCGCGGAGAGTGGCGATAGTAAATCCGAATAAACCTTTTTCCCAAGAGCGAAGGCCGTAAGCGAGTTTCACGATAGTGGCGAAGAATTTGAACTTCAGGTGCTAAGGGGCTCTCGAAGGCCGCACTTGCAATAAAACAGCGCGGCCGTTCATTGGAAATACTTTTCAAAAGCCCTCTGAAAACAGCCGGGTTTTTCGCTTGTCGAGCAAAAGACTCTGTGCGCTTGAGGATATCAGGAAAGATCGGAGTAAAGCGCGCAAAAAGTGCAAGCTGTTTTGCTGCAATTGATTGGCGTTCACCGTACTTTTCACTTGTATCGTAAATGCGCACAAGATCCCAGTAAACTGAGGTGACGACCGTAAGCTCCTCGGTGCGTGCGGTTTCTTTGAAGTGATCGGGGGTCAGGCTTTGACCCTTTTCCACGCCGAAAACGAGCTCCAGAATTTTAATATACTTTTCATAGGCCATGGCGGCCTCTGAAAATTTTTTTTGGCTCATCAAGTTTCGGCCGTTCTTCACCAGCGACACTCGGTTCTTCCAAAGATTCAGCCGGTGTTGCTCTTTTGCTTTTTCTTGCGCGAGAAGAATTCCACCCTGGCCCGAGGCCGCTTGTTTACGGAGTTCACCTAAGCAGGGCATGCACGTCTGACTTGGAGGAGACTCTCCAAGCTCATTCAGTTTTTGCATCAAGGGGCCTTCGACGGCGTGTAGATCCGTCACCTGAAGGCCGCAGCGCGGGCAGGCGATCATAGCCTATTATAGCTTAGAGCAGGTGAAGCGGGTCAATGTCGACGATCACGCGACAACGGCTCGGAATCCACTTTTCATCGCCCATCAACTTCTTCAAAAAACTATGAAGAGCGGGGCCCCGAGCGCCTTTCAGCAGCAAATGATAGCGGTACTGCCCCTTCAATTTTGAAAGGGGAGCTTCCGCAGGACCTAAGATTTCAAGACCTTCGTACTGCGAAAACTGCGCCTTGAGCGCGGTGGCGCGGCTGCCAACAAAGCGAGCGAGTTCTTGGGCCTTGTGGCGATCGGCCGACTGGACTCGCAGACTGATCAATCGCCCTAAGGGCGGGTAGTGAAAGACTTCGCGATGCGAGAGTTCGTGTGCCGCAAAACCTTCGTAGTCGTGATGGACGGAATAGATCAGGCTTTCATGCTCAGGGTTGAAAGTTTGAATGATCACTTCCCCTTGATCCTTTTCGTGCAGGGCATGTCGTCCGGGTCGCCCGCTCATTTGGACCACTAACTGAAAATTTCTCTCGGTGGCTCGGAAATCAGGAAGATTAAATCCGATATCGGCTAAAACCAGGCCGACAAGTTTAAGCTTCGGAAAGTCTAAACCCTTTGCGATCATCTGTGTTCCGATCAAGATGTCGACTTCGCCGGACTCCACTTGAAAGATAAAGCTTTCCAAATCCTCGCGATTTTGAATCTCATCCCGGTCAGCACGAGCGATTCTTCGGTTGGGAAAAAGTTTTTGCACATCTTGTTCAAGCTTCTCAGTTCCCAGTCCGATCGCGGAAAGTTCTCCTGCTTGGCACGAAGAGCATTCTGGTTTGTAATTTTCATGATAATCGCAGTAGTGGCAGACCAAATGTGAGCGGGAATGAAGAGTCAGATTGATATCGCAGTTTGGGCACTCGACGGAGTGGCCACAGTGATTGCACATGACGACGTTGGCCATGCCCCTGCGATTCAGAAAAAGGGCAACTTGAAAACCAGACTCAAGAACATCGCTCATGCGCTGAAAAAGTTTTGGCGAAAGCCAGTCGGGAAGTTCTTGGGAATTTGAATCCTCGCTTTGACGAAGATCGACGATCTCAACTTTCGGAAGACTTCCCTGGTGCACTCGCTTTTTTAACTGATGAAGTCGGTACTTGCCGGCTCGGGCGTTGCTCCAGCTTTCCAGGCTGGGCGTTGCCGAGCCCAAAACAATCGGGCACTGGTGGAAGTGGGCGAGCATGACGGCTGCGTCCCTGGCATGGTAGCGAAGTTTGTCATCTTGTTTGTAGCTTGGTTCGTGCTCTTCATCGACGATGACCAGACCTAAATTCTTCTGAGGGCAGAACAAGGCCGATCGCGCTCCGATCAAGATTTGTTTATTGCCATTCACAATATCAAGCCAATGATCTGTCTTTTCACGAGGGGTCATTTGCGAGTGAAAAGCTGCAATCCGGTTTCCAAACCGACGGGCGAATCTTTGAATCAACTGCGGAGTCAGAGCAATCTCCGGAACAAGAACAATCGCGGTTTTTCCCTCGAGCAAAGTTTTTTCGAGTAACTGAAGATAGACCTCAGTCTTTCCAGATCCGGTCACTCCATGAACAAGGTGGACATGAAAGCCCGGTGTGTCTTGAATCGCATGAACTGTCTGCTTTTGTTCATCAGTTAAAGACGGCGGTGTTTCGGAAGCCAGCTCGGGAACAACCGGAGATCTTTTCGATTTCCTCTCGGATTTCTTCGCCTTCAGGGGTGGTCGAGTGGATTCTGCAACTAGACCGACCGGGTAGTGATAGTAGTCCGCCATCTTGAGGATCCACTGTAGAAACGCTTCATGAAGTTGAGGAAGTTCGGACTCGATAGAAAGAACGGATTTAATTTTTTCAGACGGATAGTCTTTTGCAGGCCCAAGAGCGACTCCCATAGCGGTTCGTCGTCCGAGGGGCACCTGAACCCATTGGCCCCGTTGCAGAGGAAGTTCAGATTCATAGGTTAAGGGCTCGCGTAAAGGAGCCTCAACCGCAATTTGCCAAAGACTCAACGAAACCTCTTGTAAAATTCGCTGACGACGGGCCACTTCGCCATGGTTCGCATAAATTCCTGGCTGTCTTCAAGTTGTGAGGCTTGAAAAAAGGGCGGTGTGAATTTTTTCAGACTTACGGATTGTGTGGTTAGCCGAGCCTTTTGGTCATCCCAAGCCAGAGTCACGACATCGGGATAGTGAAGGCCTTTTGCGTAGACTTGAAAATGATCGGCCGTCAGTTCGCTCTTCGAAGCAAAGCGCAGTTTTCGAACGACAAATCGATCCTGCTCAATCCAGACATAGGGAGCAAAACGATCCGAGCCTTCTTCGGTGACTTTTCCAAGCCCCCACGTGACGACCCCTTGCGCGCGATTCAACCGAGCAAGATCTAAGTTTCCAGAGTTCGCCTGAAGAATATTCTGCTGGTGGAGATACTGAACAAAGTTATCGGTGGTGCGGAAGTGAAAGAGTCGTTCGGCATTTTCAGGTGAAGGTCGCGTCGTTTCTTTCGAGCCTGCGAGCAAAAGATGGCGCTGTCCTCCGGCCCACAGAATCGTCAATTTAGGAGCGGGCTTCTGGCCCACAGGAACGACTGTCAAGCGAAGGGTTCGATCATTTTCAAGACTCCAGGTTTCTTTAAGGGCTGGAATCTCGGGATTGCTAAATTTCACTTCTTTTTCGATCTGATAGCCACCCGACCCCGAGTTTTCGACAGTTCGACTGAGGATCATTCGCGTGTTGGGGACATAAGCTTCAGCAAACAGACTGAAGGCCCAAATGAGCAGGCTCAACTTCATACCGGATTTCCTTGTACCAATTCTTTCAAATAAGAACGAAATTCCTTTTCAAGGCTTGGATTCATGAGGGCCAATTCGACAGAGGCCTTTAAGTAACCAAGCTTGTCACCAGCATCGAATCGTTTCGTATCGAAAGTCAATGCTTCCATTCCTCGGCTTGCCATCAGAATTTTCATCGAATCCGTCAATTGAATTTCTCCGTTAAGCCCGGGTTTTCCATTCTTCAGCTCTTCAAAAATCTGAGACTCAAACACATAGCGGCCCGCCAAAGCAATGCGGCTCTTCACTTCGGTCGGCTTTGGTTTTTCAACCAATCCTACAATGCGGTAGCGGTGGCCTTCGATCTTTTCAACCTCGGCGATTCCGTATTTTGAAACATCCTTCTCGGGAACTTCCATAATCGAGACTGAGGAAAGTCCCTGATTCTGAAAATTTTCACACAGCTGAGAGGTCACGGTCTTCTTTCCGTTCTGACTGACAGTGATTTCGTCACCCAGAAGAACGGCGAAGGGCTCATTGCCCACGACGGGTCGACCACAGTACACGGCATGGCCCAAACCCAGGGCCTGCTTTTGGCGAATGCTGATGATGTTAGCGGTATTGCGAATCTTCAAAAGGCGATCCAGAAGGTTCAGCTTTCCTGCATGAGCAAGTTTGTCTTCAAGCTCGTAGGACATGTCAAAAAAATCCTCAATCGCGTGTTTCCCGCGGCCCGCGATGAGCACAATATCTTCGATTCCGGCCTCAACGGCTTCTTCCACAACGTAAAGAATCGTGGGGGCATCGACGAGATTGAGCATCTCTTTTGGGACGGACTTTGTGGCCGGCAGAAATCGAGTTCCTAGACCTGCGGCGGGGATGATGGCTTTTTTGACGACTTGAGACATGCTTCATTTCTTCTCAAACGTTTCAATCTAAGACAAGGCGGAATATTGGCTGCACCCCGCCTAACTGTCATGCTACGCTTTGAGGGTAGGGGGAATGACAATGAGGAGACGTCTAGGGGCGGTCTTGGCTAGCGCGACTCTTGTGGTTTTCTTTTTTCAAAACTGCGGCCAATCCACATTTGAGATGAACGACGAGCAGGGGCTCATCAGCTCCGATGCAGCATCTGTGACAAGAAACACGGTTCCGATTGCATTTGAAGTGGGTCTTGACTCGATCACGTATAACTCATGTGTCCCTAATAATCGTGGAGCCGGCGGGCTCTTCACTTTGAGAATTAGCGCCGGCGGAAATCGCGGCGGGATTCGGCTGACTCCCAACTTTTTGCAGACGGCCCAGGGTCAGCTGACTCCCATTCTGGGGAATGCGCAAGTTCTTGATGTTCAGTATAAACAACTTCTTGAGCAAACTAATCCCAATGTTGAGCTTCAGGTCGCACTTCGTTCGAGCACGGATTATCGGTCCTTCTTCGATGCAAGTCCGAATTCTGCTCCTTGGGGCCGCATGAATTACCTGTCTCATGATTCTTGGCTCACACCGCTTGTCGAATCCGCGCGCAGGAACAACAACCAATTTGTTCCTTACAGTGCTCGAGCGCCTTCGACGGATGCCCGAATCGATTACTCCTTTTTTCAGAATGCTCCCGCGGCGGATTATTGGTCGGGCTTGGCCTCGGCTGGAAATTTTCGTGTTTGTTTGGCTCAAGGCTGTTCGAACACGGGACGCTTTGCAATTGCAGCGGGGTTTTCTGAATCCGGAAACCCCAATGCCATTCGCGGCCCTGCGGCGGCCAGCAATTCTGCTCAGACGGCAGCCTATGGCCGTGCCTACTTCTTACAGTTCGGTTACCCCGATAACCGCCCCGAAGCAGGCCTTCGAGTCGTGAAGGGCATTCAAGAATTTAATATGCAGAATCAGCAACCAGTTTCCGACACAGTCAACGGTGCGGCGAATGCTTGGGATTGCACGGAAATTCCAATTATGAGCTCTGTTCCTCGAGGGCCCGCAAACAATCAACAGACGGCGGAATTTGATCAGGCCGATATGGCGGGAGCGCGAGCCGCTTTGTGTAACCCCATGCGCGGAGATTTCGCGGTTCAAAACTTTACCTCACTTCTATTGGCCAAAATTCGAGAGATCCTCCCGCCTCAACACTGGCGTCTTGGGTACCAAGTGACGCCTGCGGGGACCCGACTGTGCGCAGTTCCGGTGGGGTTTGACTGTTATCCCAATGAGCCTTTCCAAAACTTCAACGTGCAGACGGGGCAATCTCAGCCTTTTCCTTATCTTGTGGCCTATACGCCTGGTGTGTCTTGCTTGAACGAGGATAACTTCCAAGCCGCCCTTGCAAACGTCGGCAACCAAATCTCAAGGGTTTGTGGTCACTACATCACGGTTTGTCTCAAGCGATAGTTCACGAAACTCATTTTAAGCTTGGAGATCTCCTTCTAGGCGGGGCATGATTCTTTCATGCCATTTTTCACTCTCTTTCTTTCATTCGGTTTACTTTTTTCGGGATTCTTTGCGTGGAGCATGCCTCGAAGCTCCGTCGCTCTGGGCGCGGGGGGCAGCGGGGCGGCCTCGATTGAACCTGGAGAATCCAGCTTCATGAATCCGGCGACTTTGGTGCATCTCAAGAATCGCCATCTTTTCTCGACTTTTCAGAAGGATCTAACGGCCGTGAGTATCACGGAAAACTCGCCCACCGTCGCCTTTCCAGGGGCGGTGACGTACTGGAAGGACACGCAAGGGCAAGAAGAGGCGCAGGTCTTCGGGCTTAGCTTTTCAGATTATGTTTATGACCGAGTTTCGTTTGGTCTGATTCTGAACTACTGGCAAGTGGAACTTCCTCCCACTCTTGAGAAGCGAAGATCTTCCGCGTTCAACGCGACGGCGGGGCTTGCTTGGTCCCTGAACCCACGATTTGGAGTGGGAGCGTCTTTTGAAAACGTGGTGGACCGCGCTGACAAGTTTCAAGATGTTGAAAGCATGGGCCCACGAAGTCGCATCGGCTTAAATTATCTTTATCAAGAATGGCTGAGGGCCCGCTTTGACTTTGTCACAAATCGTGAAAACGACTGGGAAAAGATGACGCCCCATTGGGGTTTTGAATCTTACGCAGGAGAATTTGTCGTTCTGCGATTCGGGTGGAATAAGCCCCAAGGGCTTCGGGAATCTTGGTCGGCTGGGTTCGGCTTGGACTTACCGCGCTTCCGAGTGGATTACGCCTCGGTATGGAATGAGGAGGGTTCAAAAGAAACCCGGCATTCCGTTGACTTCGGCGTCCCATTTTGATAGCCAGTCCTTCTTAAAGTTGGGAGAAACAACATGGCTTCTAAAACACGTCGTACAAAAGTGATCCGTAAGAAAAAATTGGCTCGTAAGGGCGTGAAGCGCAAAGCAGCTCTTCGCAACAAGGGCACGACTCCCAAGGCAAAAGCTCTTTTTGGCGACTAGTTTTGTTGGCTGACTCGCCGGCGTAACAGGGTGGGCATTTCTTGAGGCCCACCTTTGAGATCCCACTTAAAAGGAAGCTCCACCCAGCCCTGTTGACCAGGGTAAAATTTCCACTGCTTAAGCGCTTTGAGCGTCTTGAAGTCAAGGTTGCGATGACCTGACGACTGCAACATCTGGAATTCTTGAAGCAGCCCCTCTTTTGTTACAAAAGCTTTAAAAATTACGGCTCCGGCCTGACCCTTGAGTCGCTCCTCTGGAGAGTACTGGGGTCGCGGATTCCCTGGCATTTGTCGAAGTTGATCAAGACTTCGTAGTTCACCTACGGTGCCCGGGCCCGCCCTTTGGGCTGCCGATCCGGCCCCGTTTTCCGGCGATGAAGTCTGTTCCGCCTGAGCCTGCTGAGCGGCTGCAAGTTCAGATTTCATGGCCTCGGTGCGAGCCTGAGTCTGAGCGGCCAGGGCCGCATTCTCTTCAGCCACGTTCGATTCAAGCGTGTTCATCTCTTGATTCAGGGACGACTCGGCGGCTGTGGTGTCGGCTTCTAGATTTTGCGCTAATAGTGCTGCTTTTTCGGCTTCAGCCTTTTGAGCTTCCGAGAGTTTCTTTTCAATTTCATCTTTTGAAACTTTAGAATCTTGTTTTTGGCCGACAGCTGCGACGACCTCCGAGTCATCAAGGGTCGGAGTCTCAATATCATCAAGAGTGGCTGGAGTTGTCTCTTGAGCAGCCGGAGCTGATTCTGCCACGGGCGATGGCGGGCTTGCTGTTTGAGGTGCCGAGTCGACGACGGGAGCAACAATGGGAACGACTTTCGCGACTTGAGCGGGCTTTTGGGCCACAACGTGCTCTGCCGTCTGAACAGGAGCCGGAGCCAACGCGGGCTCAGGCATCACGGCTGGTGCGGCTTGCTGGGGCTCTGGCGCGATCACGGGCGCAGAAGCTTGCTCGGCAATCGGCGCGGAACCCAGATCGACCTCAATGATGGTCGGCTCTGGTTGGGGAAGCGGCCCCAGCTGTAAAATCGCTGAGGCTGATAGAATATGAACAAGAATCGAGCCGATCACAAAGCGTGACGTAGGCTTCCTAGAACTTAAAACGGAAGAATTCCAACGTGCTTGAGCGATTTGTTGTTCGAGCTCTAAATCCAATTTCATATTCGATCCCCACCTCTTTCCTTACAAATCAGGTGCCGCAATCATCGAGACCGTATTCCTTCTCAGAGACTTAATTCAGAAGATTTTACAGAGAGTGATCGAACAATTGTCGGGCTGAGTCGGCTTCCCAAAAGCCGAACTTGGTTTTGGGAAACCGACTCAGCTTGTGTGGAGGACCTTGGTGTTTCTTAGATTTTAGTCGTCGCCTTGGAAAAACATGGGGTTGAATCGTCTATTTGAAGTTGAACTTTCCTGATTCACCAATCTGGCCGTAGTGCTCGTGGCATTGTCGGAATTTATGCGCGTGTTCGCGGATGGCCTTGGTGAGTTTTCGTCTCGCAGCAATCGCATAGAGCATTCAGCTGCTCTGGGCTCCGCTTAAAGAAATAAAGACCGAAGGCGGTCTATTCGCCTTTATTTTCGACAAGTAGGCCTTCGGGAATATGGCCATCAGCAAGGGCTCGAGCGACTTTTTGATGATGGTCGTTGCCGACGAGTTTCAGCGCTTCGTCCAAGGGTAAAGGATCTGGATTCTTAATTTTCTCTAGTTTGAATTGAAGAATCTTTCGGTAATTGACTTCGACATCCTGAGCGTTCAGTGGGCCATTGGCGCAGGCGTCGACAAGGGCCTCAAGGGCAACAGGTGGCGCTTTGGGGTCGTTACAGTAAAGCAGTAAATCGATCCCGGCTTGCAGGGAGCGAACGGCGATCTCTTCTGTGGAAAAGCGTCGAGTCAGAGCGCCCATTCCCAAATCGTCACTGATAACAAGCCCCCGGTAGCGGCAGTCAGATCGTAGAACTTTTTTGATAAATATCTCGGAAAGTGAGGCAGGAAAGTCGGGATCAATTTTGGGAAACAGAATATGGGCCATCATCACCATTTCGGCGCGAGCTCTAAAGGCTTTCTTGAAAGGTTGCAGTTCCACTTGGTCCAGTCGGGCAAACTCGAGATCTTCCACGGGCAGATCCTCGTGACTGTCGATCAAGGTGTGACCATGTCCTGGAAAGTGCTTAGCGCAAGAAATCACATCCGACTTAATGAACCCTCTGACCAAGGCCGACGCATGTTTTGAAACCATGTTCACATCAGCGCTCACGGCGCGATCGCCGATAACGGTGTTTTGGGGATTATTGTTAACATCCAAACACGGAGCGAAGTCCAGGTTGATTCCAACGGCACGCAGCTCTCGTCCAAGACAGTAACTGAAGTGAAAAGATAAAGTCGGATTATCAAGATCACCCACCTTCTTTAAAGGTGGCCACACCGTAAAAGGCGCCTTCAAGCGTGCAACTCGGCCGCCCTCCATGTCGATACCAATGAACAACGGAGCTTTATCGGGCATCTGATGTCGTAAAGACTGAATCTCGCGGCAAAGTTCATGAACTTGTTTTGGCTCTTTCACATTTCGGCCGAAGAGGACAACTCCGCCGACGTTGTTCGAGACGATGAAGTCCTTTTCGTCCTTTGATAACGAGGGGCCCTCAAGCCCAATGAACATGTGCTGGCCTAAAGCGTGCCGTATCAAGGTTCCTCCTTGGGAGGAGTGGCTGATCCTTTGATCATAACGCCTTGACCTTGCGGGAAACCTTCTTGTTTGCCTCCATTGGAGGTCTTCAGTTTGTCGGCGTTCTCAAAGTATTGCGCGACCACATTCTTTTTGCCCGCGGGAAGCGAGCCAAACAACGTGATGGCGGCCGATTCAGGCAACCCAATCTCGCCTACGGCCTCGGACTTTTGCGGAACAAGCTCCATATTCAGACGGGCGTCTTTTACTACAGAGGAAAGAGGCTCTCCCTTATCTGTGACGTGACTAACAAAAAGACTTTTCTTGAACGTGTTATCAATTCGTAAAGCGGTAAAGCCTTTGAACTTTTCCTCGCCCACCACAAGGGCCGAGCCTTTTTCCACCGTCGCATCTTCTTCCGCAATCGCATCGTATTGGTAGTTCGATTTTGTTTGAAGGCCTTGGGCCGATTTCAACATGCGATAGTAAAGAAAGGTTCCCAGAAATACTCGTGGCAAAAGATCATTTCGAATCGTGACGGGCTTTTTCCCCTTTTGCTCAAGGATCGCTGTCATTTTGATGGGATCGGTTGGCTTTTTGCCCTTTTTAAACTTGGCATCGATTGTTTTAGAATCATTTCCGACAAGTGAGGTGTACTTGTACGACACGGGGGTCATGGACTCATCACTCTCGCTCACCGCGGAAAGACTCTCGAGGATGTCCAGACCGGAGTTTTTAATCTTCGTGAACTGAGTCGAGTGGAAGCGCTTTGTTTTTGGATCAAACTCATAACGAGAAATCGCAAAGCCAATATGCTGGTCCGCTGAAGAAATCTTGTAATAGCCTTCGAAAAGGATATCTCGAGCCCAAAGGGTCCCAGAAAATGAGAGAACCGCGAGAACCAGTTTGAAATTGACCATAGTCGAGTTTCCCTTTCGAGGTGTGACTCTTTTGTATGATCTCTGGAGCCCCCAGAGAGGTCAAATTTTCCTTTCTGATACCGACCGACTTAGGTCTATTCTCTAGAAAGACCGCCTGATTTTTCCGAGGACTTTCAGCACAATAAACTTTGATGGCGACTCATGTTCTTCGAAACTCTCGCGGCCAAGTAGCGATTTTTGTCGCGCTTCTTTTTCAAGTGCTTTTTCTTTTCTTTGCCATGATCGTCAACGTCGGCTTGTTGATTCATCACAAGGTGAATCTGCAAAACTCTGTGGATATCGCGGCCTACTACGGAGCCATGAAACAGGCGGAAGTTCTGAATGCCATCGCTCACGTGAACTATCAGATTCGCCAAAGCTGGAAACTGCTCGTGTGGCGGCACCGGGTTTTAGGGAGTGCGGGTGCGGAAGCTGAAACGCGACCGAGTTTGCCCCTTGAGAAGCTTTTGAGCAATCAAAGCGCTTTGGGCGAAGTCCTTGCTGGGAATGGGAATCCAGATTATATGCAGTTGTACAAGCGTCCGCGATTCTGTATCGCGTACGCGCCTCATGAAGTGCAAGGCAGTTCCACGGCCCCTGGACAAGCTGATAACGAGAACACTTGTAAAAGAAGTTATCTTGCCAATCATGAAGTTCGACTGCCAGACCCGAACGTCTTAATCATTCCGGGCTTCATACGATTTGGTATCACGGTTGGCAATGCCATTCGTCAGGCGATCTCGAATTCGAAGAAACGCTGTGCGAATGTCGGGGCCCTTAACTATTTCGTCGGTGGCAAGTTCATTTTGGCTCACACCTTAGACTCAGAAGAGCGTATGCGTCTGATCAAGTATCTAGCGGATGGAATCAGTACCCAGAGCGATGACTTTTTTGAGATCTCAGGGCAGAACGCTCGCCAAGGAATTGAAAAGACTCTCTTAAAGAATCTCACCGCGGCCAATCGGGAGTCCGTCGAGTTTCGTGTTTTGAATGGATTCGCGCAGGGTCAATGTCGAGCGTCCGGCGGTCAGGTGGGAAGTCATCAGGATCTCAATTTGCCGCCCTGGCTTGTGCCAATCGAAGTCTACCCCGTTTGGCTTTACGCCGACTGTGCGTACAGGGACGCCGGAGCCGTGGATATCCGAATCAAAGCGCGGCAGCTAGATAGCTTCAACACTCCCGAGATTATCGCGCAGGCCCAGCCGGATTTAAGAACGAACGTTGAGGCCATTCAGCAGTTTCTACGCCCTCGGCCGACTCTAGTTGGATTCGAAAAAGATCCCTGGTGTGCGGGTTACGTCGGAATCAAAGCGACAGCGCGACCGAAGATTCCTTTTATGCCACTTTCAGAAGTCGAAATCTCGGCCGAAGCCTATTCCAAACCTTTTGGGGGTCGGATCGGACCTTGGTACTTTCGAAACTGGCAGCCCTCACAGGCGGGGCAAGCGCGGATCAACGAAACAGCCAATTCTTACAATCGGTTTCAAATGCTCGAGCCGAACGGCCCTGTTCGCGTCACCAACTTAGGTAGCATCACTAGCAATATTGATGATCCTTCTTGGGTCCCGAATTTGGGTCGTTTCGCAGGGGATGGGCAAAATGAGCAGAACCCCGGTGGCTACGCAGTCGAGAGAGTTCTGGGGTACTTCCATCGGGCGATCCTGAACCCGGCGACGTATACGGCGCTTGGGGCTGGCGCGACCTACCCGTTTCAGCTGATTCAAGATGCAGGCCCGAGTCTGAATTACTACGATTCCATTGGAAACAGCTACAACACCCCCGAGGGTGAGGCGCTCGATCAACTTTCGTGGTCGGTGCCTTCAAATGGCGCGCCGAAACTTCGACTGCTCGAAATCGCAGGGATTGCACCGAATCTTTTTGATCTCGCCTATTACTCGATCGATCCGGATTTTTACAACAACTACTACAAAGTCATCCAAGCCGGTCTTCAAAATCGGCCCGGATGGGACTCTCGCCATCGCATCTTAGGTGATTTGGGATCGCGATTCCGAGGTGAAGCTCGAACCGAGCAGTTTAACATCTTTGATCAGATGCGAATTCAGCGAGATCTGACTCCGGGGACTCTTTTGGACTCGGATATTCAAATGCCCTTCATGGTGAAGAACCCGGTCCACCTTTTGAATTCTTGGAGTGTGGATACTTTGAAAGACTACCGAACTAGTCGCACAAATTTCGGGAAGTGCTACGCACCTCTTTCGGGTCAGGTGACGCCTGACGAATTTGAAAAGCCTCTAGATCCGCCTGTGCCTGGAAACTGCGTCGATGGGGGCCGCGTCGGGTACTCGGTCAAGCTTGTCAGTCGGAAACATCTTCAAGACAGCAGCCTTCCTTTAGGGGGAGAGAACGCTCCTCCGGGGCCTTTGCGTAATCCGCCACCCGATAACTGGTAAACAATCTCGAATTGAGACTGTCAAAGTTCTTCGCGTCGAGCTTTTTTCAAACGTCAAGAGCCAGTCTCAACATGAGATTTTCCCTCGGAGAACTTTATAAGACCGCGGAACCCGTCGATAATACTAGTATCAGGGGGAACTGTGCGCAGGATTAGAATATCGTTGGTGATTTTTCACCTTTTATTTTTGTCGTGGACCTCTGCGCAGTTAGAAGCAGACCATGCGAAGATCAGTGCCGCTGAGGCTCTTCGAGCGAAAAATGAAGCAGTTCGCGTTAAGTTGGAAGATCACTTGAATAAAATTACGACCTACAGTGCTGTAGTCCCCAAATCTGGACCACCACTTTCAAAGAGTTTAACCGCAAGCATCTCCAGCAGCACAAGCTGCTCAAGATATGCGATGGCCGCGAATGTGGCGTGCTGGGAGTGGGCGTCTCCCGAAATTGCGGGTTTTATGAAGGAGTACGGTGTAATGCTAAGTGGAGGATTAATGATTGGGACCTCCATGGCAAAACAGTGCTCAGATCTTTCAAACGCATTAAAGGGCGTCTCGGTGGCCTTAGGCCTGTATCAGGCCTCGTGTGCCGCCGCTCAGAAGCTATGTGAAACAACTTGCATCAAGGCACAGAAGTCTAGCGGTGCCGCAGTGGAGTTGGCGTGGGATGCAAAAGCTGAAGCGAGTTCAAAATCTTCTGTTGTGCCGAATGCAGCAATAGCCGCACAAGAGTTTGCGCGTACAGAAACTACTCTAGTAGAAGTGCAGAAAGCTTCAACTGAGCAGTATAAAGCCTGCCAGGCACACCAATTAAACTGGAAGAGCGCTGCCGCAGGAGTTGGTGTGGCTCTTCAGGGCATGATGCAAGCTCGTAAGTGTAATGATGATACCGGTTCCACGGCAGCTCTCGACTGTAGCAATCCGAAAAGTATCAACTACAGCACTCGGAACTGTCAGTGTGCTCGCAATGAGCTTCCGATGGGTGAGTGTCAGGGAATTCGAGCGCCGAGTGCGGCGACTCCGCCTGGAGCCATTCGGGGAGGCGCGCCTTCGGGGCTTGATGGAGGACCGAAAGGACCTGTTCAGCTTGATACGGGTGGGCCCAAAGATAATCCGCTTGCGGGCGGTGGAGCTCCTCAAGGCGGACCGGGTGCGGGAGCGCCCGGCGGTGGTAGCGGCGGAGGTCTGGGGGGTGCCGGAACACCTGGTGGGGCCTCGCAGGATGGACAAGCTTCTGGAGGTCGTCGTCTGAACACCAATGTCTTGGGTGGTTTCGGTGGCGGCGGTGGAGCTGGTATGGGCGGAGCCGGCCCCGGTTACGGAGAGCTCGATGCAAGTTTGAAGGCCTATGGACCTGGTGGAGCCAAAGATCCAAATCGAAAATTGGCATCCGAATTTTCTCGTCAAGTTACGGCCGAAGCCGGTCGTTCGAATTGGGAAAAGGTAAGGGCCCGTTACAAGGACAATCAGAGAACGCTTTTTCATAAATAAATGAGGATCAAATAAAGAGTGGGGATTTTATGAAGACAAAACTGCTGATGATCGGAGCTCTAGGTTTTTCGCTTGCGACCGAAGCACGCGTGAGTCGAAGTGAGCAGGCTCGGCGCGGGAACGCCATGGGAAACCAGATCGGATCCCAAATCTCAAATGATTCTCAACAGGGTCAGTCGACGACAGGAAGTAACCATGCGTCCCTTCAAACTTCGGCAAACCACAACGTCAATAACAGTCAGAGGGGACAAGCGGTTTCCACGATCATGTTCGGGGCCCTTGGAGCAGCGGCTCAGAAGCAATGGGCTGTCTGTGGGTCTGGAGGATATCCCGCGTGCATCGCCGCTGGCGTCCTTGTAGGAATGGCCGTGCAATCAAAAAAGTCTGCTGACAGCTACACAGGACCCATCCAAGCTTCTCGCGACAATGCGTGTGAGTTCCAAGGCGGTTCGGGCTGTGGACCCAACACAAATCCCTACGATCCAGTCGTCAGAGACGGTCCTCGCATTCCAGAGCCTCGATTGGCACAAATTCGCAATGAGCTCGATAAGAAAGGAATCAAGGTCGACTCCAAAGGGCGGGTGACTCTTCCTGATGGACAGCAGGTTGATGCTAGTAATCCAAGCAGCCTTGAAGCGGCTCTGGGTGCGGATGGAGCGAGTAAGCTAATGGCGGAAGTACGCGATATAGAAAAAGACGCTCTTGCGCGAACAGATCAAGTGAAGACGAACACTGCGACTGCAGGCTTCGAATCGGGTGGTGGCGGTGAACTGGGCACGATCGCGGGCTACGATGAGGTCGAAGCGGCTCGGCAAGCGGCGGCCCTCGGTCGGGCACGAGCTCGAGGACCAGCTCAAGTTTCAGGACTTTCCAAGAACTTCAATGGTGATCCCATCGGTGTTGCAGGCGATAGCATCTTCGTTATGATGAGCCGTCGCTATCAACTGAAGAACAGTCAAAACACCTTCCTCGGGGCCGAGTCGAATTAAAGACGAAGCTCGTGATCGAGCTTCTCAGATTCAACCGAGCTCTTATCAGCCAGAACGGACGCTTTCAGAGAACTCTTTTGAACTTTGCAATGCCGTCCTATTACCGCAAAATCCTGCACGACAAGATTTTCGATCTGGCTGGACGAGTCTTTCCAGCAAAGCCCGCCCGAGTGCGCACTGAAAGAACTTCCGGGTGCGAAATGATGGAGAATCTTGAGTAGAGAACGAATGTGGTCCGAGTCGTCTTGCAAAAGCTTGAGAATTTGCCCCGTGGCGTGAAGATAGTCTTGAAGATTCCCAGTCTCAAACCATTGGCATTCCGTTTTCAGAATGCGAACTTCAGAGCCCTGTTGAATTGCTTTCAGAAGCACATCATAGAGAATATTGCTTTCAACATTCTCGGGGATCAATTTAAAGACCTCGCCACTTAGGATCTGCACGCCAAGAAAGTGATAACCCTTAGCAGCTCCCGCAGGTTTCTGCTTTCCGAGTCCGAGGACTTGCTCTTTCGAATCGACCCACACACCGCCGAACTTTGTTCCGACATCGGGGTGCTCAGAAACAAGAAGTGTACTGAGCGCTCCAGATTTCCTGTGAAATTCCTTAAGCTTTGTGAACAAGGAGAGGTCCGGAGTTCCAATCACCTCATCGGCATTCAGCAAGAATAAATCCGTTTCGTTTTTGAAATGTTGTCTTGCGTTCCACAGTCCGCCCCCGCCGCCCAGAATGTGGGGCGTCTCTTCTGTGAACTTCACCGGAAAGTGGGACTGACTTGAGTAGAGCGCGCGAATTTCGCCTGGCAAGTGAAAGGTGTTCACGACGAGCTCGCGAACGCCAGCCTGTTTTAAAAAATCAAAGCTGTAGTAACCTAAAGGAACATTCAATAAGGGTAAAGCCGGCTTTGGTTTTTGAAGCGTATGAGGTTGGAACCGAGAACCCGTGCCGGCGGCCAGGAGCATGGCTTTCATAAATTCTCGTAGGATTTCTCAAGGGCTCCTGAATCAATCAGAATATCCGCCATCACTTTGTACTGCGGAAATCGAGTCAGACTCTTCAGAACTCGCTTGAGGGTCGGCGTTAAATACTTCAGATAGCGACGATCCGAACGCTGGTGAAAGAAGCTTGCGAAACTACCACAGGCCTTGAAGCAGCGCTGGACGCTTTGAACCTCGTAGATATGATCGAAGTGCTCTCGGGAAAACTGGGGTCCCAAAAAGGGTTTGGCTCGATCCAGATAGTAATTCATCAGCTGAGCCGTCGTCTCATCGGTCATCTCGATATAGGAATCCTTAAAAAGACTCACGAGATCGTACTGCACGGGACCCATGCGAGCATCTTGGAAATCAATGACGTACATCTTGTCCAGCTTGATCATCAAGTTACGAGAATGATAATCCCGATGGCAGATCACCTTGGGTTCGTGGTGAAGCGTTTCACAGATGTGGGTAAAGGCCTTCTGAAGTTCGGTTTGGGCTTTATCGGTCAGAGGAAACTTGAGGACTCCGGTGATAAGATTGTCTCGTCCGTAGTTCAGCTCCCAAAGAAGCTTTTCTGTATCAAACTGAATTTTGAAGGCCGTGCAATCGGATCGATTTTGGGTGGCCCTCCCGTGGATCTTTAGAATCTCATCCAGGGCCATTTTGTAAAAGAAAAGAGTACTTTCCTGATTTTGGCTTTCCCAAAATTTTCGCTCAAGAGTCAGATCACCCAAATCATCAAGAAGAACAAGTCCCTCTTGCGGCGACTGGGAAATGACCTCGGGGACATGAACGCCGTTTGCGGCAAAGTGGTCCAGAACGCTTAAGAAGGGATAATCTTTGGGATTGTAGGGCTCCCACTTCATCAAGACCCAGGACTCTTCGCCATGGACAATGCGGTAGTACTTTCGATTTGAGGCGTCTCCTGCAAGGGGCAGGATCTTAATGTCATCAAAGCGAAGTGACTTGATCAAAAAATTTTCGACGTAATTTTCAACCACTGACACCTGAACAGTGTGACAGAGGTGCTCGCAGCCGGCAAGTCTTGCTCGAGCACCCTATGACTGAAAGTAAAGCATCTCAAGCACGTCCCGAAGGGTGCCCTTTTCAACAGGAAGACGATCAACGGAAAACTCGATCGACTTCAAATGCTGGTGCAGACCTTCTGTGATCTTTCCAGATTCCAGCAACCTGTACGAAGGTTGAGACGCGACGAAAAGAAGAAGCGGTCCCTGCAGGCCCGACTTTAAACAGTCTTGGAGAAGCTCCTGCTTAGAACTGGAAACTCCAATCTCTAGATCCACGACCAAAGTCATATCGCCTAGGCTCGCAAGATCCTTCACGTTCAGAAGGCTTCCTTCGATATCTCGAAATGGCAAGTAGCTCCAGTTTTGCGAGATTTCATGGATCTCTAGCCCGATCTTTTGAACTCGCTGAGCTTGTTGACCAAAAACGAAAATGGAATTCACTTTTTGAGTCTTGCTCGCAGCAGTCTCTTCAATCGTAGGATTCGAATTCTCGAAGTCCAAAGATTGTTCGACTTCAAGATTGTGAAGAGTTCGTTCGAGGTGCTGAGAGTAAAGCGCGGGCTCAAGCACCATACGAACGAGCCTTGAAATGTGGGCATGAGTCTCAGGTGAAAGATCCTGAGCCTCATGCACGAGTCCGTACCCCAAAAACACGTCTTTCGCGCGAATTGGAATGTAGAGGTCCGACCCGCGCAAGCGACTTTCAGTCGTCACGTCTTCGGCCCCTACGATTTGGCGTACGGAAAAACCCTTCCCATAGCGATCCTGTATCATGTCGTTTAGTTTCTCAACCATACGACGCCCCCTTACCCTGCTGACAAATCTCTATTCCAAATCTCGTGCCGAAATTGGGCGCCTAAAAAACCAAAAAAATGGGGGATGAAAGTGCGTTCATTTCGTTATGAAGATAAATTTTGTAGAAACTGCAGGAACGTCAAAACCAAGTTCGCAGTCAATCCCCACGACGAAAGGGAGAATATTACAACGCCAGACGGATTCGGATCGGTTGGGGAGGAAAAACAAAAAAGTCAGACCTCACATGGATTCACTTTCGTGAGGGTCTGACTTCTTTTAAGGGAGGGGACGATTAGCGTGCGAGCTTACGTTTGTCGAGCCCGTACTTTTCAACTTTCATAATCAGGCCGGCACGGCTGATGCCCAACTCTTTTGCAAGCTTGGACTTATTCCAACCCGTTCGGCGAAGACCTTCGCGGATCATTTCGCGCTCGAGATCCTCAAGAGCGTCTTTCAGTTTACCTTGAAGACGGGCGCCCTGAACTTTTGTTTTTTCAGCGGACTCAAGAATCTTGCCCGACAGATGTTCTGCCATGAGCTTGGTTTCTTCACCCGCAAGGACGAAAAGTCTTTCGATTTCGTTCTGAAGTTCACGAACGTTTCCGGGCCATGCGTAGTCATAAAGTTTCTCAAGAGCTCGCTTTGTCAAAACTTTCTTCGCCGCCGCAGGATGAACTTCGTGCAAGCGAGCCAAGAAGAACTCGACAAGGTAAGGGATATCTTCTTTTCGTTCACGCAAAGGAGGAACTCGGATATTGATGACGTTCAAGCGGTAGTAAAGGTCTTCACGGAAGGTGCCTTGATCCACCATTTCTTTCAAGTTTCGGTTCGTCGCAGCCACGATTCGAACATCCACCTTTCGAGACTCTGTTGCGCCCACAGGAGTGAAAGTTCCCTCCTGAAGAACACGAAGGAGCTTCACCTGCATTTGGGGTGAGGTGTCCCCGATTTCGTCCAGGAAGAAAGTTCCCTTATCCGCAATCTCGAATAGACCCTTCTTATCTTTCAGCGCGCCCGTGAAAGATCCCTTCACGTGTCCGAAGAGTTCGGATTCCAAAAGGTTGTCGTTGAACGCCGAACAGTTCTGAATCACAAAGGGTTTGTCATGGCGATGAGAGTTGTAGTGAATTGACTTTGCGATCAGCTCTTTACCTGTCCCGTTTTCACCCTGAACAAGGACCGTAGAGTCCGCGCCCTTAATCTTATCAAGAAGGGCATAGAGGGATTGCATCGGCTTCGACTTTCCGATCATGTTATCGTACTTAAAGCGGTTGCCCAATTCCTTATTCAGTTCCTGAATTCGAGTCTCGCGAGACGAGATTTCAAGGTGCAGGGTGACGATCTCTTGCGACACCAGTTCGCAAAGTTCGCAGAAGTGAGCACGGTCGTAATCCGTGAGGCATTTGACTCGTCCTATATTCTTTTCAATCATGTCAGCAGAAAGACCAAAAGCCGCCCAGCGCTCGCGAATCTCGCCAAGTCGATGGGACTCATTTGGATCTTTCAAGAATCCCAAGGCGACAACAGTTCCGACCATATCGTCGTCGATCATGATCGGGAAAATACCGACATCAAACCCTGTCAGATCCCACTTCTTAATAGCATAACGATTCTGTGACATACGAAGATCATCGATGGTCTTAGCGACAAGTTCTCCGACGCTTGCTTGAGCGGATTCTTTTGAGCAGAAGTAACCCACGGCTGCGTTTGAGAAGACGTTACGTCCTCCATCAAAACCCTTAAGCTGGCCTCTCTCGTCGGTGAAGATGACGTCAATGCCCCACCACGAGTTCAAAATTTGTTTGAGTTTTTTGATCACGTGTATGTGTTCAAACTCATCCCAATTAATCATCGACATACCTGACTCCTTAGCTTTGAAAGTGACGACTTCCAATACACATATCGTCCAAAGTTTTGACGGACTTTAGAAGTCAGGCGACAAGCATGAAAAACTTTTTTCCATGTTTCAGCATGAGACAAAAAGCGTTTCATTCTGCGAAAAACTAGGCTTGGTTCTGTAGACTGTAGAACTTCGCGTATTCACCTTGCTGGCGAATTAAGGAATCGTGAGTTCCCACTTCAGAAATTTCACCGTGGCGAAGAACCACGATTCGATCACAATTCTGAATTGTCGAAAGTCGATGCGCAATCACGATGACGGTTCGACCTTCCATAAGGGAGTTTAGACCCTTCTGCACTTCGACTTCGCTCTTACTATCGAGAGCGCTCGTCGCCTC